>NZ_JAWOAN010000095.1:0-36690 GCF_046498525.1 Yoonia sp.
TGGTCCTGTGCGGACTGAAGCGCCTCGGTGAGGCGCTGTTCCTCGGGGTGAGAGAGCTCCCGGCCCTGGATCATGCGGGTCTCGGTGTGAAGGGTCAATCCCCGCATTGCGGCAGGCCGCGCGCATCGCGCGCTCCGCGCCTTCGTGATCGGGTGGTGGGGCCGTGATGTGATAGGCATCACCGCTCAGCCCATAGCCCAGCACTTCGGCATAAATCTTGGCACCACGGGCCTTCGCGTGCTCGTACTCCTCAAGAACGACAATCCCCGCACCCTCGCCCATTACGAACCCGTCACGGTCTTTGTCCCACGGACGGCTGGCTTTGGTTGGATCTTCGTTATGCTTTGTGCTCAGCGCTTTGCACGCGTTGAAACCGGCAATTCCCAATTCGCAAATCGCGGCCTCGGCACCGCCGGCAATCATCACATCGGCATCACCATGCTGGATCAGCCGCGATGCATCACCGATGGCATGGGCACCGGTCGAACAGGCCGTGACAACCGCGTGGTTGGGGCCACGGAAGCCGTATTTTATGGAAACCTGACCCGAAATCAGGTTGATCAGCGCACCGGGCACAAAGAAAGGCGACACACGGCGCGGGCCTTTTTCAGCCATCATAACGGCGGTATTCGCGATTGAATTCAAACCACCGATACCAGAGCCGATCATCACGCCTGTGCGCTCTTGGTCCTCACGGTCCTCTGGGGTCCAGCCCGCATCCTCAATGGCCTGCTGCGCGGCTGCCATGCCGAAAATGATGAATGTATCAACCTTGCGTTGTTCCTTGGGGTCCAGATACATGTCCGCGTTGAACGTCCCGTCTGATCCGTCACCCAAGGGCACTTCGCAGGCGTACTGTGTGGTCAACCGGCTGGGATCAAAACCGGTAATCGTCCCGGCACCTGACCGGCCATCCAAGATCCGTTCCCAGGATTTTTCAACACCGTCCGCAAGGGGCGTGACCAACCCCAGACCTGTCACAACAACACGACGCATATAATGCCCTCACCTCTTGGCGTATTTAGCGCCACTGATAGCCCAGCGACGGGGCGAGGGGCAAGTGCGGCGATTGCGATCGGCAAGGATCGCACGGGGATGTCTAACTACAACTGAATATCAGCGACGCGGAATCTGAACCGCGAAATGCAAAACGGCGCCCCAAGAGGCGCCGTGTCGCAAAATCAGTCGAAGGGCTTACTTGGCACCGTCGATGAACTTAACAGCGTCACCGAAAGTCTGGATGGTCTCGGCAGCGTCATCGGGGATTTCGATCCCGAACTCTTCTTCAAAAGCCATAACCAGCTCGACAGTGTCCAGGCTGTCAGCGCCCAGATCATCAATAAAGGACGCAGCTTCCGTCACTTTGTCTTCTTCAACACCAAGATGCTCAACAACAATCTTGCGTACGCGGTCTGCAACGTCGCTCATATCAAATCCTTACGTTTCTGTGGGCTTTGGCCCGTTGTTCACCGGGCTTACGCCCATTTCTATGCGCCCATACCGGGCCACAATCGTATCTGACCTGCACAACATTTGACGTAGCGTCACATGCGCTGTTCAGCAAATCTGCGAGGCCTATAACAGAGAAAAGCGCATTGGCAAACGCTTTCGGCCATCGAAAGTGACGACTTGCTAGATCATGGCCATACCACCGTTCACATGCAAGGTCGTACCGGTAACATAAGCGGCCTCAGGGCTTGAAAGATAGAGCACCGCCGCCGCGATTTCCTCGGCCTCTCCCATGCGTCCCGCAGGTACTTGCGTCAAAATACCGGACTTTTGCTCGTCCGTCAGTTTATCGGTCATCGCAGTGGTGATAAAGCCCGGTGCCACGCAATTCACGGTGATCCCGCGGCTGGCCACCTCATAGGCGATCGACTTGGACATGCCCACCATCCCCGCCTTGGACGCCGCATAGTTCGCCTGCCCGGGATTGCCGGTCGCACCGACAACGGACGAGATATTCACGATCCGTCCCCAGCGGGATTTCATCATCCCGCGGATCACACCCTTGCACAGGCGCATGGTCGACGTCAGGTTCACTTCGAGAACCGACGACCACTCCTCATCCGACATTCGCATGAAAAGATTGTCGCGCGTGATGCCTGCATTGTTGACCAGCACATCGACCGATCCCATCGCCTCGGCTGCCTGTTTCGGCAGGGCAGTCACGGCCTCTGCATCACTCAGATTGCACGGCAGGACATACGCGCGTTCTCCCAGTGATGCCGCCAGCTCTTCAAGCGGCGCAACGCGGGTACCAGACAAGGCAACAGTTGCGCCTGCATCATAAAGGGCTTTCGCAATGGCCCCACCGATGCCACCGGAAGCACCTGTAACCAACGCATTCTTTCCTTTCAGATCAAACATTTACAAACCCTTCTTTATTTATCCGTTTATCGCGGCAACCGCCGCGGTCACATCATCCGGCGTACCGACTGCCGCCGTCGCCAGCCCGCGGTCAATACGCTTGATCATTCCCGACAGGGCCTTGCCCGCGCCAATCTCGTAAACCTCGGTGACACCTTGGGCTGCCATGTAGATCACACTTTCACGCCAACGCACCGAGCCCGTGACCTGCTCAACCAAAAGCGCACTGATCTGCGCGCCGTCCGACACGGCCTCGGCCCGCACATTCGCGACAACGGGCACCTTGGGGTCTGCAATCTCGACATCCGCCAAAGCGCGGGCCATCGCATCGCCAGCAGGCTGCATCAGGCTGCAGTGGAAGGGCGCACTGACTGGCAGCAAAAGGGCACGTTTTGCACCCTTTGCCTTGGCAATATCGACGGCGCGCTCGACGGCTGCTTTGTGTCCGGACACGACCACCTGCGCAGGGTCGTTGTCATTCGCCGCCTGACACACTTCGCCCTGGGCTGCTTCTGCTGCAACGTCTTGCACCGTTGCAAAATCAAGACCCAGTATCGCCGCCATAGCACCCACGCCAACCGGCACAGCCTCTTGCATGGCGGCACCACGGGCGCGCAGCAAACGGGCCGTATCAGCTACGGAAAACGAACCGGCAGCAGCAAGTGCAGAATATTCGCCCAAAGAATGGCCCGCCACAAAAGCCGCAGCCTCTATCGTCACGCCTTCCGCTTCCAACGCCCGCATCGCTGCCATGGATGTGGCCATCAGTGCAGGCTGCGCATTTGCCGTCAGGGTCAGCTCTTCAATGTCGCCGTCCCAGATCAACCCCGAAAGATCCTGCGCCAACGCTTCATCCACCTCATCAAAGACAGCTTTTGCCGCCGGATAGGCGGCGGCAAGCGCCTTGCCCATACCGATGGTCTGTGCCCCCTGCCCGGGAAATACAAATGCGCGCATGGAACGCTCCCTTTTGTTACCTTTTGTTGCCTGACGCTTACCGCGCCGCGCCCGCGCGCACAAGCAGACACGCATCCTTCAGATCGCCCATGCACAAAGCCAACGCGCCTATGCACACAGTATCGTCTTTGCGCCCAATCCAGACATGCTACCTGACGTGTGAAACAACATCGGAGTTCGCCATGTCCGGCACAAAGGCCGCCACCTACGGCACCGTCACAAAAACCTTTCACTGGCTCACAGCCCTTTTGATCCTCACGGTCATCCCGCTGGGGGCTGTCGCCAACCGGCTACCCTATGAGACGAACGAACAACTCGCGTTCAAGGCGCAGTTGTTCTCGTTTCACAAAACGCTGGGGGTAATCATCTTTGCGGTGGCCCTCGGGCGGATCATCTGGGCGCTGACCCAAACCAAACCGGCCACTTTGCATCCCGAACGCAAGGTCGAGACGAGGCTGGCGGACCTTGTGCATTGGCTGCTCTATATTTCTCTCGTTGCGGTCCCCCTGACCGGCTGGATTCATCACGCCGCAACAGAGGGCTTTGCGCCGTTCCTTTTGCCGATCAGCCAGGATCTGCCCTTCGTGCCCAATGACGAAAGCGTTGCAAAGCTCTTTGCAGGTCTGCACTGGGTCTTTAGCAGGATCATGGTGGGTGCCATTCTGCTGCACGTTGCCGGGGCGCTCAAACACCATTTTATCGACAAAGATGCCACCTTGCGCCGGATGTGGTTCGGACCCGCGATCGCAACAAGCGGGATACATCACAGCAGCCTGGTCGCACCTGTCGCAGCCGTCGCTGTCTACATCGCGGCAACGGCAGTCGGTTCAGCCGCAGGTCTCTACACGGAAAAATCAGATAGAGCGCAAGCCGACCTTGCCGCAGTCACTTCCGAATGGACCGTGACCGAAGGCGAAATTGCCCTCACGATCACCCAGTTCGGCAACCCCGTGACAGGCACCTTCAACGACTGGACCTCTGCTATCAGCTTTGATGAAAACGCGACCGGCGTTCTGGGGGCAGTGGAAACGACCATCGCCATCGGCTCGCTCCAGATCGGCTCGGTCACAAGCAACGCATTAGAGCCGGATTTCTTTCATGCAGACAGCTTCCCGACAGCCGTTTTTGCCGCGGATATCATCCCTGACGGTGACAGCTATATTGCCGAGGGGACGCTGACGATCAAAGATGTGACAGCGCCGCTCAGCCTGCCGTTCACGCTGACACTCGCTGACGACATGGCGCAGATGGAAGGGTCCGTGGTGATCGACCGCCGCACCTTCGCCATCGGGCAAAGCATGAGCGACGAAACCAATCTCGACTTTGCGGTAACCGTCGACATCGCACTCACGGCGACACGATAGGCACGAAAAAGGCCGCTTCCCTGCAAGGGGAAGCGGCCTGAAGCATAACAAGTTCTTTGATTGGTTTTATTCAGCCTGCATCGCTTCGATGGAAATCATGATCTCGACTTCATCACTGACGAAGGGCGCAAAAGCACCAACTTCAAAGTCGGACCGCAAAAGCGTTGTCGTTGCGTCAAAGCCGGCCCATGGCTTTCCTTCCATTGGATGATCACCAACCTGATTGAGCTTGGCATCAAGTACGACTGCTTTCGTGACACCATTCAGCGTCAGATCGCCGGTAATCAGGGCAGTCTCGTCGCCGGTCACTTCGATTGATGTCGATGTGAATGTTACCATCTCATCTTCTGCCGCTGCAAAAAAATCACCGCTCATGAAGTGGTCAAAGCGGGCTTCCCACCCTGTCAGCATCGCGCGGACCGGAAAGGACACGTTCACCGAAGATGCAGCAGGATTTTCCTGATCGAAGGCAATCTGACCTTCAAAGCCAGAGAACATGCCGTATGTCGTTGAATAGCCAAGGTGTTCGTAGGAAAAAACGATCTGGCTGTGGCTGGCGTCCAGAACATAGTCGGTGGAGGTTGCGAAGGCTGGCGTCGTGAGTGTCGCTGCAGCAAGTGCCGCAGATGCGATAAGGGTTTTCATAGTCTAGCTCCATGTATGTAAGTGTGCATGGGTGTCAGTTAGACTATCGCTCGGCGGTGCATAGCTTCAAAAATGAACAGAACTTGTTCGCCTGTACGTAACTCACGATCCAAGTGCTGCGGCAGGCATCGCACTCTTTCCCAAGGCTGGCGGTGATCCCGCCAAAACATCTTCCCCCAAAAGATCCCGTACCAAACGATCACGCAAGGTCAGCAACTGCGCCTCTGTGCCAGTGGCAACTGCGATCGTCTGACGCGTATCAAGATAACCAAGCAATAAATGCATCTGGTCTGCTTCCTGATCAGGCACCAAAAAAATGCCTCCGATCTCGTCGAATGTATACGCGGCAACGGTCGTGGACTTGCCTGAGCGGTTGCAAGCAACCTCGCGAATTTCTTTCAGGCGCGTGTCAATGTGCAGCTCGGTCACTGCGCCGCGACTGGCAAACCACAAGAGATATCCCCCCGCAGCCGCCATCAACGTTGCGGCACCAATCCGTATGACCCCCGCACCGCCGTCGAAAAAGAGGACGGGCAACACCAGTACGCCCAAGGCCGCCGTCATCAGGCACACCCCGAAGAAAAAACAAAGCGCCTGCACGAACATCACCGAAACCGGCGCGCTTTTTCGGGGGCGCACCTTATACCCCCAGAACACCTCTTCGGTTGCAAACGGGATCGTCCGGGTAATATCGCCCGTGAAATCTGCCGGGGACGCATCCATATCTGTCATCTGCCCACTCCATCTTTTTTATGCTATTACCATCCCTATCAAACACTGCGGTAAAAGGGGCAGGCCGAAAGCCGGATCAAGAAATTCCGGAATGTTGCCAGAACGCTGCTTATCTTGGGCCCTCAAGTCTTGCATCACCCCGATTGCCCTGTATAAGGCGACATCCTTGCTGCAAAATGTATGAACTGCGCAGCCTCTCGTGGATGGGACGCACGCAAGGTTAAACGCCCATCCTTTGAAATGCGCCGATATATGAACTGGAGTTCACATGCCGCTATATGAGCATGTCATGATTGCGCGTCAGGACTTGTCCAACACGCAAGCAGAAGGCCTTATCGAACATTTCGGAACCGTTCTCGCCGACAACGGCGGCAAGTTGCTGGAAAACGAATACTGGGGCGTCAAGACGATGGCCTACAAGATCAACAAGAACCGCAAAGGGCACTATGCCTTTCTGCGCACAGACGCCCCCGCCCCTGCCGTGCAGGAAATGGAACGCCTGATGCGCCTGCACGAAGACGTCATGCGCGTGCTGACCATCAAGGTCGACGCCCATGAAGAAGGCCCCTCCGTGCAGATGCAGAAACGCGAAGAACGTGGCGAACGCCGCGAGCGCCGCTAACCGTTGATCAGATAAGGACACTCAAATCATGGCAACCAAACCATTTTTCCGCCGTCGCAAGTCCGATCCGTTCGAGGGCGATAATGCCCCAAAGATCGACTACAAAGACACCCGCCTCTTGCAGCGCTACATCTCCGAGCGCGGCAAGATCGTTCCCGCCCGTATCACCGCTGTCGGTGCAAAGAACCAGCGTGCTCTCGCCCGTGCGATCAAGCGTGCCCGTTTCCTTGCCCTGCTGCCATACGCCGTAAAATAAGGACATCATCCCATGGATATCATCCTACTTGAACGCGTCGCAAAGCTGGGCCAGATGGGCGAAGTCGTTTCCGTCAAGGACGGCTACGCACGCAACTTTCTGCTGCCGCAAGGCAAAGCACTGCGCGTGAACACGGCCAACCTTGCCCGTTTCGAAGCCGAAAAAGCACAGATGGAAGTACGCAATCTCGAGACCAAGAAAGAAGCCGACGCAATGGCGGCAAAACTTGATGGTCAAAAGTTCATCGTGATCCGCTCCGCTTCCGATGCAGGGTCGCTTTATGGTTCGGTCACGACACGTGACGCTGCCGAAGCTGCAACAAAGGCTGGCTTCTCGGTCGACAAGAAGCAGGTTGTTCTGCGTGGCGCGATCAAAGAACTGGGTCTGCATGACGTGACCGTCAAGCTGCACCCCGAAGTCGAAGCCACGATCACACTGAACGTTGCACGTTCCGTCGAAGAGGCCCAACTGCAGGAAGCCGGCAAATCCATCGCTGAACAGGCCGCAGAAGAAGAAGCGGCTGCTGAATTCGAAATTCAGGAACTGTTCGAAGATATCGGCGCCGCTGCATCCGACGACGAAGAACTGGCTGAAACCGCCGGTGTCGAAGCAGAAGAAGACAAAGAGTAATCTTGTCGCATCTTAAAATGCTGAAAGGCCGCTCCTGATTGGGGGCGGCCTTTTTTGTATTTTCGGGCCTGTTTATCGTTTCTTAGGGTGCGCGGGTCACTGTGCTGGCAGAACAGAAAGGACACATCATGCATAAACTCTGGATCAGTCTCGCCCTCCTTCTTGCCAACAGCCCTGCCCTGCACGCCGATGAAATGAAGAAGGCTTTGCAGTCCTATTTGGACGAACATATCACGGCTTGGGTCCATGACCCGATTCTGGTTATGGCCATTCGGGCGCAAAACGCTGAAACTGCAGGCTACGATCAGGCCAAGATCGACGAATTGGACCAGCTTTGGCGTGGTTTCGTCGGAGTCAATGATGCTGAAATCATAGCAAATGTCATCGCAAACCCTGCTGCCGATTTTTTGCGCAGGCAAGTCACGCAATCCAACGGTGCCATTACAGAGGCATTTGTGATGGACGCCCGCGGGCTGAACGTCGCTGCCTCGGTCCCGACTTCGGATTATTGGCAAGGCGATGAGGCCAAGTTCCTGCAAACCTATCCGGTGGGCAATGCAGCGGTCCACATCAGTGATGTCGAACTTGATAGGTCCACCCAAGAGGTCCAAGGCCAAGTTTCCATGACAATTGTCGATCAGACAACCGGAGATGCCGTCGGGGCAATCACGGTCGGGATCAACTTGACCGAGCTAATGTAAAACCCGCAAAGCACACCGGTTTTAATCAGCCAGATACCAGTTTTCACGCCTACTGCATGATGCCCAACAAAAAAGGGCGCCCCAAGGGCGCCCTTTTAGTACCGTTATGTGAAGAAGTTACTCTTCTTCGAGCTTTTCTACGGCCTTTTGCAGGTCATCCTTGCTGACCTCTTTATCTGTCATCGCAGCCTGCTCGAAGATGTGGTCGACGACTTTGTCTTCAAACATCGGGGCCTGAAGCTGCTGGCGGAACTGTGCGTTCTGCTGCACGAACTCAAAGAACTGGCGTTCCTGACCGGGGTACTGGCGCGCCTGGTTCATGATGGCTTGTGTCATTTCCTGATCAGAGACCTTCACCTCGGCCTTCTGACCGATATCCGCCAATAGAAGGCCCAGTTTCACGCGGCGCTCTGCCAGCTTGATGTGCTCGTCTGACGGTTCGATCTCTGGGTGGTCATGGCCCTCAACCTCGGGGTTTTCCTCGTGCCACAGCTGGTGCGCAATCTGGTTCGCCTCTGCTTCAACCAATGACGCAGGCAAGTCGAACTTAACCTCTTGGTCCAGCGCATCCAGCAGGCTGCGCTTGGCAACTGCACGGGATGCCCCCGTATATTCCGCTTCCAGACGTTCTGTGATTTGCGCCTTCAACGCATCCAGATCCTCTGCGCCGAATTTCTTGGCCAGCTCGTCATCCAGATTCGGTTTCTTGGGGCCTTTGACTTCCTTGATGGTGCAGGTGAACACGGCCTTCTTGCCAGCCAGGTTTTCGGCCTGATAATCCTCGGGGAATGTGACCTCGACGTCTTTCTCGTCTCCGGCTTTCACCTTCAGCAGGCCATCTTCGAAACCGGGGATGAAAGAGTTGGAGCCCAGCACGAGCGGGTAATCTTCCGCAGCGCCACCTTCAAACGGCTCACCATCCACTTTACCAACAAAATCGAAAACGACCTGATCACCGTCTTTGGCTTGGGTTTTCTTCGGCTCGTATTCCACCGCTTGCGGGCTATCGGCCAGGTTATCAAGGGCTTCCTTGACCGAATCCTCATCCGCCTTCACGACCAAACGCTCGAGCTTGATCTTGCTGAAATCGACGTCTGCAATCTCTGGCAGATTTTCGTAAGACACCGAAATCTCGACATCGTCGCCTTCTTTCCAGTCATCGTTGGTCATCTTGATTTCGGGCTGGGCGGCAGGGCGATCGCCGGTTTCCTCAAGATGCGAAGACAGTGCGCCGTCGATGGCTTCCTGCATGCTTTCACCCATCAGACGCTGGCCAAACTGCTTGCGCAGCAATGCCATGGGAACTTTTCCCTTGCGGAAACCTTTCATCTCGACGGTGGGCTGGGCTTCTTTCAGCTTTTCTTCAACCTTGGTATCCAGTTCAGCCGCCGTGACGGTGATCGCATAACCGCGCTTGAGGCCTTCGTTCAGGGTCTCGGTGACCTTCATGTGCTGTCCTTCTTTTTCAACTTTGGTGCGGGTGAAGGGACTTGAACCCCCACGCCTTGCGGCGCCAGAACCTAAATCTGGTGCGTCTACCAATTCCGCCACACCCGCATGATCAAAGGGGGCAGGTTTTAGGCCTGCCCCCGGTTGCGGGGTGTCTAGCAAAGGAAAGCGGAGGATGCGAGAGGAAAAATCGCCCTCAAATGCCCAAGGAACGAAAGACGTTCGGCAATTCATCTGGCAAGTCCTCGGCGATCAGGCCGGGGCCAAAGGACAGGGCGCATTCGGTATGCAGCCAAGCACCCGTTTCCGCCGCCTGCATCGGGCTGAAACCGCGCGCCAAAAGGCCTGCGATGAACCCTGCCAGCACGTCACCTGAACCGGCCGTCGCCAGCGACGGGGCCGCGCGTTCGTAAACGGATGCGTTGATGCGACACCGCCCAGATGGGTCCGCAATGACCGTGTCCGGCCCCTTGTAAAGCACCACGCAACCCGCCCGTTCTGCTGCCTCGCGCGTGGCGTCGACCTTGGAATAGGCCGGGCCCTTGGTTGCTGGTGCTGCCAACTTTGCTGCGATATCGGGAAACAACCGCCCGAACTCTCCGGCATGTGGCGTCAAGACACAGTGGTCATGCAGCAACGCAAACAAAGGCGCATCGCGCCCGATAAGCGTCAAGGCATCCGCATCTAGAACCATCGGCCGTCCGCTTTTCAAGCCAGCCTCGACAAGATCCCGGCTTTCATCGCTCACACCCAAACCGGGCCCGAGGCAAAGTGCATTGATGCGGGGATCACTCAACGCATCTTCAAGCGCCGCAGCATCCCTGATCTTGCGCAACATGATCGCATTCAATTGCGCTGCATTCTCGATCAGCGCCGCTGGCGGGCAACCGACCGTCACGGCCCCTGCCCCCGCCCGCAGCGCACCACGCGCCGTCAGGCGCGCTGCCCCGCCCTTGCCGACACCGCCCGAAAGGACCAGCGCATGACCGTGCGTATATTTATGTGCCATTTCAGAGCGGGCCAGACTGTTTGTCGGCCCGGTCACGCTTTTCACAATTTCGGGGTTTGATTGCGCTGACAGACCAATATCAACAACGACAGTCTTGCCTGATTTAGTTGGACCCCACGACAGGACATGACCCAGTTTCATCCGATGAAAGGCGACAGTCAGACCGGCGAGAACTGTTTCGGCCGAACGCCCAAGTTCACGGCCGCTATCGCTGCACAGGCCGGATGGTACGTCAATTGCAACTGTCTTCGTGGCAACCCGAGGATCAGCAGCGCGGTCCGCAACCCAATCCAACACGGCACCGGCCAACGGTCTGACCAAACCCGTTCCGAACAAGGCATCAACGTAAAGATCTGCCTCGTCATCAAAGCGAGTAACTTGGTCAAAACAGGCAACTGTCCCCAACCGCGCCCACCGCTCACAATTGATCTTGGCATCCGGCGGCAACTTGTCGGCATCTCCATACAGAAAAACGGCCACACTCCACCCCGCCTCTTTCAGCAGCCGCGCAACGACAAACCCATCGCCGCCATTATTCCCCGGCCCACACAGCACCACCGCGCGATGCGCCCCGCTTGCCAACTTTGGCCATTCCGCAAAGACTGCCTCAACAACCCCGCGCCCTGCACGCTCCATCAACTCCAGTCCGGTCACCTCGCCAGAGGCAATTGCAGCCTCTTCGATGGCGCGCATTTGAGCAGCAGTCAGCAGATCGGTCATGGTTTCAGCACCCAAAGTTATTAAACCGCCCGTAAAGCACGCGAGTTGCATAAAATTTAAGCAAAACGTCGCCTTTCGCTTGGCCAGCTTGCCATCAGGTTCCGCTACGAATTGTCCCTATGCAAGAGAAATGGTCTGACCACTGACGAAACACCAAAGGGGAGTCGCGGGCCGATGAAAAAGATCGAAGCGATTATTAAACCGTTCAAACTCGACGAAGTGAAAGAAGCGTTGCAAGAAGTCGGCGTTCAGGGCCTTTCCGTCGTCGAAGTCAAAGGCTTCGGCCGACAAAAAGGCCATACAGAACTGTACCGTGGCGCTGAATACGTCGTTGATTTCCTGCCAAAGGTGAAAATCGAGGTGGTCCTGTCGGAGGATCAGGTCGATGGCGCAATCGAAGCGATCATTGGCGCCGCAAAAACCGACAAGATCGGTGACGGCAAAATTTTTGTCTCGCCTGTCGAACAAGCCATCCGCATCCGGACCGGTGAAACCGGCGACGAAGCGCTTTAATCTAAACGACTCTACAAAAAAGGGACATCCTAGATGGACAACAAAGCTGTTCTCAAACTGATCAAAGACGAGGAAGCCGACTACGTCGACATCCGCTTTACTGATCCACGCGGCAAACTGCAGCACGTCACTGTTGTGGCAGATCTGGTCGACGAAGACTTTCTTGAAGAAGGGTTCATGTTTGATGGATCCTCTATCGCTGGCTGGAAATCCATCGACCAGTCCGACATGAAGCTGATGCCACAGGCTGAAAGTGCCTATGTCGATCCGTTCTATGCCGAAAAGACAGTCTGCATTAATTGCAACATCGTTGAACCCGACACGATGGAACCCTACAGCCGTGACCCACGCGGTACCGCAGTCAAGGCCGAAGAATACCTCAAATCAACCGGTATCGGTGATGTTTCCTACTGGGGCCCGGAAGCCGAATTCTTTGTCTTTGACGATGTGCGCTTCAGCGTCTCCATGAACAAGGTGTCCTACGAAGTCGACGCCATCGACGGCGCGTGGAACACAGACACCGAATACGAAATGGGCAACACCGGCCACCGCCCCGGCATCAAGGGCGGCTATTTCCCTGTGAACCCCATCGACGATGCGCAGGAAATGCGCTCCGAGATGCTGTCCACGATGAAGCGCATGGGCATGAAGGTCGACAAGCACCACCACGAAGTGGCGTCTTGCCAGCACGAACTGGGCATGATCTTCGGGTCGCTGACACATCAGGCCGATGAGCTTCAGAAATACAAATATGTCATCCACAATGTGGCACAGGCCTACGGCAAATCAGCCACATTCATGCCCAAGCCGATCGCTGGCGATAACGGTACGGGCATGCACGTGAACATGTCGATCTTCAAAGAAGGCAAGCCGATTTTCTCGGGCGACAAATATGCCGATCTGTCGCAGGAAGCACTCTACTTCATCGGTGGTATTCTCAAGCACGCAAAAGCACTGAACGCGATCACCAACCCGTCAACCAACAGCTATAAGCGTCTGATCCCGGGTTTCGAAGCCCCTGTTCTGCGCGCATACTCTGCACGCAACCGGTCGGGCTGTGTCCGTATTCCATGGGCAGAAAACCCCAAAGCCAAGCGCGTCGAGGCCCGTTTCCCCGACCCGGCTGCAAACCCTTACCTTTGCTTTGCAGCCTTGCTGATGGCTGGCCTTGACGGCATCAAGAACAAGATCGATCCGGGTCCGTCCTCCGACAAAGACCTCTATGATCTGCCACCAGAAGAACTGGCCGCGATCCCGACCGTCTGCGGTTCCTTGCGCGAAGCTCTCGAAGCTCTCGAAGCAGATCACGACTTCCTGCTGGCCGGTGACGTCTTCACCAAAGACCAGTTGGAAGGTTACATGGAGCTCAAGTGGGAAGAAGTTTACGCCTACGAGCACACCCCACACCCGATTGAATACAAGCTGTACTACAGCTGCTAATTCCCATGGTTCAGGAAAGCCCCGTCAGAGCAATCTGGCGGGGCTTTTTGTTTCCGAAACCATGACTTGCGATTTTTCCTTCGCAGACCAAAGCGCTCCGTGCTAGCGTTCACGACAAATCAGTTCACAAAGTTGACATCTTAAGGAAATTGAAAGTTGGCCGACTATTCCATCTGGGTCCTTGGTGAATCGCAGATTTCAATCACCGGCGGTGTGTCACTTGATGGCATCACCCAAGGCGACGGCAGCCATCTTGTCGGCGAGTTCATTACCATAAATACCATTGCCGCATCAGAAATCTTTATCTCGGATGCCGGATCCGAGACAAATTTTGCCGACAACGATTCAGGTCAACGCCTTGATGGCGCACAAACCGTTGATGGCACGACCTTTGCCGATAACACTGTGATCGAGGCAGAATACCAAATCATCCTGCGCGATGATGCAACAGGGATCGAATACACGGCGATTGCCGTTAATATCAACGATTCAAGCCCCTCATACGCCACAGTGGAAGCAATAGCGTTTATTGATACACCACCTCCAGCAGGTGTTTCGCTCAGGGTTGTCAGCACCAGTGAAGGCCCTTCCAATGGCGGGCCTAATGTCATTGATGAATCGCGCCTTGTGCCCATCTGTTTTTGCGAAGGCACCGCCATACAAACCAACTCTGGTCCCCGAAAAGTCGAGACTCTCGCCCCCGATGATCAGGTGCTGCGCAGTGACGGGACATTCGCCACACTTCGGCGCATATTCTGCGCCAAAGTGGCCGAGGATGATCTGGCCAAAAACCCCAGGCTCTTCCCTGTCCGCATCAGTGCTGGTACTCTCGGTGGCGGACTTCCCGAGCGCGACTTGCTGGTGTCGCGGCAGCATCGCATGTTGGCGTCTTCGAATATTGCGCAGCGGATGTTCGGAACAGATGAAGTTCTTATTTCAGCCATCAAGCTGACAGCCCTACCGGGCATCTTTGTCGATACCGGCGTGACCAAGGTGGAATATTACCATCTGCTTTTCGACACACATGAAATCATACTTGCCGAAGGGGCTCCGACAGAAAGCCTGTTCACCGGACCAGAAGCCTTGAAAGCCGTAGCCCCCGATGCGCGCCGCGAGATCATCACACTTTTTCCAGACATTGCCGAAAACCGTTATGAGGCGATACCGGCACGATTGATCCCTTCGGGCGCGTCGCAAAAGAAATTTGTGGCACGCCATGCAAAGAACGAAAAACCGCTTCGGATGACCTAGAGCGCAGTGCCACCAACGGCTTCGAAGTGACCGATGCGGTGAAAGCCCTGCGCGCCGAAACCGCGGACATGCGACACGTCGCCAAAGCGCGCTATCTTGACTCTCGAAATGACAATGTTTGTCTATCCTTGATCCATTCCAGAGGCATGAAATGATGAAGTTCCCTCTCACGCTTGCGTTGGCCGCGTCTGCTCTGCCAGCCTTTGCCGATATCACGGTCAGCCATGGCTATTCCACCTTTGGCGATCTCAAATACGGGCCGGATTTCACGCATTTCGACTATGCCAATCCCGATGCCCCACAAGGTGGCACCATGAGCCAGCGCCAGCTTTTCGGCACGCCTACCTTTGACAGCCTCAACGCCTTCATCATCAAGGGCGACGGCGCACCCGAAGTCAGCGTGCACATCTATGACAGCCTCATGGTGCGGGCGAATGATGAACCCGATGCGCTTTACGGCCTGATCGCCGAAACCATCGAATACCCCGCCGATCTGTCCTATGTCGCCTTCAACATGCGACCGGAGGCGCGGTTTCACGATGGCGCACCGGTGACTGCACAGGATGTTGTGTTTACAATCAATGCGCTAAAGACCGAAGGGCATCCCTACTATCGCAACCTGCTGGCCGATGTGATCAGCGCAGAGGCCGAAAGCGACCTGCGTGTGCGGTTTGACCTCGCCCCCGGTGGTGGCAGCGGGTTGCTGGGCAGCATCGCGGAACTGGCCATATTGCCGGAACATTTCTATGACACTGTCCCTTTCGGCGAAAGCTGGATGGATATCCCGCTGGGGTCCGGCCCCTACGAGGTGACACAGGTGGATGCGCCACGTGCCATCACATTTTGCAAAAACCCCGACTATTGGGCGGCAGACCTGCCCGTGAACGCAGGGCGCAACAATTTTGAGTGCTTCAATTACGAATATTTCGTCGATGATACCGTGGGGCTCGAAGCCTTCGCCGCGGGCGCGTATCACATGCGCGTCGAATACCGCTCGGCCTCTTGGGCGACGGGTTATGATTTTCCCGCGGCTCAGGCGGGCTGGGTCAAGCAGATGCTGATCCCCGATGGCCGCCCCGCCAACGCCCAAGGCATCTGGTTCAACATGCGCAATCCGGTCCTGCAAGACATCCGCGTGCGCCAAGCCCTTGAATACGCGTTCAATTATGAATGGACCAACGAAACCATCTTTTACGGCACCTACACCCGCACCGACAGTTTCTTTGAAAACACAGATATGCAGGCGACCGGCATCCCCGAAGGCGCCGAACTGGCCCTGCTCAATGTATTCCGCGATCAACTGCCGCCCGAGATTTTCAGTGAGCCCGCCCATATTCCAAACCCCGGTGGCCCCCGCCCACGCGACCGCGACGACCTGCGCGCAGCGGCAGAACTTTTGGATGCCGCTGGCTGGACTGTCGGCGACGATGGTATCCGTCGAAATGCCGCTGGCGACATGATGAATCTGGAATTTCCCGACAGCAGCCGCAGTCTCGAGCGGATCATGATCCCCTACACCGAAAACCTCAAAGCGCTTGGCATAGATGTGACCTTCGAGGTGATCGACCCCAGTTCATGGACCCAGCGCCGTCAGGCCTTTGATTTTGATCTATCCTCGACGGCATGGTCGGTGCAGACGACACCGGGCGCTGAACTGCGCGCCTTTTACGGGTCAGCCGCAGCTCAGGCCGAGGGCAGCAACAACCTGACAGGCTTGGCTGATCCTGTTGTCGATGCACTGATCGAACGCGTGGTCATGGCCAACACCCGCGAAGAACTGACCACAGCCGTCCGTGCCTTGGACCGTGTGCTGCGGTCAAAACACATCTGGATCGGCGGCTGGAACCTTGGCGCGCATCGCGTGGCGGTCTGGGATATCTTCGGGATACCCCAAGAACCCGCGCCCTATGACTTCTTTCGCAATGTCGATTTCTGGTGGTTTAACCGCGAAAACTATGCCCGCCTTGTTGCCGAAGGCGCACTGAGCGGCGGGCTCTGACAAGCCCATGAAACCGGTAACACCCCTCACCTTGCTGCGAGAACATGCTGCAAGGGTTGCAGTGCCGCTTTTGCACGGTCATTTGTTTGATCAACAACAAAGAGGGACCGACAGATGCCAACCGAAAAGCTCACATTCGAAGGGCATGCGGGCCACACACTCGCTGCCCGCCTTGATCTGCCCAATGGGCCACATTTAGCGACGGCGCTTTTCGCGCACTGCTTCACCTGTTCCAAGGACATCACCGCCGCACGCCGGATCGCCGCACGCCTATCGTCAATGGGAATCGCGGTCTTGCGGTTCGATTTCACCGGCCTTGGCCATTCCGAGGGCGAATTCGAAAACACCAGCTTTACCTCCAACGTCGACGACCTGATCGCAGCCTACGAAGCGCTGGATGGACGCGGCATGGCGCCGTCGCTGATCATCGGGCATTCACTGGGCGGTGCGGCAGTGCTGAAAGCCGCCCCCATGATGAAAAGCATCAAAGCGGTCGTCACGATCGGCGCGCCCTTTGATCCATCCCACGTTACCCACAATTTCGCTGATGCGATCCCGCAGATCATGGCCGATGGCGCGGCGGACGTGTCGCTGGGCGGTCGCCCCTTTCGTATCGGAAAGGACTTTGTCACGGATATCCGCGAGGCTGCGCTGCGTCCTGCTATCGCCACACTGGGCGCGGCACTTCTGGTATTACATGCCCCGCGCGATGCGGTGGTCGGGGTCGAAAATGCCTCGGACATCTTTCTTGCCGCAAAACATCCCAAAAGCTTCGTCACCCTTGATGATGCAGATCACCTGATCACCGATCCGGCAGATGCCGAATATGCCGCTGATGTCATTGTGGCATGGTCCATGCGCTACCTGAAATTGCCCGCACCCAAGGAACACCCCGCCGCCCCGGAAGGTGTGACGCGCGTGACAGAGGCCGACGCGGACGGATTTTTGCAAGATGTGCAATCCGGCCCGCATCATGTGCTGGCGGACGAACCCAAAAAATTCGGCGGCACCAACAAGGGGATGACCCCTTACGGGCTTGTCTCGGCGGGTCTCGGGGCCTGCACATCCATGACGATCCGCATGTATGCGCGGCGCAAGGGCTGGCCGCTGGCCGGTGTCAGCGTCGATATCACCCATGCCAAGGAACATGCGGCGGACGCCGCCGATCCGGGTGCAAAAGTCGATCATTTCGACCGTACCATCCGCCTTGAAGGGGACCTGAGCAAGGAACAACGCGACAAGCTGCTTGAGATCGCGGACAAATGCCCTGTCCACCGCACGCTTGAACGATCCTCGACAGTGACAACCCATCTGGCATGAAAAAAGGCGCTGTGAATAGCAGCGCCTTTCTCAATATTGATCGTGGCGGTTTACGAACGGGCTTTGCCGATCAGCTTCCACACACCGGGAACCAACAGCGCGGCAAGGCCCAGCTTGAGCGCATCACCGATCAGGAATGGCACAAGGCCCACACTCACGGCCCAAGTCAGGCTGTTGCCGTAAAGAACACTCAGCCAAGCCACACCGGGCAGATAGATCAGCGCATTAGCGATCAACAATGCACCGCCCATCATCAAAACCGAGCGGTCCCAACCAGCACGCGCCGCAAAACCCAGCGCCAGCGTCGCCAGTACATAGCCCATCAGGTAACCGCCTGTGCTGCCCATCATGTAAGAAAGACCGTTCAGATCAGCGGTCGAGCTTTGAAACACATCAAAGCCCAGCATCCCCACGATCATATAGCCCATAATCGTTGTCAGCCCCAGACGCGGCCCATAAGTGGCGCCAATCGTCAGCACCGCAAATGTGCCCATGTTCATGGCGACAGGGCTTCCGGGCACGGGCACCTTGATCTTGGCAAGAATGGCCAATGCCACAATCCCCAGAACCACCATCAGCACCTGCTTGACGCGCAATGCGGTGCCTTCGGACGGGCCGAAGACCTCTGTCAGAACTTTATCGTTGCGTGCGAGGGCCATGTGCCGCTCTCCCCTACTGTTTATTTCGTTATCGTTTTATTGCCCATGCCGCGACGCGGCGCAAGCATGATGGCGTTAACGGCGTTGATAAGTCGATGTCGAGACATATTCCTTGCGCGGTCCCGTCACTGTCCAGACAGCAATCCAGTCGGGCCAAGCGGTGAAATCATAGCGCACCTTATAGACATCCGCGCCGCAGGGATGATCGGTGCCTGCGGCATGACCGGACGGGACGAACCGGTGAAACGGACGACCATCTGCAAAGGTCACAACGACTTCACCCTTACTGAATTCCCACAGATACCGGCGCGTGGCCTCCAGCGTCGCCCCCGCCTCAAGCGTCAAGGTTCCGGTTTCGTGATAGATCAGATGATTGGCATCCGTGGCCGTAAAAACCGCCTGCCCCTGCAAGACACCATTCTGACCATCGCGCCGGTCCACGATTGTGCGGCGCAAGGCCCAAACCCCCTGAAAATCCTCTGCACCCAGCGCCAATAGTCATCTCTCCCTTGAGGGTTCCGCCCCCGCCCCTTATGACGCGACAGGAATCCTCTGCCCACCCCCTGCAAAAGGTGCCCATCCATGATCCCTCGCTATTCCCGCCCGGAAATGACTGCCATCTGGGAGCCAGCCACAAAATTCCGCATCTGGTACGAGATCGAGGCACATGCCTGCGACGCCCAAGCTGCCCTTGGCGTGATCCCCAAGGAAAACGCCGAAGCCGTCTGGAAAGCCAAGGATGTTGAATTTGACGTCGCGCGCATTGATGAAATCGAAGCGGTCACCAAACACGACGTCATCGCCTTTCTGACGCATCTGGCCGAACACATCGGATCGGATGATGCGCGTTTTGTGCATCAGGGCATGACATCATCCGACGTGCTGGACACCACTTTGAACGTGCAACTGGTCCGCGCTTCCGACCTGCTGATCGCCGATATGGACCGGGTTCTTGCCGCTCTCAAGACCCGCGCCCACGAGCACAAAGACACCGTCCGCATCGGGCGCAGCCACGGGATCCACGCCGAACCTACGACAATGGGCCTGACCTTTGCGCGGTTCTATGCGGAAATGGACCGTGGGCGTGCGCGCCTGCTCAATGCCCGCGAAGAGATCGCCACTGGTGCTATTTCCGGTGCTGTCGGCACCTTCGCAAATATCGACCCGTCTGTTGAAGAACACGTCTGCGCGCAACTGGGCCTCAAGCCCGAACCGATCAGCACACAGGTCATCCCCCGCGACCGTCATGCCATGTTCTTTGCCACGCTGGGTGTGATCGCATCGAGCATCGAAAACATCGCCATCGAGATCCGGCACATGCAGCGCACCGAGGTGCTGGAAGCCGAAGAATTCTTCTCCGCCGGTCAAAAAGGCTCGTCCGCGATGCCGCACAAGCGCAATCCGGTGCTGACCGAAAACCTGACCGGCCTTGCCCGTCTGGTCCGCATGTCCGTAGTGCCCGCGATGGAAAACGTAGCGCTCTGGCACGAGCGCGACATCAGCCACTCTTCCGTCGAGCGCGCGATTGGCCCTGACACGACGATCACGCTTGATTTTGCCCTCAACCGTCTCGCCGGTGTGATCGAAAAGCTGGTCATTTACCCAGACAACATGCTGGCCAACATGAACAAGTTCCGCGGCCTGATCATGTCTCAGCGGGTCCTGCTCGCGCTGACACAAGCGGGTGTCAGCCGCGAAGACGCCTATAAGCTGGTGCAACGCAACGCGATGCGGGTTTGGGAACAAGGAGCCGATTTCAAAACCGAGCTCCTTGCCGACGAGGATGTTCTGGCCGCACTTTCCCCAAAGGAGATCGAGGAGAAATTCGATCTCGGGTATCACATGAAAAACGTTGATACGATTTTTGCGCGCGTCTTCGGAACGCGCTAGAGGGTCAATAGATCTGAAAAACCAATCAGAGGCTCTAAGATCGTCGTCGCTGCAACTTATATCTTGGCAGGTGCATGCACGGCCTGCTGTTGCATCATGTGCGTCGATTTTGGCAGCGGCGTTGCTCGCGGCGGTTTTGCTCCAGCGCGGCGCACGGCAGGCATCGCCATTGCCACGTAGCGCCGATCATCATGCAGGTTCGTGTAAGGTTCCCCAATGATCTTGGCGGGGTATCCCAGTTGCCGCAAAGTCCTTGCAAAAACCGGCGGGCAAAGTGCGATGATCTCTGTTGCACCCTGCGCGGTCGCTTGCTCGACCACACCGTCAAGAACCAAACCAAGGCATTGTGAACGCTCGGCCTGTGTGCCCAACTGCTCCGAGATGACCACGCGCGTCGCCTCCCATACATTCGGTGTCACTTCGGCATGCGGGATGATATCGGCCGGAATGCCGATCAGCTTTCCATCCACCGCATCACGAAGCATGTAAGTGTGTGATCCCCACTGCGCCGTAGTGGCCATGGCACGCATCCCGCCAACCACCTGTCCATCCTTGAGGACAAGCGAGTAATACGCCTTGGGGTTGTCGTACTGGTCCATCTCCACGTCATCATCATGTGGAATGTCCCACCCGAGCTGATCCACAAAAAACCTTTTGCGGAGCGCTAGGAATTCAAAGAACGCCGTGCCGTGTTTGTGAAGCGCGGTCAGGTTAAAAGTAATTTTCTCCATAATCTTCCCTCTGGTTGTAGAATAAATGGCGACGGCCCCCACCGGCACCGGTGTTGAGGTTACCATAACACCAACAATTTAGCTCTAATTGCTCAGAATGAAGAAAAAAAGACTTATATTATCTTATATTAAGCCGTATTGACTGGCCAAGGCCGCCGCCTGCGTGCCTGTTCTGGCCCCAAGCTTGAGTTTCGCATTCTTGAGACGCTGCTTGACGGCACCTTCACTCACACTCAACTCAAACGCGATTTCTTTCAGGCGTTTGCCGTCCTTCACCATCCCCAGAGCTTCCAGCTCCGCTTTGGTCAGATTTGTCGGTGGCGCGGTCTCGCTGTGCCGACGTGTCAGATAGGCCAGCAACAGTTTCACTTCGAGATCGGTATACTCACGGTCTGATCGCGCAAAAGTTGCATAGGAACGCTGTGCATCCGCGTTGCTGTCGAACACGGAAACGGTGACGCCATAACGCATACCAAAGGTTTGCGCCTGCGCGATAATCCGCTTCGGATCATCATCCGTAAGCTCGGACCAGCGGATCGCACCGACATTGGCATAGGCCCATTTGACCACCGGATCAAAAAGCATGAACCGCTGTTTGGTATAATGCATGATCCATTCAGGAGGGAACGCATTCACCTCCTCCATCGGAAAGGCGAACCCGATACGCAACGCGACGTAATATCCCGACGGGGCGAGTTGCCCTATCTCATCTGGACCGAGAAGTGCCGACATTTACCTACCTCAACGAGCCAATGTCCTCAAAGGCCCTTGTTGCCGCCACATGGTTCACACTAGACTGAGCGCACTTGTGGGTTATGCAGACTGTATTGTTATTACGTTAATCTTGGCAACCGGAAAGCGAGTACAGAGTCATGACCGCGACGCAATTTGAGATCAGTGAAGTGCTCGGACACCTTAACGAACTTGCCCCCACCGGTTATGCGCTTGGTATTCACATAGAGTATACAACTCCCAAGTTCATGTTCCAGACCTATCCAAAGGAATGGCTCGATTATTATTCGCGTAACGGTCTGGTCATGTCGGACCCGATGGTCGCCTGGGCTTTCGAAGAGGTTGGTGCCAAACGCTGGTCGGATCTCGATGATCCGGCAGGCGTGATGGTAAAGGCAGCAGAATACGGGATGACCTATGGATTGGTTGTTTCGGTCGCCTCGGAACACAGCCGCACGATTTGCGGTTTCGCAAATGCCGATCGCGAATTCAGCGGCGACGAGATCGCACAGATCGAAACAAAAGTCGCGAGCATCCATGACAATACCGCCGATACGGCAAAGCTGGACGACAAGACCATCGAACAACTCAAGAAAATGTCGATTATGGTGACACACCCAAGCACATAAGGGTGCGGGGATAACCAAACCTTTACTGTCTGGCGCTTACACCACGTGCATGGACCTTCAGGCAGCCTCTCTTCCGGATATTCCCATGACGCGCCGCCGCAAGGCGGCGATAATCATTCAGATGTTGCTTGAAGACGGCAACACGCTTTCGCTTGGCCAATTACCGGAATCGCTTCAACTGCAATTGACCGATGAATTGGGTACATTGCGCATGGTCGACAAAGCCACCGTCGATGCGGTCGCGCAAGAGTTCACGGCAGAGATCGAGGCCATTGGCCTGACTGCACCGGGCACACGCGACGGTGCTATCACGGCGCTGGCCGATCACCTCAGCCCGGTGCTGGCAGACACACTGCGCGGTCAACTGGAAAGCGTGCGAAACGGCGATCACTGGCCGCTCGTGATCGACCTGAATATTGAGCGGATTCTCGCCATCATGCAGGCCGAAAGTACGGCGATCTGTGCTGTCACCCTGTCAAAACTACCGGTTGCAAAGGCTGCTGAAGTTCTCAGGCGGACACCGGGTGAACGGGCGCGCCGAATCACATACGCCATGTCCCAGACCGAAGACATCGCGCCCGATGCCGTGCGGCGTATTGGAATGGCCCTGGCGCAAGACTATGGCTCTCCTGCGGCCCTCGCGTTTGAAAAGGCACCGGTTCAACGTCTGGGCGCCATCCTGAACTCGACGGTCACGGACACCCGCGAAGATGTGCTTGCCGGCCTGACCAGTGAGGACCCCGATTTTGCCAGCAATGTCCGCAAGGCAATCTTCACATTCAAAGACATCGCCCAACGGGTCAAACCGACCGACATTCCCAATTGCATTCGCAACGTCGATGGTGACGTTGTGATTACTGCAATCGCCGCAGGCCTGGGCGGGGACAAGGCGTTGGTCGCATCGGCGGAATTCATCCTTGGCAACATTTCGCAACGGATGGCGGGGCAGTTGCGCGAAGACGCCGAAGAACGCGGACGCATCAAAAAGGCCGACGCGGAAAAAGCGATGGCTGAAATCACGACCGCTATCCGCGAAATGGTCGATTCTGGCGTCATCACCCTGATTGACCCTGACGCGGCAAACGAAAACGAGGACGGAAAAACAGACGAATAGTGTTTAACGGCAGGCACAGAATGCAGTAGACTGCTACCATGACAGAAAAACCACCTTTCGAAGGCCGCCGTTGGCACGATATGGGCGGCGCCCCTGCTGGCCCCGTCCCGACTGACCAACATGATTTTTCGCTTTGGGAAAAACGCGTCGATGCGTTGATGATCATCGCTTCCGGAAAAGGACACTTCACCGTGGACGGGCTGCGCCGCGTGCTGGAGGACATGGGCGAGGACGCCTTCGAGACAATGACTTATTATGAACGCTGGATTGCCTCGGTGAACCAGAACCTGATCGAGGCAGGCGTTTATACCACATCCGAACTTGCCCACCGCATGACCGAGGTCGCGTCGCGCGGCCCCACATATGGCGAGGCCGCCAGTGACTAACCGCCAATACCTTCGCGTCCGGTGCGACATGCCCCCCGGTCATGTCCGGACACCTGCATATTTGCGTGGCAAGATCGGTTGGGTCGAACGCACACTCGGTCCCTTCCCCAATCCCGAACAGCTCGCCTACGGGCTGCCTGCACAACCGCGTGCGTTGATGCGGGTGCGATTCGCGATGACCGAAGTTTGGGGTGACGCAGCAGACGCCCCCAATGACACCATAGACGCCGAAATCTACAGCCATTGGCTCGAACCGGCAGAGGCCCCTCATGCCCCATGATCACCACGACCATCTGTCTCCCTCGGGACACCCTTATCGCCCTGACGATGACCACCCGCTGACGTATTGGCAGCAGATGGAAATTGCCGTGCGCGAATTATTGATCGAAAAAGGTGTGACCACGGCACAGGAAATCGCGGCACAGATCGACGCGATGGATGCCCGCAGCCCATCGCATGGTGCCGCAGTCGTCGCCCGTTCCTGGACAGATCCCGCGTTTCGCAATGCCCTCCTTGAGGATGCAAGCGCGGCCACGCGCGAGATGGGTTTCGACATCGGGCCGATGCGCCTTATCGCCTTGGAAAACACGGCCACCGAACACAATGTGGTCGTTTGCACCTTGTGCTCTTGCTATCCCCGCAATCTGTTGGGCCTGCCCCCTGATTGGTACAAATCCCGCGCTTATCGGTCCCGAACCGTCAAGGAACCACGCAAAGTCCTTGCCGAATTCGGCGTGACCCTGCCCGATACGACCACGGTCCGTGTCCATGACAGCACGGCAGACATGCGCTATGTCGTGATCCCTGCCCGCCCTGCCGGAACCGAAGGATGGCGCGCGGATGAACTGGCGAGGCTGGTCACGCGCGACAGCATGATCGGCACGGGCTTGCCCAAATCACCGGATGCTGCGTGACCACACCAACGGCCACCGAAGGCAACAGAACCGATTGGTTGGCGGACCGTGCCTTGCGCGGGTTGATCGGCACGTTGATGCGTCTGCCTTACGAAACACGCATCCCGATGATGGGAACCGCATTGCGCCGCGCGATCGGCCCCCTGACAGGATACCGCAAAAGAGCCGAAGAGAACCTCGCACTCATTTATCCCGACATGGGCGTGAGTGACCGCCGCAAACTGGCCGGGGTCTGCTGCGACAATTTCGGGCGGACCATCATCGAAAATTATTCCTGGCAGGAATTCGGCCGCAAATTGCAAGATACAAAAGCGACGGGTACCGGCATGGAGGCACTTTCCGAGGCTGTGCAATCGCAGCGTCCGGTCATCTTCGTAACGGCCCATTTCGGCAATCACGAAGCACCAAGGCAAGTGCTCAGCGCCATGGGTCACACCATCGGCGGGCTATATCGCCCGATGCAAAACGCCTATTTCAACGATCATTACGCCAAGACGATGACATCGTGGGGGGGACCGGTCTTTGAGCAAGGTCGGCGCGGCACGATGGGTTTTGTCAGGCACCTGCGTGGCGGTGGTTTGGGCACATTGCTTTACGACGTATCCGCACCAGGTGTGCGCTTGCCTTTTCTGGGCCGTCCGGCGCGCACGTCGCTTTCCGCCGCCGAGATCGCGCTCAAGCTGGACGCCATCGTGATTCCCTACTTCGGGATCAGGCAGTCCGACGGGCTTTCGTTTCAAGTCGAAGTCGAGGCACCAATCCAGCCTGCGTCGCCCCAAGACATGCTGCTGGAAATGAATGCCCGGCTCGAAGCGCAGATCGCGCGCAATCCCGCGCAATGGTTCTGGGTACATCGCCGCTGGAAATAAGCCTGCAGGTTTAACGCAACTCTGCCGCGCCGACAATGGGGCCATTTGCAACTGTCTGGACAATCACAACAATCGGGCTTTCGCCTGCAGCAGCCGTCTCGAGCGCCAAGGCAGAGCGCCCGTCCCAGCGACCGACCACATCCCAGGATGTCACAATGTTTGTATAACTCAGGTCACGCCCGGCGTTTTCACCACGCGCGATCGACACCGTCGCTTCAGGTATATAGCGAACCAACTGCACGACGTAATCACCACGCGCACCCGGGGCTGCATTGATGATCACGTTTTCGCCCCGGCGCGTCAGGTAAACGTCAAAAGAATTGCCCTGCCCGCTTTGCGTCTGCAGCGCATCCATAACCTGCATCGGGCGCGAACCGATCACATGGTCGACACCATCAATCACCATCTGGGGCGTATAAACCATCGCGACTTTCGCCGCGCGTGCATAGGCGTGCTGCCGCGCCGTATTTTCGGGGCGACCGAAGACATCTTTCCAACCGATATAGTCCCAATAGTCGACATGCAGCGCCAGAGCGATCACATCATCGCGCTGTGCAAGATCATGCAACATCGCATCCGCAGGCGGACAGGATGAACATCCTTGAGAGGTATAGAGCTCGATCACGACAGGCCCGTTCTCTGCCGTGGCCTGCGACGCTGTAATCAGGCCGACAAACGAAAGAATAGCGAGAAGGGGACGCATGACAGGCCTCGGCATTTGAAAACTATCCAAACGGTTTAGTCAGCTTCCGCTGAAATGACCAATCAACCAATTGCGAGTGTAGCGTTAACTATGTTTCAGTTGCAAACGTCGTTGATCTTTATTGTGTGCAATAGTATACAACGCGAGAAAGCGCCATAGTGCATGACGAATCTGCATGGTGCATCACCAGACAGCAAAGCCTTGCTTGCGCATTAGCCACGAAAGGGAACGCCATGACGATCACAGTCGGCAAAGACACCTCAAATACCCGCAAGACCCTGAAAGTTGGCGACCAGTCGGTCGCCTATTACTCGATCCCGGCGGCGCAAGCTGCGGGTTTGGGCGATTTCTCGAAACTGCCCGCCGCACTCAAGGTGGTGCTTGAAAACCTGCTGCGCTTTGAAGACGACGGTTTCTCAGTCTCTGTCGATGACATCAAGGCATTCTCGAAATGGGCAGACAATGGTGGCAAGAACCCCCGCGAAATCGCCTACCGTCCGGCCCGCGTGCTCATGCAAGACTTTACCGGTGTGCCTGCTGTGGTCGATCTGGCGGCCATGCGCGACGGGATCGTGGCGCTTGGCGGCGACGCCCAGCAGATCAATCCGCTGAACCCTGTCGATCTGGTTATTGACCACTCGGTCATGATCGACGAATTCGGCAACCCGCGTGCATTCCAGATGAACGTGGATCGCGAATATGAACGCAATATGGAACGCTACCAGTTCCTCAAGTGGGGTCAGGGCGCATTCAACAACTTCCGCGTCGTGCCACCGGGCACAGGCATCTGCCACCAGGTGAACCTTGAATACCTTGCTCAGACCGTCTGGACCGATAAGGACCAGAACGGCGAGGAAGTCGCCTACCCCGACACGCTGGTCGGTACCGACAGCCACACAACCATGGTCAACGGCCTTGCCGTGCTGGGCTGGGGCGTTGGCGGGATCGAGGCCGAGGCCGCCATGCTGGGCCAGCCGATTTCCATGCTGATCCCAGAAGTCGTCGGTTTTGAACTGACAGGAGCCTTGGTCGAAGGCACAACCGGCACCGACCTTGTGCTGAAAGTCGTTCAAATGCTGCGCGAACTGGGTGTTGTCGGTAAATTCGTCGAGTTCTACGGCGAAGGCCTTGATCATCTGCCACTGGCCGACCGTGCCACGATCGCAAACATGGCACCTGAATATGGCGCGACATGTGGTTTCTTTCCCATCGACGGCGAAACCCTGCGCTACCTGCGCAACACAGGCCGCGACGAGGACCGCATCGCGCTGGTCGAAGCCTACGCCAAGGAAAACGGCTTGTGGCGTGATGCAAGCTATGCACCGATCTACACAGAGACGCTGCATCTCGACATGGGCACGATCATTCCCGCAATCTCCGGCCCCAAACGTCCGCAAGATTACACGCCGCTGGATCAGGCGCATTCCGCCTTCCTTGACGTTGTGAATGAATACCGGGGCATCGACAGCAGCAAAGCAGCCGATGACATGGCCGCCGAAGGCCCCACACCGGCAGAGCCTGTGGACCCGCGCAAATCGCAAACCGTCAAAGGCGAGGATTACGCATTGCGCGACGGTTCCGTGGTGATCGCCTCGATCACATCCTGCACCAACACATCCAACCCATACGTGATGATCGGCGCAGGTCTGGTTGCGCGCAAGGCACGCGCGCTCGGGCTGGACAGCAAACCATGGGTCAAGACATCGCTGGCCCCCGGATCGCAGGTCGTGTCCCAATACCTCGAGGCAGCTGGCCTGCAGGAAGATCTGGACGCCATCGGGTTCAACCTTGTCGGCTATGGCTGCACGACCTGTATCGGCAACTCGGGTCCGATCCAGAAGGAACTGTCCGAAGCCATCGCAGAAGGTGATCTGATCGCCACGTCGGTCCTGTCGGGCAACCGCAACTTCGAAGGCCGCATTTCGCCTGACGTGCGCGCCAACTACCTTGCTTCGCCACCGCTGGTAGTCGCCTATGCGCTGGCGGGTGACATGAATATCGACCTGATAAACGACCCGCTGGGTCAGGACCAGAATGGCAACGATGTCTACCTCAAGGATATCTGGCCGACCTCAGCCGAGATCAATGAACTGGTTGAACGGACCGTCACGCGCGAAGCCTTTATCAGCAAATATGCCGATGTCTTCAAAGGCGATGAAAAGTGGCAAGCGGTCGAAACATCCACCGGTGAAACCTACGACTGGCCTGCAACGTCAACCTACGTGCAGAACCCGCCCTACTTCAAAGGGATGCCAAAAGACGCAGGCACGATCAGTAACGTCGAAAATGCCAAGGTTCTGGCCATTCTGGGGGACATGGTTACGACCGACCACATTTCACCTGCCGGTTCGTTCAAAGAGACAACCCCCGCCGGTCAGTACCTGATCGAACGGCAGGTGCCCGTGCGCGAATTCAACTCCTACGGATCGCGTCGCGGCAACCACGAAGTAATGATGCGCGGCACATTCGCCAATATCCGCATCAAGAACGAAATGCTTCACGGTGTCGAAGGCGGCTACACAAAAGGACCGGATGGCGAACAGACGTCCATCTTTGACGCCGCCATGGACTATCAGGAGGCAGGCACGCCTCTGGTGATCTTTGCCGGAGAACAATACGGCGCAGGTTCGTCACGCGACTGGGCGGCGAAGGGCACGGCCCTGTTGGGCGTCAAGGCTGTCATCGCCGAGAACTTCGAACGTATCCACCGTTCCAACCTTGTTGGCATGGGCGTCGTACCCTTTGAATTCACCGGCGGCGACACCCGCAAATCGCTGGGTCTGACAGGTGATGAAACAGTGTCCATCCAAGGGCTGGACAGCATCAAGCCCCAGCAGGAACTGACCGCCAAGATCACCATGGGGAATGGATCGGTCAAGGATATCACTGTCAAATGCCGCATCGATACCGCCGTCGAGATCCAGTACATCGAAAACGGTGGCGTGCTGCACTATGTGCTGCGGAACCTTGCCAAGGTCGCCTCAAGCTCTCCTCAATGACACGAAAAAGCCCGGTCACGCAGACCGGGCTTTTTTCTGTGTCGACGCATGGGTTTCACCCATCCTACGTTGGGTGCGCGAAACCCTCACGCATGAAATTACTCGATTGCCTTCGCCAGTTCCGGCAGGAACCGCTGCTCATAGTCCGACCCTACCAGCGGCCCGACGAAACGGTACAGCACGGTCCCGTCGCCATCGACGATGAAGGTCTCTGGCGGCGCGGTCACGCCCCAGTCGATCGCCACCCTGCCCCGCAGGTCAAATCCGGTGGCAAAGAACGGGTCTTCATAGTTGGTCAGATATTCGGATGCCTGCGCCTGCTGGTCGCGGAAATTGATGCCGGCCACGCGGTAGCCCTGCGCCTGCAATTCCAGCAAATTGGGATGTTCGGCGCGGCATGGCGGGCACCAGCTGGCCCAGAAATTCACAATGGTGATGTCGCCTGCGCGCAGGTCGTCATCGGTCAGTTGCATCGTTCCCTGCACGGCTTCAAGAGGCACGGCGGGTGCTTGGCTCCCTACGAAAGTCGATGGCAGCTCGTCGGGATTATCGCGCAGCATACCCGCAAGTGCGAGCCCCGCGAAAGCCGCAAAGATCACCGGTGGCAGGATCATCAGGGGAGAGACTTTAGCCATCCTTCTCGACCTTCTGCAAGGCTGCGCGCACCTTTGCATAGCGCCGCCAACTCAGCCAGACGATGGCCAGAAGCAGCACAATGCTGACCACATAGGCCGACATCACTTCGATCGCGTAATCACCCAAGTCAGGCACGGCGCGCCCTCGCTTCCAAGGCGCGGATACGGCGCGCGCGAATTTCAGTACGGGTGCGCATCAAAACCAGCGCGACGAACAGCAACACAAACCCCGCGATACAGGCCAAGAGCGGGAACCAGAACACATCCGCGATGTTCTCTTCCTTGTCGAGCGACAGCGTCGCCCCCTGATGCAGGCCTTGATTCCAGAACAGCACCGCATAACGCGACAGGATCGCAAAGACCGATCCGACCATGCACAACACCGATGTCAGATCGGCGGCAGTGTCAGGATCTTCGATTGCTTCCCACAGGGCGATATAGCCAAGATAGAACAAAAACAGGATCAAAAAAGAAGTCAAACGCGGGTCCCACGCCCAATAGGTGCCCCACATCGGCTGCCCCCAGATGCCGCCGGTGAAAAGTGCGATCAGCGTAAACACAATACCGACAGGCGCGGCAGCACGCGCAGCAAGTGCCGAAACGTGATGTCGCCGCACTACCCAGATCAGCGAGGCCACGAGCATCATGATCCACGCGTTAATCGCCATCAGCGCCGCAGGTACGTGCAGATAGATGATCTTGACGGTCGATCCCTGCCGGAAGTCATCAGGGGTAAAGAAAAAGCCCCAGACCAGCCCCACCACAAGGAAGACCCCGGCCAGCGCAAAGCTCCATGGCAGGACCGGTCTGGTCCAGCCCATGAACAGCTTCGGATTGGCATATTCCCACATTGACATGGCGTTTATCTATCCTTCCTCATCCGGTCCAACAATCCCCGATCACCGTAGATTGATGCGTAAGACGGCCGCAGTGGCAAAGGGCAACAGCGCAAATGATCCCGCCGTGATCCCCGCCATCAGCATCATGGCCCCCAGAGGATCCAGCCCATCGGTCCCGCGCCGCACCGCTTCGGCCCCGAAGATCAGCGTTGGCACGTAAAGTGGCAAGACCAGAAGCGACAAAAGCAGCCCGCCACGCCGCAAGCCAACGGTCAGCGCGGCCCCGAAAGTGCCGATCATCGACAGCGCCGGTGTCCCGATCAAAAGCGAGATCAGCAAATAGGCGTAGGCCTCTGGCGCAAGGCTCAGCAGAAACCCCAGCGCGGGGGCCGCCAGCGTCAGCGGCAGGCCCGTCGTGATCCAATGCGCCAGCGCCTTGGTCATCGCCGCCCCTTCGAGCGGCAAAGGTGACGTCGCCAGCAGGGCCAGCGACCCGTCTTCGTAATCCAGTGCAAATATCCGGTCCAGCGAGAGTAGCGCCGCCAACAGCGATGCGACCCACAAAATACCCGGCGCAATCCGCGACAGCAGTGCGGTCTCCGGCCCGACACCGAACGGCACCAGCACAACAACGATCAGAAAGAACGCAAGCCCCAGCCCGAAACCTCCGCCTGCACGGATGGCCAACCGCAAATCGCGCATGAGTAGCGCAATCACAAGAACCCCTCGTCTGATCCGCCACTCGCGTCCTGCGCGGCTTTGAACGGTGTCAGATCCAGTTCAGGCGCGGCCAGCCCCATATCGATATGCGTTGCAATAACCGCCACGCCGCCTGCGGCCAGATGCGTGTTCTGCAACCAATCTGCAAAGCGTTTCACCGAAAACCCGTCAAGCGACACGGTCGGTTCATCCAGAAACAGAACCTTGCGCCCGATCACGCCAAGCCGGGCCAGACCCAGACGGCGCTTTTGCCCCGCCGAAAGCGTCCCGCCCAACCGGTCCCGCAGATCGGCCAAATCAAAGGTTTCCAGAATATCGCCGGGCAATACCGCGCCGTGAACGTCAGCCCAGAACTTCAGGTTCTCCGTCACCGTCAATGCAGTCTTGATCCCGTCCGCATGGCTGGCATACGCGCCTTGATCTTCGGGGAAACTGACACTGCCATCAATCGCTGGCTGCAATCCGGCCAGTGTCCGCAGCAAAGTGGTCTTTCCGACCCCGTTAGGACCGCGCAAAATCAGCGCCTTGCCTGCATCTACGGTAAAGCTGACAGCAGCAAGCACCGGCACCCCGCCGCGCGCGCAGGTCAGCTTTTCAACAGTCAGCATCAGACAGGCAACAGGGCCACCGCCACGCGCCGCCCTTCTGACAACAGAACATTGTAAGTCCGGCAAGCCGCAGGAGAGGCCATCGTCTCGACCCCGATGCCGGCATCTTCGAGCGTCGTGCGGAAATCCTTGGGGGGGTGTGTTATCTCTGCGCCGGTGCCGACAAACAGCACGTCGATATCGGCTACATTTTCCAGGATTGTTGCCGTATCCTCGAACCCGCCCCAAGGGCTGACTCCGGACGGCAAAACCAGCAGTGGACCATCGTATTTCTTACCGCCGACCCGAAAGAATCCCGTCCCATAGCCGTCGATCGGCACGGCGTCGTTATATCTGATCTCGTTCAGGCGCATGTATCACCTCGCTTCACGTCTCGATATGTCCGTACTTCGTGCCTGCGCTGGGGTCCTTCTTGGACCAGTCGCGCTTGACGCCCAGCACCAGCAAGATGGCAGAGGCCACAAAAATCGAAGAATAGGTTCCGATCACAACACCCCACATCATCGCAAAGACAAAGCCCCGGATCACGTCACCGCCAAGGATGAACAACGAAAGCAAGGCCAACATAGTGGTGACCGAGGTCATCAAGGTCCGGCTGAGCGTTTCGTTGATCGAGATGTTCAACACGTCTTTGAGGTCCTTTTTCTTATACTTGCGCAGGTTTTCCCGCACGCGGTCGAACACGATTACCGTGTCGTTGATCGAATAGCCCACGATGGTCAGCAAGGCCGCGATGATCGCAAGATCGAATTTTATCTGAAGTTCCGAAAAGATACCGATTGTCAGGATCACATCGTGGGAAAGCGCCAGAACCGCACCGACCGCAAACTGCCATTCAAAGCGCAGCCAGATATAAAGCAGGATCGCGACAACCGCCAAGGCGACCGCGATGATCGCCGTCTGGACCAACTCGCCCGACACTTTGGGACCAACGGATTCGACTGAAGGGAAAGACATATTCGGATCAATGGTGCGCAAGGCCGTTTGCACAGCTTCGATCGTTTCCGTTGCAATACGTTCGTCGCCTTCCTGCGCCTGAATACGCACCATCGCGACATGTTGGTCTTCGTCAAAGGATGGATCGAACACCTCTGCGATGGAAATATCGCCCAGCCCCAAAGGCTCTAACGCGCTGCGATAGGCGGCGACATCGACAGGCGTTTCCGATTGCGTCCGGATGCTGGTGCCGCCCTGAAAGTCGATGCCGTAGTTCAACCCCTGAATCAGGAAGGATGCAACGGCGATAATCATCGCGACCATCGAAATCCCCAGCCAGATACGGGCGCGGCTGAAAAAATCGATCGATGTGTTTTCGCGAACCAGTCTTAAGCGCATATCAAACCTCGATTGTCTTGGGGCGGGTGCGCGAGAACCAGATCACGATCAGGGACCGGGTGACGAAGATCGCGGTGAAGACGGATGTGATGATGCCAAAGCCCAAGGTCACTGCAAAGCCGCTGACCGGACCAGAGCCCATGGTGAAGAGGATCACAGCCGTAATAAAGGTCGTGATATTGGCGTCGATGATGGACGACAACGCCTTTTCGTAGCCCAGCTCGATTGCACGGGCGGGACCTTTGGCGGTCTTGAGTTCTTCGCGTATCCGCTCGAACACGATCACATTGGCGTCCACCGCCATCCCGATGGTCAACACGATCCCCGCGATGCCCGGCAAGGTCAGGGTCGCCCCGACGATGCTGAGAAGTCCGAAGATCAGCCCCACGTTAATCACCAGTGCGACATTGGCGAACAATCCGAACAGCCCGTAACTCAGGACCATATAAACAAGGATCGCAAGGCCCGCGACGATACAGGCCACCTGCCCGGCAGCGATGCTGTCCGCGCCCAGTTCCGGGCCAATCGTGCGTTCTTCAAGGAAGGTCAGTTCCGCGGGCAGCGCACCTGCACGCAAAAGCACGGCCAGATTTGTTGCTTCATCAACGGTGAAGTTACCGGTGATGATACCCGAACCGCCGGGAATATGGCTTTGGATCGTCGGAGCCGAAATCACCTCGTTATCCAGCACAATCGCAAAGGGGTTGCCGATGTTGTCCAGCGTATACTCGCCGAACTTGCGCGCCGCCGATGTATTGAACCGGAACGCCACGGCAGGCCGCCCGTTCTGGTCGAAATCAAGCTGCGCATTCTCGAGGTCTTCGCCTGTCACGACGGGGCGACGCTCCAGGATGTAAAACAAACCGGAAGCTTCCTGCGCTGGAACAATCATATTACCGGTTCCGGCTGATGCATCGGGATCGCCGGTCGTGCCCTGAACAGGATTGAACGTCAATTGCGCTGTCGTGCCCAGCAGTTCGATAATCTCACTGGCTGATCCGACACCGGGCACCTGCACCAGAATACGCTCGGACCCCTGACGCTGGATCGTCGGCTCGCGGGTGCCGACCTCGTCGATCCGGCGGCGAATGATCTCAAGCGTCTGCATGATTGTCCGCTCGTTCATGGCAGCCATCTCTGCCTCGCTCAGCGTGATCGTCAGGATCGGGCCGTTGATACGCACGTCGATATTCGTGGCGGCAGCACCTGTAAAAGAGGCGACAGGCTGCGCCAGACCGCGCGCGATCTCGAACGCGCGGGTCGCACCCTCGGGCTGAGAAATGCGTATGCGCAGCTCGGTAGGCGGGCTGTCTTCGCGGGTAACAAAGCCAACTGTATCACGCTCGGCGGCCAGCGCATCGCGGACAGTCGGCCAGAACCCTTCAAGAAAAGAGGCATGCACGTCCTCGACCTGCACTTCGACCAGCAGATGCGCGCCACCGCGCAGGTCAAGCCCAAGGTTCACGAGGCTCGTTGGCAGAAAATCGGGCCATAATGCCGCATCAGCCTCAAGCTCTGGGTTTGTCTGGCCTGTTTCAATGACCGCCATAGCGTCATTATGCGTTTCAACCCGGCCATAAAAGGCGTTGGGCATCGCAAACGTCAAACCAACGACAACTGTGATCCAGATCAGCAGCAGCTTGGGAAACGGAATATTGAGCATAAAGCGTGCCTCACCGGCCAGTTTCAGGTTTTAGCCGGTTCAGTCTTGTTCACCACTGTGGCGATGGTCGATTTGACGACACGGACGTTGACGCCTTTGGCGATCTCGACCTCGACTTCGTTGCTGTCGTCTTCCTTTACCTTGACGATCTTGCCGACAAGTCCGCCTTGGGTGATGATCTGGTCCCCCCGGCGCAACGCCTCGAGCATGGCAGCATGCTCTTTCAGCTTCTTTTGCTGAGGGCGGATCAACAAGAAATACATGATCGCAAAGATCAAAATGATCGGGATGAACTGTCCTACGCCTTGCATGGCAACCTCTTTTTCATTTCTTAACCGGTGCTAACCACCGCATTCAAACTCGCGGCACATTATGTCCGCCACCCATGATTGGCAACCGCGAACGGGGCGGTTCGAACAGGCTTTTGTGCCATATGGGGCGGCTCTGCACGGAAAGCAATCTGGATTGACGCGATTATGGCAAGGCCAGCCGTTGGCTTGTGCAACCTTACTCCTAAATTCGCAGTTCACTTGCACCACACAATCAGGCATATGACCCGCACTGAAACATCGCACAAGGACCGATGCCATGCATGATATCCGCACCATCCGTGACAACCCCGCCGCTTTTGATGCGGCCCTGTCTCGTCGCGGCATTGCACCGGTATCATCCCGAATCTTGGCAATGGATGAAGCACGGCGCGCCAAAATCCTTGCTGCTGAAACGGCGCAGGCCGAGGCGAACAAAGCAGCCAAGGAAGTCGGAGCCGCCAAAGCACGTGGCGACGAGGCCGAATTTGAACGCCTGCGCGCGCTGGTCGCCGAGAAGAAATCACAGATCGCCGCGCTGAATGATGAGGCCAAAGCCGAAGATGCCGCCCTGACCGATCTGCTGATGGGTATCCCGAACCTGCCAGATGAGAACATCCCGGATGGTCAGGATGAAGATGACAACGTGGAACTCCATCGCTGGGGCACACCGCGGACCCTCGATTTCGCGCCGCTGGAGCATTTTGACATTCCAGCCATTCGCCCCGGCATGGATTTTGAAACGGCAGCCAAACTGTCCGGCAGCCGCTTTGTGCTGCTCTCTGGTGCCGTGGCCCGCCTGCATCGCGCATTGGCGCAGTTCATGCTGGACGTGCATGTGGAAGAACACGGGTTGACTGAAACCATCACGCCCGTGTTGGTGCGTGAAGAGATGATGTACGGCACCGGACAGTTGCCCAAGTTCGGCGAAGACAGCTATCAGACGACAAACGGCTGGTGGCTGATCCCGACGGCCGA
>NZ_JAWOAN010000107.1:0-3977 GCF_046498525.1 Yoonia sp.
TTCGGATCTCTACAATAAAATAGCGTCAGAAACAAAATATGCCGGCGAATTTATCCAGACTCCGAAGCAGATCAGTCGCAAGCTTGTCTCCAAGAAGCTTAGCGCCAATTACACCAATACAAATCACAATTTCGTTTTTCATAACTTACCACAGTACTCTGAAGTGGTCCTGTTTTTCTGGACAGGTTTGCGGCTCAGCTAAGATGCATCTGGATTAGGTTTCATGCCGCTTGGTTCATCATTTGTGTTGCGCCAAAGTATGCGTCGTCGGGCGTCTGTTTTTCAAGCGCGGTGTGTGGCCGCTCGGCGTTATAGAATCCGATCCAGCTGTCGATGATCCGCTTGGCTTGGAAGCCGTCCTGCAATTCATGCAGATATACGGCCTCCTGTTTCAGTGATCGCCACAAGCGCTCGATGAAGATATTGTCGAGATAGCGACCGCGACCGTCCATTGAGATTTTGATCTTGGCGTCGGTCAAGGTGGTGATCCAGGCAGACCCTGTGAACTGCGATCCTTGATCGCTATTCATGATCTCGGGCTTGCCATATTTGGCGATGGCCTCGTTCAAGGCTTCAACGCAAAAGCCGGCATCAAGCGTGTTTGATAACCGCCACGCCAGCACCTTGCGTGTCGCCCAGTCCATGATTGCCACCAAATAGAGGAACCCGCGCCGGACCGGGATGTAGGTAATGTCGCTGCACCAGACGTGGTTCGGCCGCGTGATCGGCACCTTCCTCAGCAGATATGGATAAATCCGATGCTGAGGGTGCTTCTTGCTGGTGCTTGGCCCCTTGTAGATGGCTTGCAGGCCCATGATTCCCATCAAACGGCGCACACGATGACGACCCGCACAGAACCCGTTTCTGGGCAGGTAAGCCGCGATCTGGCGGCTTCCAAAGAACGGGTATTTCGTGAACACCCGATCAATCTCGTTCATCAGTTCCAGCGTCTCAGCATTTACGCCAACCGGTGTGTAATACAAGGATGAGCGGCTGATCTTCAGCAACTTGCACTGCTTTGTCAGGCTCAGGTCGGTGTGATCCCGGTTGATCATCGCTTTGCGTTCAGACGGGCTCATCGCTTCAGCCCTTGTGACAAAAAATCATTTTCGACCGCCAGCTTCCCGATTTTGGCGTGGAGTTCTTTGACTTCGGCCTCGTTATGCTCAGCCTTCCTGACCTTGTCAGAAAACACGCCAGTCAGGCCATCAATCGCCTGCCGTTTCCATGTCGTCACCTGCGTTGGATGGATTTTGTGCTTCGCTGCAATCTCTTGCGCCGTCTTGTCACCACGCAGCGCCTCAAGCGCTACCATGGCCTTAAACTTATCCGAAAAACTGCGTCTCTTCGTCATTTCTGTATCCTGTCGTCATTGTTGGATACATCTTAGCACGCTGTCCAGTTTTGCCGGACCACTTCACGAGGTACAGTGACGATAAAGAACACGATCGTGGAGACATCAAAGCCGATCAGGAGGTAGCGAAACATCGCTGCCTTCTTATTTGCACCAGTATATAACTGATCAATCGACTTCTTAAGATTTTCCATTACTTCGACCTCGAATTCTGAGTTCCGAACCGGTGTGGCCCGTCACGCCATGGGAGGCGCCGTCGCGGGGCTGGCTCAAATCATACCTGCCCATTGAACTACTCAGCCTTTTAGCAGTGTGAAACCATCTGTCATCGCATGGATCTCTCATCGACACTCGGCAGCATCAGGTCCACAGTAGGATGATGGAAGTAAGCGTGGCTACTTGAGACGCTTCCTCCCAAAGTTTCGTCAAAACGCTCTGCCGAAGGCTGGAAGGATTACAGCGGTCACAACTTCTTGCCCATATTGATCAAACTTTAGAGCAACCCAATCTGGCCGCGATTTCAAATCAGTAGCGGTCCGACCTGATCCAGATAAGTCATCTCAAAATCTGCAAATTTAACCAGACGGTCATAGTCATCAAACGTAACTAAACCATCGCGGAACGTCACCATTCCAGCTTCGCGCAGCTTTCGCAGGACCCGATTGACGTGTACCGAGCTAAGCCCCAGTGCATCGGCCATCAGATACTGGGTCAGCGGGCAGGCATAGCCCGTCTTGCTGCCCAAACCGACGAGGGTAAGCCGCGCACCAAGCTCTAACAAAAAATGCGCCACACGGACCTCCGCTTCGCGACGTCCGATATTGATCAAATGCTCGACAACCATTGCCTCGTCACGTGACGCGGCCCAAAGAACGGCAGTGGCAAGCCGGGGTGTTTTCGAAAACGCCTGCATAAGGTCGGCGACATGCACTTCTGTCACTTCGATATTCGTGACAGGCTCTATACTGTGGTCCGACAGGTGCAAGATAACGCTGCGCAAACCAAGAAAATCGCCCGGGATCTGGAAATCGATAATCTGCCGCTGACCATCCTCCAGAAGCTTGTAAGAACAGGCCCAGCCAGAAATAAGGATGTACGCAGCCTGATCCGATTGCCCTTGATGCACCAGATCGCGTCCTGCGACAAAGCTACGCCGACGTTTGTGCAGACCTTCCAGCATGGAAAGTTCAACCTCTGACAAAGCTACAAAGGCGCCCAGTTTGCGCGCGAGTGGCTTATTCTGCATCATGGGCCCCTCTCCACAAATGGTGTTGGTCACTTATCCAAGCGAAACCGACCGCGACTGATGTCGATCAGCCCAAAGATACAGGATCTTTGAAAGACTGCTTGTACCGCTGCACAGGCTCACTGCGCGCGCAATAACCCTGAAAGGCAAACAGTATGTCTGACCATAGCACGACTTCTGGTGTGGCCGCCTTATCAATCTGCGAAGCGCTGCTTCTTGCGCTGAACGATGCAAAGGTCCTGCCAGAAAACGAGATCATGGGCGTTCTCAAGGATGCAGCTGCCGCACATGAAAATGCGGGAGGTTCCGAAACAGAAATCATGGGACACAACGCAGTCGCCGCACTGATCAACCGGATCATCACAGGTGGAAATTCTGTCCGTAGACCCTGACCGCAGCCGCACTGAACCAACACTCACGCATCTTCAGCCACGGTTGGAACCTGAAATGATGGCCGTTACACAAAGGAATATCGAATGTCTGAACTTATAGTCGTTGCATATGACACGCCCGCCAATGCCGAGGCCGCGCGAAAAGAACTCTTGGGAATGGCAAAAGAATATCTTGTCGAGATTGCCGATGCCGTTATCGCGTCGACGGACAAGGACCGGAACATCAAGCTGGACCAAATGGTCAATATGTGGACCGTAGGTGCCACCGGTGGTGCGTTTTGGGGCCTTCTAGCCGGTCTTATCTTCTTTAATCCCCTCTTGGGGTTGGCCGTTGGGGCTGGTGCAGGTGCCATTTCAGGCGGTCTTTCTGATTACGGTATTGATGACGACTTCATGAAGGACGTTTCAGGTGCTCTGCAACCGGGTCAGGCCGCGCTGTTCATTATGATGCGGTCTGACGCGTCGGACCGCGTCATTGAGCGCCTGAGCAAGAAGGGCGGACGTATTCTGCGCACTAACCTTGACACGGATGCCGAAAACCATCTGCGCAATCATTTCGATACCAAACACGCCGAGTTGGCTGCGACCCTCTCGAAAGCATAACGCGGGGCTCATGGCAGGCACCCGTTTTGCCGAACAAAGCTTGTGCGCGTTCCGACAGCCTTGCGCCGCTGCCACGAGAGAGGAACCCAAACATTCGCCGCCTCCGCCTGTTTTCAGTCGGCGGGCCTTGTGATGGTGATCTGGGTCACGTCGCAGTGACCGCCCTCAAACGCCCCGGCACAAGAGGTGAGGAGCTATGCTTGAATTTGGGTGACGCGCATCATCAGGCGGCGCGGTTTTCGGTGTCGTTGGTCACTTCGACACCGTCTGTGAACTTGATTCCTTTGATGACTTTTGGCAACTGGTTTCTGCCCTTGAGGCGCAGCCATTTTTTCGATGCTGCCTGAATGAGGGTGAAGACCATCAGTTTTGCGGTCTTTTG
>NZ_JAWOAN010000110.1:0-3266 GCF_046498525.1 Yoonia sp.
GCCCCAAGGCGCTCAACGCGCTGACATGGGATATGTGTCTGGCGATCGAAGCAGCCTTGGACGACTGGCGCAATGATCCCGATGTTGCGCTGATCCTGATCGACGGCGCAGGTGATCGCGCCTTCTGCTCGGGCGGTGATATCGCCGAAATGTACGCCGCAGGCCAACGCGCCGATTACGATTATGGGCGGCGTTTCTGGCGGGATGAATACCGGTTGAACGCCAAGATCGCCAATTACGCCAAGCCAATCATCACATTCCTGCACGGCTTTGCCATGGGCGGCGGTGTCGGTGTCGGCTGCCATGCATCCCACCGGATCGTCTGCGAGACCAGCCAGATCGCCATGCCCGAATGTTCCATCGGTCTGGTGCCTGATGTGGGCGGTTCGCTCCTGCTGGCCAAGGCACCGGGGCATTGCGGCGAATTTCTCGGGCTCAGCGGTGACCGCATGGATGCGGGCGACGCGATCTATGCCGGTTTTGCCGATCACCATATCCCCCAAGAGGCTTGGGACACGCTCAAACAGAGGCTCATCGCGACAGGTGACACACAGGCCGTTGAAAGCGCCCAGCACGCCGCTCCTGCCGCCCGACTTGCCGGATGGCAAGGCGAAATTGACGGCTGCTTTGCCGGTGCAACCCTTGGCGACATCTACCGCGCCATGCCCGCCGATCCCGGCCCCGCCATCGCGCATGTGCGCAAACTGATGGACAGGAACGCGCCGCTGGCCATGGCCGTCGCGACCAAGATCATTCAAGCGGCACGCGAAGACCTGCGCATCAAAAGCGCACTCGACCGCGAATTCCGCTACACCTATCGCTGCGTCGCACAAGGTGACTTTATCGAAGGCATTCGCGCCGCGATCATCGACCGTGACCGCGCACCAAAATGGCAACATCGCAGTTGGCAGGACGTCGCGGCAGCAGATGTCGCAGCCATGACGAAAGATCTGGGCGACAATGCGCTGCAATGGAAGGAAAACACATGAAGATCGGATTTATCGGGCTGGGAAACATGGGTGCACCCATGGCTGCAAATCTGGCCAAGTCGCATGACGTCACCGGCTTCGATACGGTCGCAAGACCGGAAGGGATCGCCCTTGCAGAAAGTGCGGTCGCGGCCGCCAAAAACGCCGACGTGGTTATCACGATGCTCCCGAACGGTGATATCCTTCGCGTCGTTGCAAATGAAATTCACGCCTTGATGAAAGCCGGTGCCATTCATCTGGATTGCTCGACCGTAGATGTCGAAAGCGCCCGCGCTGTCGCAGTCCAAGCCACCCAAGCGGGCCTGCAAGCCATCGACGCGCCTGTCTCCGGCGGAATCGGCGGCGCCACCAACGGCACGCTGACCTTCATGGCAGGCGGCCCCGCCGAAGCCTTCGCCACCGTCCAGCCGCTTTTCGACATCATGGGTCAAAAGGCCGTCCATTGCGGCGACGCAGGCAACGGGCAAGCGGCGAAAATCTGCAACAACATGATCCTTGGCGTGACCATGATCGCCACATGCGAGGCGTTTGTTCTGGCCGACAAACTGGGCCTTGACCGTCAGGCCATGTTTGATGTGGTCAGCACATCGTCAGGGTATTCTTGGTCAATGAACGCTTATTGCCCTGCCCCCGGCATCGGCCCGCAAAGCCCGGCAGACAACGGATACCAGCCGGGTTTCGCGGCTGAATTGATGCTCAAGGATCTGAACCTGTCACAAATGGCGGCAAAGGCCGCGGACGCCGATACACCCATGGGACAGGCAGCGCATGACCTCTACGCACAATTCGTTGAAACAGAAGACGGCAACGGCAAAGACTTTTCAGCGATGCTGACCCGTTTCGAAAAACGCGGACGAGGCTAGCGCGTTTCCATACAGCACCGCCTCCTTCATCTTGGCCAAAAAACTCCCGCCGGAGGCCTCGGTAAAACCGCCCGGTTTTGCCGATCTACTCGGCTGCCACCTTGCGCGCACCAAGCATTTCCTTGAGGTAGCGGCCGGTGTGACTTTCGGTCACCTCGGCTACCTGCTCGGGCGTTCCGGTCGCCACGATCCGGCCACCGCCATCGCCACCCTCGGGACCGATATCAATGATATGGTCTGCGGTTTTCACCACATCCAGATTGTGCTCGATCACAATGACCGAATTGCCCTGATCGACCAATTCATGCAGCACTTCCAACAGCTTGCGCACATCTTCAAAATGCAGGCCCGTTGTAGGTTCATCGAGAATATAGAGCGTGCGACCCGTCGAACGCCGCGCCAACTCCTTGGACAGCTTCACGCGTTGGGCTTCGCCGCCCGATAGCGTCGTCGCTTGCTGGCCAACCTTGATATAACCCAGCCCGACACGCATCAATGCGTCCATTTTTTCGCGGATCGACGGGACGGCGGTAAAGAACTGCTGCGCGTCCTCGACTGTCATGTCCAGCACATCGGCGATGGATTTGCCCTTGAACTTGATTTCCAGCGTTTCGCGGTTGTAGCGCGCACCCTTGCAGGTCTCGCAGGTCACATAGACGTCCGGCAGAAAGTGCATCTCGATCTTGATGACACCGTCACCCTGACATGCCTCGCAACGCCCGCCTTTCACGTTGAAACTGAACCGCCCGGGCTTGTAGCCCCGCGCCTTGGCCTCTGGCATACCCGCAAACCATTCGCGGATCGGCGTAAAGGCCCCCGTATAGGTCGCAGGGTTCGACCGCGGCGTGCGCCCGATGGGGCGCTGGTCGATGTCGATCACCTTGTCCAGATGCTCGAACCCCTTGATCGTCTCGCAAGGCCCGGGCGTCTGGCGCGAGCCATTCAGCTTCATCGAAGCATTCTTGAACAACGTCTCGATCGTCAACGTGGATTTACCGCCACCCGACACGCCGGTAACGCAGACAAACTGCTGCAACGGGAAATCCGCGGTCACATTCTGAAGATTATTCCCCGTCGCCTTGACGACAGTCAGCTTCTTGCCCTTGCCCTTCCGCCGCTTGGCCGGCACGGGAATTTCGCGCGCGCCAGTCAGATATTGTCCGGTGATCGAGGCGGCATTCGCCATAATCTCTTGCGGCGTCCCCTTGGCCACCACCTCACCGCCATGCACACCGGCCCCCGGTCCGATGTCAAAGACATAATCCGCCTCGCGGATCGCCTCTTCGTCGTGTTCCACGACGATCACCGTATTGCCCTGGTCGCGCAGGTTCTTCAGCGTCGTCAGCAGGCGGTCATTATCGCGCTGGTGCAGCCCGATGGATGGCTCGTCCAAGACGTAAAGCACCCCTTGCAG
>NZ_JAWOAN010000196.1:0-30117 GCF_046498525.1 Yoonia sp.
CCCGAGTGGACGCATGAGCAGATGCCGTTGATGCCCAAGGGCCGCTACAAGTTGATGAATAACTACATGGAGAAAGTCGGCACCATGGGGACGGCGATGATGCGCCGGACCTGCACTGTGCAGGTGAACCTCGATTTCGGGTCCGAAGCCGACATGGTCCAGAAAATGCGCGTGGCCTTGGCCTTGCAGCCTGTTGCGGCAGCACTTTTTGCCAATTCGCCCTTCTTTGAAGGCAAGGTGAACGGGCATAAATCATGGCGCTCGCGTATCTGGCGTGATCTGGATGATGCGCGCACCGGAATGCTGCCCTTTGTGTTTGAAGAAGGTTTCGGGTTCGAGGCATGGGTCCAGTGGGTGCTGGATGTACCGATGTATTTTGTCTATCGCGATGGCAAATATATCGACGCGCTGGGCATGTCGTTTCGTGATTTCCTGAAAGGTGAACTGCCCGCGCTGCCCGGTGAAAAACCGCTTTTGTCGGACTGGGCGGACCACCTGACCACCGTGTTCCCCGAAGCGCGGGTCAAGCAGTTTATCGAAATGCGCGGCGCGGATGGTGGGCCTTGGCGGCGGTTGTGTGCCTTGCCTGCGTTCTGGACGGGGTTGATGTATGATCAGACTGCTCTCGACGCCGCATGGGACCTTTGCAAAGACTGGACTGCCGAACAGCGCGAAGCTTTGCGCGTCGCGGCATCGGTCGATGGTCTGCAAGCGCAGGTCGATGGCATCAATATGCATGATCTGGCACGTGAAACGGTGGCGATTTCGGAGGCTGGGTTGAAAGCACGCGCCATGCCGGGGGCAGGTGGACTGGTGCCCGATGAGACACATTTCCTGAATGCGCTCAAGGAATCCATCGAAAGCGGCAAGACGCCAGCCGACGAGTTGCTGGATCATTACTATGGTGACTGGAACGGTGACCTGAAGCGGATCTATGCAGAATATAGCTACTAGGCTGTGGTCTTGCTGCCGATCTTGGTTTCGGTCCCTTTTCGCAGGCGCTGGATGTTGCTCCAATGCCGGGCGTAGATCAGCAAACAAAGTGCTGCTGACAAGAGGAATATTTCGCCGGTTGAGATGAAACCGACGACCAGTGGAATCCACCCTGCCGTGACCAGTGCCGCCAGTGACGAATACCGCGAAACCGCTGCGACAAGAAGCCAGATCGCACAGGCGATCAAGCCGATCTGCCATGAAACTGCAAGCAGGATGCCGAAGTAGGTCGCGACCCCTTTGCCACCCTTGAAACGAAGCCAGACTGGGAAGCAATGGCCCAGAAAAGCCATCAGAGCGCCCAGTTGGGCGGCGTCTTCGGCGGCCAGTTGCCTTGCGCCCAGTACGATGATTGCGCCCTTGGCCGCATCGAAGATCAGCGTCAGGGCGGCGGCTTTCTTGTTGCCGGTCCGCAAGACATTGGTCGCCCCGATGTTGCCGGATCCGATATCGCGCAGATTGCCAAGGTTCATGACCCGTGCAAGGATCATGCCGCTGGGGACCGAACCGGCGAGATAGCCCAAGGCAGCCCAGAGCAACAGAACGGCAGACGCGCTTTCAAAATCCGGCATTACGGTTTCTCCCAGATGCGATTTCCGTCGACCCATGTGCCAAGGACGCGGCCCTGCAAACGTGCTCCATCGAAGGGTGTATTCTTTGATTTTGACAAGAGTCCGGCGCGGTCCAACTGGAACGGCGCGTCGGGGTCAAAGAGGATCAGATCGGCTGGTGCGCCTGCATGCAATCGTCCGGCGGTCAGGCCAAGCAGGTGCGCAGGGTTCAGCGACATGGCACGGAAGAGGCGCGGCAGGTCGATCATCTCGGAGTGGTAGAGGCGCAGGGCTGCAGGCAGCAGCGTTTCAAGGCCCACGGCGCCGCTTGCAGCTTCTTCAAATGGCAAGCGCTTGCTTTCTTCATCCTGTGGGGTGTGCATCGAACAAATGATGTCGATCAGTCCTTCGGCAACGGCCTGCACCACGGCGACGCGGTCTTCTTCGCTGCGCAATGGCGGCTTGAGTTTGAAGAATGTTCGGTAATCGGCCACGTCCAATTCGTTCAGCGTCAGGTGATGGATGCCGATCCCTGCGGTGATCCGCAGGCCGTTGCGCTTGGCGCGTTCCAGGGCAGGTAGCGCACGGGCGGTCGTGATCTGGTCTACGTGATAGCGCGCACCGGTCATTTCCAGCAGGCTGATGTCGCGGTCCAGTGCCATGCGTTCGGCCATCGGGCTCACACCGGGCAGACCGCGTAGGGACGCGAACTTGCCGGAAGTGACGGCGGCCCCCTCTGACAGCCCCGGTTCCTGCACATGCCCGATCACCAGAGCATCCAGAGATCGCGCATAGGTCAGCGCACGGCTGAACACCTTGGTGTTTGTGACGACCCGGTCGCAATCGGTGAAAGCCACGGCGCCTGCGTCCAGCAAAAACCCAATTTCGGTCATTTCGCGCCCGTCGCGCCCTTTGGTTAGGGCCGCCATGGGCAACACATGCACTGGCGCATCCTCTTGTGCCCGCCGTTCGACGAATTCCAGCGTTTCGGGTTTGTCGATGGTAGGCAGCGTATCGGGGCGGGTGACGATTGTGGTGACACCTCCAGCGGCCGCGGCGCGGCCTGCGGAGCGGAAGCTTTCCTTATGCCGCTCGCCGGGTTCGGAGACTTTGACGCCGATGTCGATAATGCCGGGGGCCAGACACATCCCGCCACAATCGACGACATTCGCGGACTTGGGCGGTGTAGCGCCTTCCTCGAACACTTCTTTGATCATCCCGGCTTCTATCAGGACGGCACCCGGCCCGTCGGTCAGGGCGACCGGATCGATCAAACGGGCGTTGGCAAAGAAGATGGCTGTCATTTGCAGGGTCCTAGACGCAGGGCTTCTGGGGCTTTTGGAGTGGAATACATGTCAGAGCAACCGTTCCGTCATCTAACCACCCACCCAGATCATCAGGCCCACAAGCGCGAACATCGCAAGCAGCGCATACATTGCGACCATGCCGCTCATCCGGGCGTTTGATTTGGGGGGCTTGGTCGATGTTGGCTCCAGTATACCTTTGGCGGCAGCGTCGGGTAACTTTTCGGACGGGACGATCCGCGCCGTAGGGCTAAAGGTGGTGACGTGGCGCAGACCATCTGCAAGGGTCAGCGTCGTCTTGATCCCGCCGGTCGCGCGCGACAGCACAAGGATGGCATGGCCGGTGATCGCATCGACAGCGGCCTTATCCACCGGATCGGGTGCCATGTCGTAGCCTGTGGCGATATAGCTGGACAAGGACATGCCGTTCAATTCCTTGATTGGGACGATATCGACGAAATCAGGGTTCAGGTCGGCCTCGAACAGGTACTCCAAGCCGCGCGGGGTCTTTTCGATCACGTCGGCAGGCAGGTCCGCATCAGTGGCGAAAACTCTGATCTGGCCATAATCATCAGCGGGAATTGTCAGTTTCATGGTACCGTTCCTTATACCATCACGGGCTTGCGTCCGGCCCGCAGGTTTTGCGCCAAAAGGTCCATCGCGGCCATCCGTACCGCGACACCCATTTCGACCTGCTCCTGAATGACCGAGCGGTTGATGTCGTCTGCGATGGTTCCGTCGATCTCGACCCCGCGGTTCATCGGACCGGGATGCATGACGATAGCGTCGGGCTTGGCATGGGCAAGCTTGGTCGCATCAAGGCCGTAGCGGTGGAAATACTCGCGCTCGGACGGGATGAAACCACCGTCCATCCGTTCCTTCTGCAGGCGAAGCATCATGACGACATCGACGTCCTTGAGGCCCTCTTCCATATTCTCGAACACCTCGACCCCGAAATCGGCCACGCCTGACGGCATCAGTGTCGGTGGCGCAATCAACCGGATGCGGTTCTCCATCTTGCCCAAAAGCATGATATTGGATCGCGCCACGCGGCTGTGCGCGATATCGCCGCAGATTGCAATGGACAGACGATGCAAACGTCCCTTGGCCCGGCGGATCGTCAGCGCATCAAGCAGCGCCTGTGTGGGATGTTCGTGCTTGCCGTCGCCAGCGTTCAGCACGGCACAGTTGACCTTCTGCGCCAAAAGATCGACCGCGCCTGAATGGGGATGCCGCACGACCAGCAGATCGGGGCGCATCGCATTCAGCGTGAGTGCCGTATCAATCAGCGTTTCGCCCTTTTTGATGGAAGACGCCTGCATCCCCATGTTCATCACATCCGCACCGAGCCGCATGCCCGCCAGCTCGAAACTGGCCAGCGTGCGGGTCGAATTTTCAAAGAACATATTGATCTGCGTCAGCCCCGCCAGCACATCACGGTGCGCGACCCCGCGCCGGTTGTGATCGGCGTAGCTGTCGGCAAGATCCAGCAATGTGGTGATTTCGGTGGGGCGCAGAGGTTCGATACCCAAAAGATGTTTGGCGCGGAATGTCATCGGACCCTCATATCAGCGGTTCGGGATCTTATAGGCGGGTGACGGGCCTGCATCAATGCCACAAGCACTGCACATCTCTGTCAATCCGGCATATCGTGAGGGCGATGGATTCGAGTGAGACATATTGGACCGACCGCGCTCTCTTGGAGTGGCAGGTTGAACTGGGGGCGACCGACGCTATTCTGGACGCACCGGTGGATCGCTATGCGCTGCAGTCGGCAAAGCCTGCACCGCAACCAACGACGCCTGAAAAGAGCGCAGTTCCAATATCTTCACCGCAGGTCGATGCTGCAGGCTTTGCCACAACGGCGGCTGAGACAGCGACCGATCTCAAGGCGCTGGCGGCCGCGATGCAGGCGTTCGAGCATTGCGAGTTGAAACGCGGCGCGCGTCATTTCGTGTTCAGCGATGGCAACCCGGATGCCCGCGTGATGATCATCGGCGAAGCGCCGGGCCGCGAAGAGGATCGTGCGGGGCGGCCTTTTGTGGGGCGGGCAGGCCAGCTTCTGGACCGGATGCTGGAGGCCATCGGGATGGGCCGCGCCGCAGATGATCCGGCACATAGTGTTTATATCACGAATGTTCTGCCTTGGCGTCCGCCGTCGAACCGCCCACCGGATGCGTCCGAGATCGCAATGATGCTGCCCTTTCTCGAGCGCCATATCGCTTTGGCTGATCCTGAAATCATCGTCTTGATGGGGAACACCCCGTGTCAGGCGCTTTTGGGTCGCACCGGCATTACGCGGATACGTGGCGGATGGGTCGAAGTCTTGGGCAAGCCTTGCCTGCCGATGTTCCACCCCGCATATTTGTTGCGCAACCCGATTGCCAAGCGCGAAGCCTGGGCGGATTTGCTCGCACTGAAAGCGCGGTTGCGCAGCTGATAAGGATAATTGATGAGCCGCATTGATGAAACCAAGGAATTCATGCCAGTCCGTATCGCTGTCCTGACAGTCAGCGATACACGGCAGTTGGCCGATGACAAATCGGGCCAAACGCTGGTGGATCGTATCGCTGCTGCTGGTCACACCCTTGCCGATCGCAAGATCATCGCTGACGAGCGCGATCAAATCGCAGCCCAGTTGCGCGCTTGGTGTGCCGATGATGCAGTTGATGTCGTCATTTCAACGGGTGGAACGGGCCTGACGGGGCGTGATGTGACGGTCGAGGCCCACCGCGACGTCTATGAAAAAGAGATGGATGCTTTTGGCACAATCTTTACCATCATCAGCATGCAAAAGATCGGCACCAGTGCGGTGCAAAGCCGTGCAACGGCCGGTGTCGCCCAAGGCACCTATCTTTTTGCATTGCCGGGATCACCGGGGGCGTGCAAGGACGCTTGGGATGAAATTTTGATCAAACAGCTCGATTATCGTCACCGTCCCTGCAATTTTGTGGAAATCATGCCGCGTCTGGACGAACACTTGCGACGGAAATAACGCCTTTGTGCGTATTACTGGAAAGCTTGCGGTATACGCCTAAGTCTTGAGGGCAAGCCAAGGATAAATGAATGCGGTTCTTACGTCGTAGCCTTACGGGTGTCTTCTTGCTGGCGGTCACGCTGGCCCTGATCGCTTGGGCAGGTGAAATGATCCGTGGCGCCGTGGTTGCCCGGATGAATGAAGAACCGCGCAGTTTTCCCCAGCGCGAACGCGTTCTGGCGGTGAATGTCACTACACTTGAACAGCAGACGATTGTCCCCGAACTGACTGTTTTCGGCGAATTGCGCAGTCAGCGTACGCTTGATTTGCGCAGCGCGACCGGTGGCACGGTTCTGGAAGCGAGCGATGCGCTGGTCGAAGGTGGAGCAGTCAAGCAAAGCCAGCTTTTGCTACGCATTGATCCTGTCGAGGCGCAGGCGGCATTGGACCGCGTGCGCGCTGACTTGCAGGATGCGCAGGCCGAGGTGCGCGATGCCGAACGCGCGCTGATCCTTGCCGAGGATGAACTGACGGCGGCCCGCGCGCAGGCCGGTTTGCGCGAACAGGCTTTGGCCCGCGCACGTGACCTCGCGGCGCGCGGCGTCGGTACTGCGGCTGCCGTCGAAACCGCAGAGTTGGCTGCGTCCTCCGCGCAGGCGGCGGTGTTGACCCGCAGGCAGGCTCTGGCCTCGGCGCAGGCGCGGATAGATCAGGCGACGACACGGCTGGTTCGTGCGCAGATCAGTGTAGCTGAAGAAGAACGCGCTGTGGCCGATACCGAAATTTATGCCGCCTTTGATGGGACGCTGGCCGATGTGACCATCAGCCCAGGTGGTCGTGTCACCGCCAATGAACGGTTTGCCCAACTGGTTGATCCGACACAGTTGGAGGTGTCCTTCCGTGTTTCGACGTCGCAATATGCGCGGTTACTGGATGAAACGGGGACGCTGACCAAAGCACCTGTCGTCGTCAATCTAGATGTGTCGGGTGTGAACCTGCGCGCCGAGGGACAGATCACGCGGGAAAGCGCGACTGTGGGTGCAGGGCAGACCGGACGCCTGCTTTTTGCGCAGCTTGCAACAGCGCCAGGCTTCCGGCCCGGTGATTTCGTGACCGTCCGCATCAACGAACCGGCCCTGAATGACGTGGCGTTGGTACCCGCCACTGCGGTCGGCCCCGATCAGACGGTTTTGGTTGTTGGTGAAGAGGATCGTCTGAGCTTGGCCGACGTGATCTTGCTGCGTCGTCAGGGTGATGATGTGATTATCGCGGTGGGTGACAATGCGGGTGCAACGATCGTCGCAGAGCGTTCGCCGATGCTGGGTGTCGGTATCAAGGTGCGTCCGATCCTGCCGGGTGGTGCCGAGGCCACGCCCGAACCAGAGATGATCACTCTGGATGACGCGCGACGCGCCAAATTGATCGCCTTTGTCAGCGAAGGACGTATGCCGGACGATGTGAAGGCGCGCATCATCGGACAGTTGGAAGAAGATGAAGTATCCTCTGAGACCGTGATCCGCCTCGAAGCCCGGATGGGTAGCTGATGGTCACTGGTGGCGAAAAGTTGAACGCAGGCGCAGGCGGGATTCTGTCCTACTTTACCCGCCATAGGACGGCTGCGAACCTGCTGCTGGTGCTGATGCTGACCGCGGGTCTTTTTGCCTTTCCCAACATGCGGGCGCAGTTTTTTCCTGATGTGGTCGTTGACGATCTGACCGTTTCAGTGACGTGGCAGGGTGCTGGCGCCGAAGATGTGGACGAAGCCATTGTTCAGGTTCTGGAACCTGTGCTTTTGGGGGTCGAGGGGGTCACGTCCTCGTCGTCCACGTCACGCGAGGGGCGTGCGTCCATCCGGATCGAGTTTGACCCCGGTTACGATATCGACCGCGCTGCTGAAGATGTGCAACTGGCGGTCGATAGCACCTCAAGCCTGCCTGAGGATGCAGACGAACCATCCGTCCGGCGCGGTGGTTGGTCTGATCGTGTGACAGATGTGGTGATCACCGGACCTGTCGGCGTGGATCAACTGGGTCGCTTTGCGGATGAATTTTCGACAAGGTTGTTTGCCCAAGGTGTCACGCAGGTGATCGTGCAAGGCGTTGCGGCCCCGTCCACGATCGTGGAAGTGCCTTCGCTGTCGCTGATCCAGCACGACATCGGATTGTCCGAAATTTCACAGCGGATTGCGGAAGAGGCGGCTGCTGACCCTGCAGGCGATGTGTCCGCCAATGCGCGTGTGCGTACGGGTGTAGCAAAGCGGAGCGCCAAGGAGATTGGCGCGATTGTTCTGCGCTCGAACCCGGATGGATCGCAGTTGATGATTTCGGATGTGGCGACCGTGCGTGTGGAAGGTGCGGATCGGGAACGGGCCTATTTCGTGGGCGAAAACCCCGCGATCAAGGTACGGGTCCAGCGCTCTGCCCAAGGCGATGCGATCGGTATGCAGAAAACGGTAGAGGAGGTCGCGCAGGAACTGACCGCTTCGCTGCCCAGTGGCGTGTCGATTGAGCTGACGAATGGTCGGGCAGAACTGATTGAAGGACGTTTGAATATCCTGCTCGACAACGGTTTGACCGGACTGCTGCTGGTGGTCGGCCTGCTGTTTTTGTTCCTGAACGTGCGCACGGCGTTCTGGGTTGCCTTTGGGATTCCGGTGGCGATGCTGGCGGCGATTGCACTGATGTATGCGGTTGGCATCACGATCAACATGATATCACTTTTTGCGCTGATCATCACTTTGGGGATCGTGGTGGATGATGCGATTGTCGTGGGCGAACATGCCGATTTCAGGGTCAGGCACTTGGGCGAAGACCCGACCGTTGCAGCCGAACGCGCGGCCAAGCGGATGTTCAGCCCGGTGTTTTCTGCCACGATCACCACGATCATCGCGTTTCTTGGTCTGGTCATTATCGGCGGGCGCTTTGGCGATCTGATCTCGGATATTCCGTTTACGGTGATCGTGGTGCTTACCGCCAGTCTGGTCGAGTGTTTCTTGATACTGCCCAACCACTTGTCCCATGCCATCGCCCATTCAGCGAAAGAGCATTGGTATGACTGGCCATCGCGCACCGTGAACCGGGGCTTTGACTGGTTTAAAGAGACGCTTTTCCGCCCGTTCATGGGGTTTGTGGTGCAGGCGCGCTATCCGGTGTTTGCAGTGGCATTGGTGTTGCTGGCCAGCCAGATCACGCTGGTTATCAGGGGCGATGTGAGTTGGCGTTTCTTCAACGCGCCTGAACAAAGCCAGGTGACCGGCAATTTCGCCATGCTACCCGGCGCCACCCGCGAAGACACATTCGAGATGATGCGCGAGATGCAGCGCGCGGCAGAGGCGCTGGGTGCGGAATATGAGGCTGAGCATGGGGCCAATCCGCTGAAATTCGTGGTCGCCGAGATCGGTGGAAATTCGGGGCGCGCAATAGCAGGCTCCGACACCAAGGATGCCGATCAGCTCGGCGCGATCACGGTTGAACTGATTGATGCGGACAGCCGCCCCTACACCAGCTTTGCCTTTGTGAGTGCCTTGCAGGATTCGATTGTACAGCACCCGATGGCCGAAACGGTTAGTTTCCGCAGTTGGGGTTCCGGACCCGGTGGTGACAGTCTTGATATCCAGATGTTCGGCGCGAACAGCGACACGCTGAAGGTGGCGGCTGAAGCGCTCAAGACCGAACTGGCACAATTTGCCGAGATTTCGGGGCTGGAAGATAGTCTGGCCTATGACAAGGAAGAGCTGATCCTTGAGTTGACCCCGCAAGGCGACGCGCTGGGCCTGAGCATTGACGGGCTGGGGCGCGTGCTGCGCAACCGTCTGGGCGGCATCGAGGCCGCAAGCTTCCCCGATGGGGCGCGGTCTGCGACGATCCGTGTGGAACTGCCGTCAGGCGAATTGTCTGCCGACTTTCTGGATCGCACGCAGATCCGCACGCCCGAGGGGGTCTACGTGCCTTTGGCCGATGTCGTGACAGTGCAGAGCCGCACAGGTTTTTCGACGGTGCGCCGCGAAAATGGAATTCAACTGATCTCGGTCATCGGTGATCTGGATGACGAGGATGCAGCGCGCGCCACTGAAATTCAGCAGATCATCAACGATGATATTCTGCCGCGGGTCGAAAGCGATTTTGGCATTGAAACGCAGCTTTCGGGGCAGAGCGAGCAGGAACAGCGGTTCCTGAATGATGCACGCACAGGGCTGATCCTTGTATTGCTGGGGATTTACCTGACCCTGTCGTGGATTTTCAGTAGCTGGACACGGCCTGTCGTGGTGATGTCGATCATTCCGTTCGCGCTTGTCGGGACGATCTATGGGCATCACGTCTGGGGTATTCCGATGAGCATGTTCACGGTTGTGGGCCTGATCGGGATGGTGGGCATCATTATCAATGACAGTATCGTGCTGGTCACCACGGTAGATGAATATGCTCAGGACCGTGGGCTTGTTCCGGCCATCATTGATGGCGCGGTCGATCGTTTGCGTCCGGTGATGCTGACGACATTGACGACCGTGCTGGGCCTGACGCCGCTGCTATATGAAGGATCCAATCAGGCCGAGTTCCTGAAGCCGACGGTCGTCACACTGGTCTTCGGTCTGGCCTTCGGCATGGTGCTGGTCCTTTTGGTGGTGCCGTCCGTCATGGCGATGCAGGCGGATGTGTACCGGCAGGTGCAATCGGCCAAGCGGGCCTTGCGCGGGCGCAGGATCGTGATGTTCGTGCCGGCGGCTTTGGGCGCGCTGGGTGCTTTGGTTCTCTTTGCACTTACGGTCGCCCCGATCCTGCTGACTGGCATGCCATTGCCAGCTATTGCGGCTGCACTGCCGGTGCTGGATGGCGGGATGGTTGCGGCCTTTGGGGTGTTCGTCGCAGGGCTTATGGCGCTGCTTCTGGGCATCTACATAATCGCGCTGCTGGGGCAATGGTCGCGGCGCGCACGTGGTTAATCTGCGCTGCACCCTTGTAGATCAATCGCATAACCGTTGTTGGTAAGCACTGTCAGGCGTACGCCTGAGCGATCAAAGGCAAAAGGCTGCCCACTGGGATGCACCATCTCGACGGTAGCGCTGAGAGTTCCACCTGTCCGGCGCACATCGGCTTGAGACACCCAGACGCTTGGATCGCTGGGTTCGACGATGACAAACTCCGATGTGCCGGATTGCGGCACCTCGATCCGCGTCGTCAGGCGGAGCCCGTCGCTGATCGGCGCGATGCTGCAGGTGACGTCACCAACATGCGCCTCTGCCCGCGTGAGAGGGCTATCGGCCAAGGCTGCGGTGATGGTTGTATCACGTGATCCCTCCTGCGGTAGCACGGTATCGAATGAAAAGGTGACCGGAATACACACTTCCTCGCAAACACCAATCGTGAGTGCGCCGGAAACGGGAATATCACCCGCGACATCATTTGTATCGACCGTGAGCGGGAAGATCGCGCTGTTATAATAGCCGATCGACCATAAGCCTGCGTCATCAAAGACCTCTGGTACGGGCCAATGGGGCGTGATGCTTGAAATGGCGCTCTCGCTTGAGAAGCTGAATTGCGGCGGTATGCCTGCTTCGCCGGGCGCGCGCCAATAGGTGATCCAGCCGGGGGCGAGGGTAATCTTGAACGCCGCGATGTGATCGCCCGTCTCGGTGCGCCAGCCCGGCAGAAAATCGAAACTGACCATGTCGCGATAGTCCTGAGCGACTACGAAGGTCGGCAAAGCCATCAGGGCGAGGGGGATCAGCATGTTCTTGCGCATTATTTCTTACTTATTCATTCGGCCTGCAATGGGAAGTCACGTTTGCGACAGGCTTTGCAACGATGGCGCTTGCGTCACAGGCCACTGTTTCCCATCTTAAGAAAATGAATGTTTCAGATTCGACCCTTGTTGGGAAGCTCTTGATCGCGATGCCTGACATGTCCGATCCACGCTTTGCCAATACAGTGATCTACATGTGCGCCCATTCTGACGAGGGCGGCATGGGGCTGATTGTGAACAAGCCGCAACCGGACGTAAAGTTTGCCAAGCTGCTCGAGCAGATGGATATCCCGGCAACTTTGGCCTTGCGTGACGTGCCTGTGCATTATGGCGGCCCGGTGGACCAGCAGCGTGGTTTTGTGCTGCATTCCAACGATTATGCCTCTGACAATGGCACGCTGGATGTGGATGAACATTATCGCATGACTGCGACCGTGCAGGTGCTTGAGGATCTGGCCAGCGGCGAAGGCCCGGATGTCTCCATAATGGCGCTGGGTTATGCTGGCTGGGGGCCGGGGCAACTGGAATATGAGATTGGCCAGAACGGTTGGCTGACCTGCGCACCCAACGACGCGATTTTGTTCGGGGGTGATAACGAAGGCAAATGGGCCGCAGCGCTGAAATTGCTGGGGATCGATCCGTTGGTATTGTCCGCGACGGCGGGGCGCGCATGACGTGACCTTCGCCGTCGGTCCGGCTAGCTTGCGGGGCCGGTCAGGGTGCGTATGATCGCCATTGCGTTCTCTCCGGACCAGTCTGCATCGCCTTGCATGCGGGCGATTTCATGGCCTTGTGGATCAAGAATGACGGTGACGGGCAATCCCAAAACGCCCATACCCCGCGCGAGGCTTTGGCGCGGATCAGTGTGCAGTGGCAGGTTGTCGACCCCGATTTCATCAAAGAACCGCTGCATGCCGGGCAGCGGGTTGCGGCCCGTCGCAATGGTCACGACCTCCATCTGGTCACCACCCATCTCGTCTTGCAAGGCAGACAGCAGTGGCATTTCATGTCGGCAGGGTGCGCACCATGTCGCCCAGAAGTTCAGAACGATGTGTTTGCCCTGAAAATCAGCCAGTGTCATTTCCTGCCCGTCTTCGCTCGTGAAGGCCACATCAGAGCTGGCCATTGGCGTGCTGTGGAAGATCAGCTTGCGCATATCGCCTTCCCGCATCGCTTTGGCGGCAGCGACATCGGCGTGGCCGGTATTTGCAAGACCCAAGATGGCCGTATAAAGCAGAACTGATATTAACTTTCGCACGGGTGCATTCCTTTATGACCAAATCCGCAAACACAATGTGGGGCGGACGTTTCGCCGCCGGACCAGACGCGATCATGGAGGCGATCAATGCCTCGATCGGGTATGACCGCCGTCTTGCGCCGCAGGACATCGCAGGTTCACGTGCCCATGCCGCCATGTTGGCTGCTGCGGGCATCATTACGGATAACGATGCCGAGGCGATCCGTGAAGGCCTGCTCACTGTATTGTCAGAGATTGAAACGGGTGAATTTCCGTTTTCGACCGCGCTGGAAGACATTCATATGAATGTCGAGTCGCGGTTGCGGGATTTGATCGGGGAACCGGCGGGCCGTTTGCACACGGCGCGGTCGCGGAACGATCAGGTGGCTGTGGATTTCCGGCTTTGGGTGCGGGACCAGTGCGATCAGGCAGATGAGGCGCTTGCGGCGCTTTGCCAAGCGCTGCTTGGGCAGGCCGAGGCCGGTGCAGATTGGGTGATGCCCGGGTTTACCCATCTGCAGACAGCACAACCCGTCACATGGGGGCATCATATGCTGGCCTACGTCGAGATGTTCTCGCGCGACAGATCGCGCTTTGCCGACGCGCGTCGCCGGATGAATACCTCGCCATTGGGCGCTGCTGCTTTGGCGGGCACGTCATTTCCGATTGACCGGCAGATGACGGCAGAGGCGTTGGGCTTTGACTGCCCGATGTCCAATTCGCTGGATGCGGTTGCGGACCGCGACTTTGCACTGGAGTTTCTGGCATCCGCCAGCATTTGCGCGATGCACCTGAGCCGTCTAGCCGAAGAGTTGGTGATCTGGTCCTCGGCGCAGTTCCGTTTTGTGAAGATGTCGGACAAATGGTCGACGGGATCATCGATCATGCCGCAAAAGCGTAATCCGGACGCCGCCGAACTGATCCGCGCCAAGATCGGCCGGATTTTCGGAGCGAATGTGGCGCTGATGACCGTGATGAAGGGCCTTCCGCTGACGTATTCCAAGGACATGCAGGAAGACAAGGAACAGACATTCGATGCCGCAGACAATCTGATGCTGGCACTGGCGGCGATGGCAGGGATGGTCGCGGATATGACTGCACAGCGCGAGAACCTCAAGGCCGCAGCCTCTAGTGGATTTTCGACAGCGACCGATCTGGCCGATTGGCTGGTGCGCGAACTTGGGCTACCGTTCCGTGAGGCGCATCATGTGACTGGCTCGCTTGTGGCGATGGCGGAAGGTAAGGCGTGTGATTTGCCGGACCTGACGCTGGAGGACATGAAATCTGTTCACGAAGGCATCCGTGCGGATGTATTCGATGTGCTTGGGGTTGAAAATTCGGTCGCGTCGCGCACCAGTTTTGGCGGGACGGCGCCTTCACAGGTCCGCGCACAGGTGGCGCATTGGAAAGAGGTTTTGAAATGAAACGTATTGCAATGGTCTTCACTTTGGCCGGACTTGCCGGATGTGGCGCGGATGGCGCGCCATTTATGCCTCGCGCGAATGTCGGGCCGAGTGGCGGCACAAGTGAGGTCAGCACTGGTGCCAGCGTCGGTGCGTCGAACGGCACGGTCTCGGTCGGGGTCGGCATCTGATGCGCAATGTGTTTCTAGCCCTTGCTATCTGGGGCGCAATCCATCCGATGTATTACTTCATCACGTGGTTTCAGGCCGAGGGCTGGAGCATCATGGCGATGGTCGATGCCTGGCATGTCAATGCGGCGACCAGCGGACTGGTCTGGGATCTGACCATTGCGGCTGTCACCCTGACGATCTGGATTTTGGTTGAGGCATTTCAGAGAAAGGACTGGCTGAGCCTGATCGCGATTCCCGCTACCTTTTGTATTGGGGTAAGCTGTGGACTGCCGCTTTATCTCTATCTTCGGAGCCGTGTCATCTATCGCCCCGACAGGCGTAAACCGCGCGTATAAGTCCCGCAAATCAGGGTTGGTCTTTGCCTGTGATCTGCTATGTCCAAAACTGGTTTTGGACAAGGATCACCGGCTTGGATCATTTTCTTTATCGTGAAGGCGCGCTTTTTGCCGAGGACGTTCCTGTGGCTGAAATTGCGGCTGCCGTCGGCACCCCTTTCTACGTCTATTCGACCGCTACACTGAAACGTCACTTCACCTTGTTTGACGAGGCGTTGCGCTGGGGCGAACATCTTGTTTGCTTTGCGATGAAATCGCTGTCCAATCAGGCTGTGATCAAACTTTTGGGTGACGCTGGTGCCGGGATGGACGTGGTCTCGGCCGGCGAATACCTGCGCGCAAAGGCGGCGGGTGTGCCCGGTAACCGCATCGTATTCTCTGGTGTGGGCAAGACCGCCGATGAAATGCGCCTCGCCATCGAGGGCGGTATCCGCCAGTTCAATGTCGAGAGCGAGCCGGAGATGATGGTGTTGGATCAAGTGGCGCAGTCGCTTGGTGCCGTCGTCCCGATTACCATCCGCGTCAACCCCGATGTAGACGCGAAGACCCACGCCAAGATTGCAACGGGGAAGTCCGAAAACAAGTTCGGTATTCCGATCAGCCGTGCGCGCGAGGTCTATGCGTTGGCAGCCACTTTGCCGGGTTTGAAGGTCGTCGGGATTGATGTGCATATCGGGTCGCAACTGACCGAACTGGCACCGTTCGAAGCCGCCTATCAGAAGGTGGCCGAGTTGACCGCGCAGTTGCGTGCTGACGGGCACGAGATCAAGCGCCTCGATCTGGGCGGTGGTTTGGGCATTCCCTATGCGCGGTCGAACGAAGCACCGCCTTTACCCATGGATTATGGTGCGCTCATTCAGCGCACTGTCGGGCACTTGGGCTGCGAGATCGAGATTGAACCAGGACGCCTAATTTCGGGCAATGCCGGCCTGATGGTTTCAAAGGTGATCTACGTCAAATCTGGCGAGGACCGTGAGTTTCTGATTCTGGACGGAGCGATGAATGATCTGATCCGTCCGGCGATGTACGATGCATGGCATGATATCGTGCCTGTGATCGAGCCTGCGCCGGGTGCCGCACCCGCCAAATACGATATCGTTGGGCCAGTCTGCGAAAGCGGCGACACTTTTGCCAAGGGCCGTGAAATGCCAAGGGTGAAGCCCGATGATCTGGTGGCGTTCCGCTCTGCGGGGGCTTATGGCGCGGTGATGGCGTCGGAATATAATTCGCGCCCGCTGATCCCAGAAGTGCTGGTCGATGGCGATCAATTTGCAGTTATCCGCGCACGCCCTACCTATGAAGAAATCATTGCGCGCGATACGGTACCGGCGTGGCTAGAATGACCTAGCAACTGCCACCGCGCGCCGCAGACCAAGGGAGAGGCCCGCTGACAGATCAGCAAGACCCGATGCGCCATTTGCGCTTTCCTGTTGCTGCCACCCGTGCGGGTATGGTGGCAGAACAGGTTGTGCGCGCGTTCTGGCCGTTCTGGACTGTCGTCTTCCTGATCCTTGCCCCGCTGATGATGGGATGGCAAGATCTGGCCCCGCTTGAGCTGTTTTGGGGCGGGGCGGTTGTTTCCGTCATGGCGTTTCTTGCGACATTGGTTTGGGGCATCCGCCGCTTTCGGATGCCAAGCACCGTCGAGGCGCTCGCGCGTGTCGATGCGGCGATGCCGGGACGCCCGATTGCGGCTATTGCCGATACACAAGCCATTGGCAGTGGCGACGCCGCCTCGGAAGCTGTCTGGCGGGCACACATGGCGCGGATGGCGGAACGCACCAAAGCAGCGCGCGCGGTCGAACCTGATCTGCGGGTGTCGGATCGCGATCCCTACGGCTTGCGCTTTGTTGCACTGCTGTTCTTCGTCGCAGCCTTGATGTTCGGTTCCTTGTTCCGGGTGTCGTCCGTTGGCGAGATTGTGACCGGAAGCGAACAAACACTCGCAACCGGCCCTGTTTGGGAAGGTTGGGTGGAGCCACCCGCCTATACCGGAAAGCCGTCGATTTATCTTAATGACGTTCCAGCCGGTCCTTTGCGCGTGCCGGAAGGCAGCCAAGTGACATTGCGCCTCTATGGAGAAGTCGGCGCACTCACGGTTGCCGAGACGGTTTCGGAGCGTGTGGGTGAGGTCGGCGCAGCTTCGGAAGCCCAGCAGCAGTTCCAAATCACGCAATCGGGAAGGCTCACGATCAGCGGCGGGACCGAGACCACATGGGAGATATCCGCCATTCAGGACGCGGCCCCCGGCGTTGTCCTGACAGGCCCGATTGAATCTGACGCAATGGGAGAAATGTCGCAACCATTTTCGGCCTTTGATGACTACGGCGTTGAATTTGGCACCGCGACAATCACGCTTGATCTGGCAGAGGTGGATCGCCGCCATGGCCTGATGATCGACCCTGATCCGATTGACCCGCTCGTGCTGGATTTGCCGATGCCTTTCACAGGGGATCGTTCGGATTTTAACGAATTCCTGATTGATAACCTCAGCAAGCATCCGTTGGCGAATATGCCCGTTACCCTCCAGATGGAGGTGGCCGATGCCGCGGAACAGACCGGCACGACACTGGCAGAGCCGATGATCTTGCCGGGGCGCCGCTTTTTCCAGCCCTTCGCAAGGGCGGTGATCGAGCAACGGCGCGATCTGATGTGGTCCAAAGCGAACGCCGGGCGTGTGAACCAGATTTTGCGGGCGGTGTCGCACCGGCCAGATGGGCTTTTTTCGAATGAAACCACCTATCTGCGCCTGCGTACGATCATTCGCCGCCTTGACGGTGTTGCAGATGCCGGCCTGACCGATGAGGTGCAGGCCGAAATCGTCGAGGCGCTTTGGGAGTTGGCCATCCAGCTTGAGGATGGCCGCTTGGCTGATGCACGCGAACGTTTACGCCGCGCGCAGGAACGGTTGGCCGAGGCGATGCGCAACGGCGCGTCCGACGAGGAAATCGCCGAATTGATGCAGGAATTGCGTGAAGCGACGAACGACTATCTGCGCATGCTGGCCGAAGAAGCCGAACCCAATGACGGCACTGATCAGGCAGATAGTGGCCAGCAAGGCCAGCAAATGGGCATGGACGAATTGCAAGCCCTGATGGATCGCATCGAAGAGTTGATGCAGGAAGGCCGGATGGCCGAGGCACAGGAGCTGATGGAACAGCTCAACCGGATGATGGAAAACATGCGCGTCACCCAAGGCGAAGGCGGCGACGGCCCGCCGTCACCGGGTGAACAATCCATGCAGGATCTTGCCGATACACTAAGGGAACAAGAAGACCTATCAGATGATAGCTTTAGTGACCTGCAAGACCGGTTCAACCCGGGTGAACAGGGACAGCAAGGGCAACAACCCGGTCAGCAGGGCCAGCAGGGACAAGAACCCGGCCAGCAACAGGGTCAGCAAGGCAAGGACGGCAGCGACCCCAGTCAAGGTGGCCAACAAGGACAAGGGCAAGGCGTTGGTGAAGATAGCCAGAGCGGTGAAGAGCGTGGCGACGGTGCCGGTGGCGAGGGTGATCAGCGCAGCCTGGCCGAACGTCAGCAGGCCTTGCGCGAGGAATTGCAGCGCCAGCGTGACGGGTTACCCGATTTAGGGGGCGAGTCAGGTGAAACAGCCCGCCGTTCACTTGAGCGCGCCGAAGGTGCGATGGAAGGCGCCGAGGATGCACTTCGCGAAGGTGACATTGCCGAAGCGATCGACCGGCAAGCCGAGGCGATGGACGCCCTGCGCAACGGGATGCGCGAACTTGGACAGGCGATGGCGGACAACCAGAATGCGGAACCCGGCCAAGGATCCGAGCAAGGTGAGGCAAGCGGGAGCCCTGCCCCCGGACAGCGCGATCCGCTGGGCCGTGAAATGGGTAACACAGGACAATTGGGCACTGATCAGGAATTGCTCGGCAATGGTGATGTCAATCGTCGTGCAGAGGAATTGCTGGACGAAATTCGCCGCCGCTCGTCCGAACGGCAGCGCCCCGAGATCGAGCGAGACTATCTGCGTCGCTTGCTGGATCAGTTCTAGAATATGATAGATGCCGGAATTATTTGCTCAGCCGGATGTCAGCCTGCTGACCATCTCGCTGAGTGACACGCGCAACTGGTCAACCATCATGACGTATGAACCCATGACATCTGTGGTCTGGGGCAGATTTTCGGCGATCTGATCTGCGAAAGCATATGGCAGTAAAAGGATCGCGAAGATCGTCAGGACCATAAAGAAGCCACGGCGGAAACCCTTGCGCTGAACGGCTTCCTCTTTCTCGACTTCAGTCATTCCGGAGGTATCGTTCGCTTGGGCGCGTGCGCGCAGCGTGGCGTTGATTTCGTTGATCGAAGGTACTGTGCGCAGGTGCGCTTCATCCGCGCTCGCGTTTGCAGTGACGGTTTGCTTTGCTTGGGTGGCGGTTCGCGTTCCGCCTTCCTCGGCGGTCATTTTTGCAATGCGCTGGAGCGTTGCATCCACAGTCACCGGCGTCGGTGGTCGAGACGTTTCTGTCGGAGGCGGATTTGCGATTGCACTGGTGGGGGCGGCAGCGGCAGGTGCCGCGCTCAATGAGGCCTCTTCGCGCAGAATATTGGCGACCGCATCATCAAGGGGCCTGCGTTGCGGTTGCGGCGCGGGTTCCGGCTCGGGTTTGGCGGTGGCAGGCTCTGCCTCCTTCGGCTCGGTGGGGTCGGTCTCGGGGGCCTCTGCCACGTCTTCGGGTTCGGACGCCGCCGCGTCCTGCTGGGGTGATGTAGCGGCCTGTGGCACCTCGTTCTCGGGCATCACGGCTTCTTCGGTAGGCTCGGGATGTCTTGGCGTGATCAGTTTCGACGTGTCGCGCCCCGGAACAACCGGCTTCTCGGTCTGGAACCACGACAATTGGCAGTTGGAACACTGTACGTCACGGCCACCCGGAGGAATTGCTTCATCAGAGACTTCGTATTGCGCGTCGCAGTTGGGGCAAATCAGCCTCATGTCAATTATCCTTCTGCCCGGTGGTTCAGCTGGTTTATTGTTATCACCGCCATCAATTTATCAACGGATGTGCCAAACGCAAAGGTTTTGCGCAAGCGGCCCCTGCAGACATTGAAACCTGTTGCAGATTTGGGCAGAAGAGCGGTGTAGCGCAGGGGAACAGAAGTGATTGAACTTGATAACGTGTCTTACGGCTATGGGGACAACGCGCTTTTTTCCCAATTATATCTGACGCTTGCCCCTGGATCGTTTCATTTCCTGACGGGGCCTTCGGGGGCGGGCAAGACCACCTTGTTGCGGCTCTGCTATGCTGACTTGCGCGCCATGAAGGGCAAAGTGCGCATTTTCGGAGAGGATGCAGGGGCGCTTGACCGGGATGGTGTGGCGATGTCTCGCCGACGCATTGGCGTTGTGCATCAGGATTGTCAGTTTCTTGATCACCTGAGCATCGCCGAAAATATTGCGCTGCCGTTGACTGTTTCCGGCCGCGCCAGGGAGGCGGCGGGAAACCTGCAAGAACTGCTGAATTGGGTTGGTTTGGGGGCGCAGGCACACCAGTTGCCGCCAGAGTTGTCTGGCGGAGAACGCCAGCGCGCGGCCTTGGCGCGTGCGGTGATCGTTTCTCCTGACGTCATTATAGCCGATGAACCGACGGGCAATGTCGATTGGGAAATGTCGCAGCGTTTGCTGAGCTTGCTGATCGAGTTAAACAAGATGGGCAAGACAATCCTGATCGCGACCCATGATCTGGCGATGATCAGGGCCGCAAAATCTGATGTGAGCGCGCGGATATTGCGGCTCAAGGACGGGCAGCTTTTGCAGGCGGGGGCCGAACTATGAATGCGCTTCTTGATCTGGTTGTCGGTGATCCACAGGCCGACCGTGCTGTCCCCCAAACGGGAACGACCGCGCGTCTGACCGTGTTTGTTGCTGCAGTGATGGCGTTTCTGGCGGTCATCGCCTTGGCTGTTTCGTTGACAACAAATCGTGTCGCCAGCCTTTGGGCCGATGAACTGGCGCAGTCCGCGACATTGCGCCTGCCGGCTGATCCGGCCACGGCGGATGCGCTTCTGCTCTCGGCGCTTGATGTGTTGGAGACGACACCGGGGATCAGCACGGTACGGGCGCTGTCTCGGGATGAGCAGCAGGCCCTGCTGGAGCCTTGGTTCGGGCCGGATTTGCCCTTGGATGCATTGCCGATCCCTCAGTTGATCGAGATTGTCGCAGACCGGGATGAATTGGATGTCGATGGCTTGCGCGCGCGGCTGACAGCGCAGGTGCCAGGGGCCATTCTGGACGATCACACGGCATGGCGTGCGCCGCTGTTGGATGCGGCCAGCCGTGTCCGACTGATCGGCTGGACTGTGATCTTGCTGATCGGTGCAACTGTCGCCGCCATGATTACATTGGCGGCGCAGGCGTCGCTTGCGGCCAATGTGCGCGTGATCGGTGTTCTGCGTCTTGTCGGTGCCAAGGATGCCTATATTGCCCGCGCCTTTGTGCGTCGTTTTACTTTGCGCGCAGGTGGTGGCGCTGTGGCTGGAACGATCATCGGGGCTGTTGTCGTCTTGCTTATGCCGCAGGGCGATGCCTCGGGCGGCCTTTTGCTGGGTGTCGGCTTTGAGGGTGCAGAATGGGTCTGGCCCTTGATGATCCCCGTTTTGGCTGCGATTGTCGCCTTCTTCGCGACCCGCGCCGCAGCGTTTCGCAGGCTGAGGGAACAGACATGAGCACCGCAATTCAATGGTTTCGCTCGCTGATTTTCAATGTGCAGATGTATGTTGCGTTGCTGGTTGTCGGGATCATTTATACCCCCGCCGCGATCATTTCCGCCGATGGTGCCGTTGCCGGCTGTCACGCCTATTGCCGCTATATCCGGTGGAGTGCGCGCTGGATGATCGGGCTCAAGACCGAAATTCGCGGTGAGCCGCCGACTGATGAGGTCATGGTCGCGCCAAAGCACCAGTCCTTCTTTGATGTGCTGATGATCTATGGTGCACTGCCGCGCGGAAAGTTCATTTTCAAGTCGCTCCTGAAGTACGCGCCCATCATCGGGCAGTTCGGCCTGCGTATTGGCTGTATCCCTGTCGATCGTGGAAAGCGGGGACAGGCGATCAAACAGATGGTCGCTGATGTTAAAGCTGGGCGTGCACGGCCCGGACAGTTGATTATCTATCCGCAAGGCACACGGATCGCTCCGGGCGTGAAGGCCCCTTACAAAATTGGTACGGGTGCGCTTTATCGCGAACTGGGCCAGCCTGTTGTGCCGGTTGCCACCAATGTCGGTGTTTTCTGGCCCAAGCGCGGCGTGATGCGCAAACCGGGTACGGCAGTGTTCGAATTCCTGCCGCGCATCGAACCGGGTTTGCAAGTCAGTGAGTTCATGAAGCGGTTGGAGCATGATATCGAGGAAGCATCAGACCGACTGAACAAGGAAGCCGGTTTTGATGGATGATCATGTCTGGCACGGTGCCCGAGCCTGAAGCCACGATGAGCAGACTAGGCCGCAAGCCCCTTGGAGCCGAGCGCGAGGTATTTGTCGCGCCGGTCCGCGCGGAGCTTGTCACCGGACAGATCGCACAGTTCGTTCAGCATGCTCACCAGCGCTGAACCGACAGATTTGATCGCGGCATCCTGATCACGGTGTGCACCCCCCTCTGGTTCGGGGATGATCCTGTCACAGACACCTAGTTCGTGCAGGTCCTTCGATGTCAGGCGCAGCGCCTCGGCGGCTTCGCGCATCTTTTCAGCATCTTTCCAGAGGATTGAAGCACAGCCCTCGGGGCTGATCACAGAATAGATCGAATGGTCCAGCATCGCGACGCGGTTGGCTGATGCAAAAGCAACAGCCCCGCCCGAGCCGCCTTCGCCGATCACCACACTGATAAGCGGGACCTTCAGAGCAAGACATTTCTCGGTTGAGCGGGCGATCGCCTCTGACTGGCCGCGCTCTTCGGCGCCTTTACCGGGGTATGCGCCGGGTGTGTCCACCAAGGTGATCACCGGCAGGCCAAAACGGTTGGCCAGTTCCATCAGGCGGATTGCCTTGCGGTATCCTTCGGGACGGGCCATGCCAAAGTTATGTTCAATCCGCGATTTGGTGTCGTGGCCCTTTTCGTGACCGATCACCATCACCGGAATACCTTCGATGCGGGCGAGACCACCCATCACGGACAAGTCGTCGGCAAAATTACGGTCGCCGGCCAGCGGTGTGTATTCGGTGAACAACGCGTCGATATAGTCTTTGCAATGCGGGCGTTCAGGATGCCGCGCAACCTGACATTTTCGCCAAGGCGTCAAATCGGCGTAGAGTGATTTCAGAAGGTCTGCTGCCTTCTTGTCCAGCGCAGAGGCTTCTTTCGCGATGTCCATTTCGGGGTTTTCGCGGGCCATCGCGCGCAGTTCTTCGGCTTTGCCTTCAATCTCGGCGAGCGGTTTTTCAAAATCGAGGTATTGAGTCATCAATCGCGAACCCTTGTGCATTGCGTCTTGGTTATATGGCGTATGGGATGCGCAATAGCAACGTCAGGTCGTGGCGCGAGGGGCGCGGAACAGCAAAAAGGACGCGCCGGCGAAGGCTGCGCCCTTACGGGTCTGCGAAAGGTCGGGTTAGCCGCCCGCGATCATTTCGGATTGCCGCACGATCACCTCTGCCTGCTTGATAGAGGCAATATCGACCAGACGGCCCTTGTAGACGGTTGCCCCTTCGCCCCGCGCCTTGGCGTCTTCCATCGCGGCAAGGATTTCACGGGCCTCTGCAACGGCGTCGTCCGAGGGGGTGAAGACTTCGTTGGCCAGCGCGATTTGCTTGGGGTGGATTGCCCATTTGCCGACCATGCCCAGCGTGGCCGACCGGCGCGCCTGTGCGCGGTAACCTTCGTCATCGCTGAAATCACCAAAGGGCCCATCGACGGGCAGCACACCATGCGTCCGGCAGGCCGCGACAATGGCTGTCTGTGCCCAGTGCCAAGGATCGGAATAATGCCGCGTCTCGCCGTGCAGCATATAGTAATTTTCCTGCGTGCCACCGATGCCTGTCGTCTGCATCCCCATGGATGCCGCAAAATCGGCCGCCCCCAGGCTCATCGCGGCCATGCGCGGCGAACTGGCGGCGATTTCTTCGACATGTGCGATGCCGGCGGCGGATTCGATGATGACCTCGAAGGTGATCGGCTTGGTCCGCCCCTTGGCCGTTTCAATCGCAGTGACCAGCGCATCAACGGCATAGACATCTGCGGCACAACCCACTTTGGGGATCATGATCTGGTCGATCCTGTCATCGGCCTGTTCCAGCACATCGACCACGTCCTTGTACCAATAAGGCGTGTCCAACCCGTTGATCCGGACGGAAAGATACTTGGTGTTCCAGTCCACATCGTTGATTGCCTGAATGACATTGCTCCGGGCGACATCCTTGTCAGAGGGCGAAACGCTGTCCTCGAGATCAAGGTTGATCACGTCCGCAGCACTTGCCGCCATCTTTTCGAACAGTTTGGTGTTCGAGCCGGGCCCGAAAAGCTGGCAGCGGTTCGGGCGGGCAGGTGGGGTCGGTTGCAGGCGGAATGACATCGGCAGATCCTTGGCGTATTTTAATTACGTGACGGTTCCGCTGATCGGTATATTATTGCGCGGACGCTAACAAGGTGAATTTGCAATCGCAGCAATGAAATGCTGCGACGCAATATCAGACGCCGGCATCGACGATCGCTTTCGCCAGCACCGGCACCGTCTGCGCATTCAGTCCGGCAATATTCATACGGCTGTCGCCCACCAGATAAATCCCGTGATCCGCGCGCAATGTCTCTACGATTTCGGGTGTTGTTCCCAGACGGCTAAACATGCCGCGATGTTCGGCCAGAAAATCAAAGCGGTCGCTGTTCGTCAGGCGCTTGAGCTCATCGGCGAGTTGCTGGCGCAAGGCCAACATGCCGTTGCGTGTTTCTTCCAGTTCTTCTTCCCAATCGGCCCGCAGTTCGGGGTCTTGCAGGATGGTTGTGACGACCCGTGCCCCGTGATCGGGCGGGAAGGAATAGTTCTGGCGGTTGAGGAACGCGAGGTTCTGCTGGGTAAGCGCCTGCTGGTCGGTATCCTTGGCGACCGCCATCAGGATACCGGTCCGTTCGCGATAGATGCCGAAGTTCTTGGAACAGCTTGCCGCAATCAGACAGTTTTCGAAACTGCTTGCGATTTGGCGCGTTGTGACTGCATCGGCGGCCAGTCCGTCGCCAAAGCCCTGATAGGCGATGTCAACGAAAGGGACAGCGCCCTTGTTCTGCATCAAGCCGATGACCTGCTCCATCTGGCTATAGGTCAGGTTCGCTCCGGTAGGGTTGTGGCAGCAGCCGTGCAAAAGCACCACATCACCGGGGGCGACGTTCTGCAAATCCGCGATCATGCCTTCGAAATCAACGCTGCGCGTGTCATTGTCGAAATAGCGGTACTCGGCCATTTTCATGCCAAGGTACTTGATGATGGACAGATGGTTCGGCCATGTGGGGTTAGACAGCCAGACGGTGGCCTTGGGGGCTGCGATGCGGATCAGTTCCAGCGCCTGACGGATCGCACCTGTGCCGCCGGGGGTCGCCACGGCGGCGACACGTTCGCTGGGCACGCTGTCACCCAAGACGAGGTCTTTCATCACGGCACTGAAGGCCGGATCGCCCGCAAGACCGGTGTAGGCCTTTGTGGTCTGATCCGCCAGAATCCGCCGCTCGGCCTCTTTCACGGCGCGCATGACAGGGGTGTTGCCTGTCGCGTCTTTGTAGACGCCGACACCAAGATCGACTTTGTCGGCGCGCGGATCGGCTTTGTACTTCGCCACAAGGGCAAGGATTTTGTCAGCAGGTTGGACGGTCAGGTTTTCTAGCATCAGTCAGGCTCCGGTCGCGATTGGAAGGTCGGCGTACATGCCCCATTCGGACCATGAGCCATCATAAAGCGCGTGATCGGTCTTGCCGATCCGTTCAAGCGCAAGAGAAAGAATAGCCGCAGTCACACCCGACCCGCAGGTTGTGATCGCAGGTTTGGCAAGATCAACGCCGGCGTTCTCGAAGATAGTCTTGATCTCACCCTTGGATTTCATGGTTTTGTCGGCGTTGAGCAGGTCTTGGTAGAAGACATTTCTTGACCCCGGAATATGTCCCGAGCGCATGCTTTCGCGTGGCTCTGGCTGTTCGCCCCTAAAGCGCCCCGGCGCGCGGGCATCAATGATAGCGTGGTTGCCCAGCTTGGAAGCACGGGCTACATCCGTGACGTCGCGCACGCGGTGTGCTTCCATTTTCACGGTCATATGGCGATCGCGAATCGTTGGCGCCGCGGTTGTCAAAGGATAGCCGTCAGCCACCCATTTGGGCAGCCCGCCATCCAGAACCGCGATATTCTTCTGACCCATCAAGCGAAACAGCCACCACACGCGCGCGGCTGAAAACAGGCCGCTGCCGTCGTAGACGACGACCTGATGTCCGTCGCCCACGCCCATTGCCCGCATCCGGGACATGAATTTCTCGACCGGTGGCGCCATATGCGGCAGTTCTGACCTTGCGTCGCTGATCTCGTCGATGTCAAAGAAACGCGCGCCGGGAATATGGCCTGCGGCATACTCGGCTTTTGCATCGCGTCCCGCGTCGGGCATGTACCACGAGGCATCGAAGATCCGCAGATCGGGGTCTTTCAAATGGGCGGCCAACCAATTTGTGCTGACCAGTGTACTTGGATCGTCGGGAGTGGCCGGGTCCATCGCGCGCCCCTAGTTGATAAATCAGATCAGGCCTACCCCGCAGCGCCCCGCAAGACAAGCCATCGCAATACCGCGGCTCCGTTATTATTGGCCCGGAAATATCCCCGCCGGAGGCATCAGCCCTGACCAAAAGCGCCCAACGGTCAATTCCCGTGGCGCAGCAACCGCTGTTTCTGGCGACCCCAATCGCGCTTGGCCTCGGTTTCACGCTTGTCGTGGCTCTTCTTGCCTTTTGCAGTTGCGATCTTGAGCTTCACAAGGCCTCGGTCGTTAAAATACATCACCAGTGGCACCAGTGTCATGCCTTCGCGCTTGGTTGCGTTCCAAAGGCGGGCCAACTCGCGCTTGCTGACAAGGAGCTTGCGTTTGCGACGTTCCTCATGGCTGAACATCGCGCGGTCATAGGGAGCGATATATGCGTTCGTAAGCCACAGTTCGCCGTCATCAACGCTGGCGTAACTGTCGGCAATATTGGACTGGCCGGTGCGCAGGGACTTCACCTCGGACCCCGTCAGTATAATGCCGACCTCGATATCGTCCTCTATGGCATAATCATACCGCGCTCGCCGGTTTTCGGCGATGACTTTGTAGTTTTTGTTTTCGGGTTTCTTGACCATAGTTGGGCCCAGATATGCGATGGAGCCGTGTGGTACAAGGTGTGCTGTAAGCAGACTGCACAAGGAGAAAGCAGATGTTCGTTCAAATCGCCCTTGGCAGTGCGTTGCTTTTGGCGTCGATGTTGATCGCAGGGATCGGCTATTGGGTTTTGGAGTCGCGTCTGACCCGGCTGCGCCCATGGCTGATCAAGGCACCGCACCCGCCAAAACTGATGCTGGTCCTTTGTACGACCGCGATCTGGGTGCTTTTTCAGATGACTTTCGCTGTCTGGATGTGGGCGCTGACCTTCGTGGCACTCGGGGTTTTCGAAACGGTAGAGGTCGCGGTCTATTTCGCGCTGGTGTCGTTTACCACACTTGGCTTCGGTGACATCCTTTTGCCGGTAGAGTGGCGCTTGCTGGGCGGTATGGCGGCATTGAACGGACTGCTGAACATTGGCCTTGTCACGGCGGCGATGATTGAAACGCTGCGCCAGTTGCGCTTGCAGCAAATCGCTATTCAGGACAACGACACTTGAGCGCCGCTGTGTTGGCCAACATGAACGCGCGTGCTGTATTTTTGGCGCGGCACGGATTGCATGACCGTCCGTCGGGGACGGGCAGGGGTGCTGACTTGAAGAGTGTGTTGGGCGACCTCGGCTTTGTGCAACTGGACAGTGTGAATACCTTTGCCCGCGCACATGACCTGATCTTGTGGTCGCGCCGCCAGCAGTATCGTCCCAAAGCGTTGGAACATCTGCTGCACCGTGACAGGCAGGTATTCGAACATTGGACCCATGATGCCGCTGTTATTCCGATCGAGAGTTTTGCCCATTGGCGCTTGCGATTTGCGCGGGACGAAAGGCGCATGGCCGAGCGTTGGAAGCAATGGCGACGCGGCGATTTCACCGCCAAGATCGATGACGTACTACGCCAGATTTCAGACCACGGATGTTGTACCTCTGGCGAGGTCGGGACAGATGAAAGCCGAGGTTCGGGTGGCTGGTGGGATTGGCATCCCTCCAAGACAGCGTTGGAATATCTGTGGCGGTCCGGGCAAGTGTCGGTGGTGCGGCGTGACGGTTTCACAAAGGTCTATGATCTGACAGAGCGGGTGATCCCTGCCGAGCATCTGAACCGCCGCCATCATCCCCAGGAAACGATCGAGTGGTGTTGTGCAGGAGCGTTGGACCGCTTGGGGTTCGCCACCAGTGGCGAGTTGGCGGCGTTTTGGGATCATGTCACGCCAGCCGAGGCGAAGGCATGGTGTGCTGCGGCTTTAGCAGACGAGCGTATTGTGGAAATCGACGTTGAAGGCGTTGATGGCAAACTGCGCCGCTCTTTTTCTTGGCCTGACCTGATGGACGCAGCCACCGCAACGCCTGCGCCACGTGTGCGTATCCTGTCGCCCTTCGACCCTGCCTTGCGGGATCGCAAACGGGCAGAGCGGCTCTTTGGGTTTCACTACCGGATCGAGATTTTCGTGCCTGCGCCCAAGCGAGAGTATGGCTATTATGTCTTTCCGGTCATGGAAGGTGACCGGATTATCGGCCGCATTGATATGAAGCGTGACGACGGTGTTCTGGCCGTGCGTGCGTTCTGGCCCGAGGCGGGTGTCCGGATGGGAACTGGCCGGATGGCTGCCTTGCGCAAGGAACTGGAGCGTGCGGCGGTATTTGGCGGCTGCAGTGATCTGACGTTTGCAAAGGATTGGGAACGCTCTGCGCATTAGATCGTGAACACTGTGCAAAATGACGATATCTACACAGGACCAAAGTGAGGGTATCGCAAGTATTATATGGCCCAAACGGACCAGCTTGTTGCCGACTGTGTAATCAACCCGGCACAGGCGGATCAAATCCAGACCCGCGCCAGGCCTGCAAAGATAACGCTATGTGTAAACACGTCTTTGATCGCGGGAATACTGGCCATGATCTTTGCCGGCATCCGCGCCTACACACAGATGTCTGAGAGCTTCTCCGGCGGGCCACGTGCCTATGTGATCGGTGGTCCGGCTGCAATTCCGCTGGCCTTTGGGTTGTGGCGGCTGAACAATGCGTGGTTCAAGCCGCTATCACCCGCCGGCACGCAGAGTAGTGCCGCGATAGGTGAGGTGGGATCAAACGAGCCCTGCGCTAGTTCAGAAGCCCTGCATGCACCATAGCTGCGCGTATCTTTTTCTTGGTCGCATCTGTCAGGCCCGTCAGAGGCGAACGCACCTCTGCACTGCACATGCCCAGCAAAGACATGCCGTATTTCGCGCCTGCCACACCGGGTTCGGTGAACACCGCTTCATGCAATGGCATCAGGCGATCAAGCTGGGTGAGAGCCTTTGCGTAGTCTCCGGCCAGCGTCGTTTCCTGAAACGTCGCAATCAGATTGGGGGCGATATTAGCGGACACCGAGATACAGCCAACACCGCCGTGGGCGTTAAAGCCAAGCGCAGTTGCATCTTCGCCGGACAGCTGGATGAAATCCTCGCCGCAGCGCATGCGCTGGGCCGGCACGCGCGACAGATCGGCTGTTGCGTCCTTCACCCCGATGATCATCTCGTGCTTGGCGAGTTCGGCCATGGTGTCGGGTGTCATATCAACGACCGACCGCGGCGGGATGTTGTAAATCACGACGGGCAAGCCGCAATCTGCCGCTGCTGTGAAATGTGCGATTAGCCCGCGCTGTGTCGGCTTGTTGTAATAAGGCGTCACCACAAGGGCGGCATCCGCACCGGCCTTCTTGGCGGCAAGTACCAGACGCACGGTCTCGGCTGTGTTGTTCGACCCTGCACCCGCAATCACGGGGATGCGTCCGGCGGCTTCGTTCACGACAGTTTCAACAACCAGATCATGCTCGGCATGGGTCAGTGTCGGGCTTTCACCTGTCGTACCCACAGGGACCAGACCGTGGGAACCCTGATCAACATGCCAGTTCACGAGTTTTTTCAGCGCATCCACATCGACCTGGCCGTTCGAAAACGGCGTGACGAGGGCGGGGATTGATCCCTTAAACATGGCACGCTTCCTATCTGTTGGTGGCTTGATCCAGCCGCTGTAAAATCGCGCGGACACTAGGCGCAGTTGACAAATCCTACAAGCCCT
>NZ_JAWOAN010000210.1:0-9072 GCF_046498525.1 Yoonia sp.
CGAGAGGTTCTGGCCCGCGTCAAATGCGTCCTGCGTCGCTCGCCCGGCATTGTGCTACCGCCGAAGGTTGCAGCGGCGACCGTTTGCTGGGAGTTTGACGGGATGCGGGCCATTCCCGATGAGATGAAACTGCTTGATCGGGACGGCGAATGGGTTGAGATGACAAGCGGTGAATTCAAGCTTCTTATTGCATTTCTGATGCGGCCCAAACGCGTGTTGTCGCGCGAACAGTTGATGGATCTGACGAAGGGGAATTCCTATGCCCCGATGGATCGCACCATCGACAACCAGATTGCCCGTTTGCGCAAGAAAGTTGAACGCAACCCAGCATCGCCCAGATTGATCACGACGATTCGCGGTATGGGTTATTCCTTCACTTGCGATGTGACACCTTGTGCGGATCCGGGCAGGTCAAACAGCTCCAACAGCGCCTCGGCCAATTCCGACTGACGATAGGGCTTACGCAGGATTTGGTGGGGAATGTCATCGATTTCGCGGCTGAGAATATCTTCGGCATAGCCGGAAGTCAGCAGGATTCGAATGTGTGGATAGGTTGCTTCGATGAGCCTTGCCAGCGCAAGACCATCAAGTTCGCCCGGCATGACCAGATCCGTAAAGACGGCGTGGACGTCGGCGTTTTCACGTAGCATCCGGGCTGCATGATCACCCTGTCCGGCAACGCGTACATCGTATCCCAGATCCCTGAGCCGATCTGAAGTCACACTGCGGACCCTTGGGTTGTCCTCGACAATGAGAATTGTGCGTTGACCCGCTGCCTCCCGAGACTCTCGCTTGTTATGAAGGGGTTTTTCTGTCGGTATCTCATCAATTGCCGGAAAATAAAGCGCAACAGTCGTGCCGTGCCCGATTTCGCTGTAGATCGTCACGTGCCCGCCGCACTGCCGCACGAACCCATACACTGTCGCAAGGCCCAAGCCCGTGCCTTGCCCGACGGGTTTGGTGGTAAAGAACGGCTCGAACACATGCTGCTGGGTGTCGGGACCCATGCCACATCCGGTATCGGTTACGGAAATCCGTACGTAGGTGCCCTCTTCAATGTCCAGTTCCTGTGCAATGTAGTGATCATCAACCGTCACAACTTCGGACCGCGTGATCAATGTGCCTCCGTCGGGCATGGCGTCGCGGGCATTCAGGGCAATATTGATCAGCGCAGACTGCAAATGCGTGCTGTCGGCCAAAGCCGCTGGCAGATTATCTGTCAGTTCCATCAAGATTACATACTGTGGATCAAAGGTATGCTTGATCAGCTCCAAAGCAGCGCTGCAAGCGGCGTTAATATCGATCACGTCACAACGCGCGTTTGACTTGCGTCCAAATGCGCCAAGCCCTGCGGTAAGGTCCATGCCGATTGTTGCCGCCTCGCGCGCATCGGCCAGCATTGCGTGTTGTGCCGGATTTGAGAGTTGCGCCTCGAGCAATTCAAGATTGCCGATTACCACTGTCAGGATGTTGTTGAAATTATGGCCGATGCCGGCTGTCATCTGGCCGATGGCATCGAGCCGGGCCGTCCGGGACAGCGCCGCTTCTGCGGCCACCCGGGCGCTGAAGTCGTGCATGATTGCGACAAAGTGATCCTCGCCATCATGGGTAATATGTCCGAGAGAAACATGAAGTGGAAAGGCGTCGCCATTGCGCCGCACGCCTTCTACTGCGCGCCCGCGCCCAATGATCCGACCGGACCCGGTTTTTAGATAGTTTTCAATGAACCTGTCGTGCCTGCTGGAAAGCGCCTGCGGCATCAGCATATTCACGCTAGAGCCGATAAGTTCGGCGGAATCATACCCAAACAGTTTATCGACAGCCGCATTTGTACGGGTGATGATACCCGCCTTGTCGCTGAACAGGACGGCATCGGGCATCGCATCAAGCATGGCGATCAGAAAATGACTGTCCCGTTCGATTTTTAACCGTACCTTTCTACATTTCGACTGTTGCAGATGGTTGAGAAAAATCAACTGTCATCAGCCGTGCGTGCCGTAATTGCCGCACTAGAGGGCAGCGATATTACATGAATACGGGCAAAATCGGAACAGAGAGTGGGGTTCACTTTGCCATCTTGGTGCCGCGTTCTTGAGGCGTTGCAGGCAGGTGACCCGAAAGAACTGATGCATGTGCTGTTGCATGACGCGCCACATCGTCTGGCGGATACCATTGGTCTAGGGATGAACCAGGCGCCCGACCACAAAAGCAAGTGTCGCAGCCGTTCCGCCGATCAGCAGCGTCTCAAACCCGGATCGCCACCAGTGTGTCAGTGACCAGCTTGACTTGATCGTCCCGATGCCAAAGAACGTCAGCCCCGATATGGCGATGGACCATCCGAAGGCCGAGGGCAGGCCCAGCATATAGGGCAGGATCGGGAACATCCCTGCGGCGACAAAGGCCATGAAGATCACCAACGCCGCGCGGAGCGGCCGCGCGTCTGTAGCCGGAAGTCCGTATTCCTCGGCCAGCATCAGGCTGATCCACTGGTCCTCATCGTCGCTGATCATTGCGACTGCGTTCTTGCGGACCTCACCGCTCAGTCCCTTGCGGGCAAGGATCTGGTCCAGTTCTTCCAGTTCACCCTCTCTGTTGGTGCGAATGTGCTTCTTCTCCACATCCCAAAGCCTGCTGCGGTCATCCGCGACGGCTTTGGTCCCCGCATAGTTTCCTGCGGCCATGGAAAACCCGTCGGCCAGCACATTCGCCAGCCCCAGGGCGACAATGATCCCCGGGGCAAGCCCTGCCCCCTGTACGCCCGCGACGATCGCAAAGGTGGTCACGGTTCCGTCGATCCCGCCAAAAACCGCATCGCGCAGGGGGGTGCTGTCTGTATGTGCATCAAGCCGCTCTGCGACTTCCTCGGGTGAATGTCCGTGTTCAAGTGCCATTGGTGTGTCTCCAGATCAGAATGTATTTGAAAAGTTCGGGAACGATGATCAGGGGCAGGGCGAAAAGGCCGATCATTTGCCATTCCGCCACGGCCAGTCCCGTTGTCTTCAACAAGACTTGCAGGGGCTCCCAATAGACTGCCGCGACCTGTGCGCCCAGCGTAGCCGCCAGTGCCAGCAGCAGGAAAGGATTGCTGAACCAACCGATCCGACTGCACGGAGCGCGTAGGGACCGGAAGGCGAAGACGCTGGATTTCTCGAACACCACCATAGCGGTGAAGGCCGCCGTGCGGGCCAGCGTTTCATCGACGGGCAGCAGGCTCCAGAAAATCCACAAGCTCGACAGGCCGGTATAGAGGCCGAAAACGGTGATCAACGCGATGCCGGACCAGCCAAGCATCGGGGCGTTCATCGGACGTGGCGGTTCTTCCATTTGCTCTGGTTCGGGTTTCTCCATCCCCAGCGCCACTGCCGTCAGCCCATCAGTGATCAGGTTCATCCACAGAATTTGCGTCGCCAGAAAGATCAGAGGTCCGCCGACGACGATATTGACGACCAATGCGATCACTTGGCCTGCGTTCGATGACAGCAGGTAGCGCACGAACTTACGCAGGTTGTCGAACTGCCGCCGCCCTTCGCGGATGGCCACGATGATCGTTGCAAAATTGTCGTCCAGCAGAACGATGTCGGATGCATCCTTGGCTACGTCGGTCCCGCGGATACCCATCGCGATCCCTATATCGGCCTGTTCCAGCGCGGGCGCATCATTGACCCCGTCACCGGTCATCGCCACGATCTGTCGCTTGTCTTGCAGCAAGGACACGATCCGCATCTTGTCGGCAGGTTCGGCCCGGGCGATCAGCGTATCGCTGTCCAGCGTGATGAGAAGTTCGATATTCGACATAATCGCAAGTTTTTCGTGGGTCGTGACGGCCTTCGGGTCCAGCCCGATGCTGCGGGCGATAGCCAGTGCAGTGACGGGGCTGTCACCGGTGATCATGATGATCCGTGTGCCTGCGGCGTGTGCCTCGGCAATGGCGGCGGGCACCTCGGGGCGGGGCGGGTCGATAATGCCGACAAGACCCAGAAAGGTCAGACCGTACTCGGTCAACCGACCATCGGGCGCGGGCTGTGCAGCAAGTGCGATGACGCGTTGGCCATTGGCGGCCATGCGGGTATGGGCGGCGTCTATTTCCTTGCGGCCGGCGTCCGTTAACGGCTCAGTGCCCTCAGCGCCCATAATGCCGGTGCATAGATCCCTCAGCCGTTCCGGTGCGCCTTTGGTCAGCACCTTGGGGCCAGTGGACGTTTCCAGCAGGATGCTCATTCTCTTGCGGTTGCTGTTGAAGGGCAACTCGTCCATGACGGCATCAGGTTCTGGCAGGGCAGCCTTACCCTTGTAGGCCAGCGTCATGAGCGCGCCCTCGGTCGGCGCGCCAACCATGTGCCAAGTGCCGTCATGATGTTGCAGGCTGGCGTGATTACAGCCTGCGCAGACCTCGAGCATATCAGCCAGCACAGGATCGTTGGCGGACAGACGTTTGCTGTCATTGGCGATGATATGGCCGGAAGGATCGTAGCCCGTTCCCGTTACGCTGTAGCTGCCTTGCGGTGTCCAGATCTGTGTGGCGGTCATCTTGTTTTCGGTCAGCGTGCCAGTCTTGTCAGTACAGATGACGGACGCGGCACCAAGCGTTTCGACGGCCTGCAGTCGCCTCGTCAAGGCGTTTTGGCGGACAAGGGCGGCAGCGCCCAAAGCAATGGTGATCGTGACGGCGGCAGGCAGGCCCTCTGGCACCATTGCGACGGCCAGAGAAATGCCGGTCATGAACATCTCGGTCATGGGACGCCCGCTCCAGACGCCCAGAGCCATGACACATGCGCCGATCAGAAGGGCCGCGATCCCAAGCTGCTTGGCCAACTCGCCCAGTTGGCGCTGCAGATGGGTCGGGCGGTAAGCGACCGACCCGGTCAGCATGGCGATTTGCCCAAAACGGGTGGCAGTACCGGTTGCCGTCACCCGCCCCATGCCGTGCCCGTCAACGATATTGGTTCCCAGATATAGGCCGGTATCCTCGCCGTCTTTGGCCACCGGCATCGACTCTCCTGTCAGTGCGCTTTCATCGGCACAGAGCGAGGTCTGTTTCAGGACCTCGGCATCGGCTGGCACCCGGTCACCGGCGGTCACGATGATCAGATCGCCGGGTACAAGATCGCGGGCGGCTACGACTATTTGCTGGCCTCCGCGCACGACCGTTGCCTGTGGTGACATCATGTTGCGCAAGGCTTGCAGGGCGTTCTGGACCCGCCATTCCTGCACAAACCCCAGCGTTCCGTTCAGCAGTATCACGATGATGATGGCGATTGTGTCAATCCGGTCACCTGCGATAAAGGCAATGATGGCGGCCAACATCAGTATCAAGACCAACAGATTGCCGAATTGGCGCAGCAGAATACCCCACGTCGACGGCCCCGCCGCGACAGGCAGTTCATTCCAGCCATGCTCTTGGCGTGCAGCGAGTACCTGAGCGGCGGTCAGGCCCGCGTTCTGTTGGTTGTGCATCCCGATGGCATCCCGCATTTGACGCGATTACGCGTTGATACATGTCAATTCCGCGCAGGCCCGCACTGCTAGAACTCCCGAACATCATACGCAGAAGGGACGCTTATCATGGCAAAGAAAAAGCAAGACACCTCACTGACTGCCGATGCCTTCGCCTCGGGCGAAGAGTTGGTGCAGCAAATGGAACAGGCCGGGCTGGGGCCACTCCGCTGGTTGAGTACCAGCTGGATCGAGGCGATGGCCGAACTAAACAATGAGGTTGTCAGCTTTGTTGCCGACCGGATCAAGGAAGACGTGAAGACGCAACACAAGATACTGCACTGCAAGGACGCGACAGAGGTCCGTGAGGCACAGCGGGAATTCCTCGAGAACGCCTATGCCCAATACACCGAAGAGACCGGCAAGCTTATCAAGATGAGCCTTGACGTGATGCCTCTTGGCAAGTCCGACACCAAAGGCACGCCGGTCTGAGGCACGGTCTGTTTGGAACATCCATAAAAAGGATGAAAGCGGCGACAAATGGTTTGCGCCTTTTAATCCTCTGCGCGGGCAACATTGTCTGCTAACCGACTGTACCTGAAACCTGCGGCACAAATGATTTATCCTGGCCGATGACTTCAACGCGGCTCTCTAGATCAAGGGCGACGTAAAGCCTGCGACAATCTACAGCGCCGAGTTGCTGATGGATTACGAAGTGATCGAACTCTTTGCAGCGGGTGCGGCGATCACCGGCACAGCGGCGGATGATTTCCTTGTCGGTATCGGTGAAAACAGCTTTACCGGTGGTGCTGGCGCGGACCTCTTTGTGGTGTCTTATGGCACTTCGGTTACCGATGAGATTACGGCCAGCGTCATCGCGGATTTCAAGGTGGGCAGCGACAAGATCGGCCTGATCAGATTTGACGCGCTGGCAGGCTTTGAAGTGGATCTGCCGGAAGACCGCTTGCTGATCCAGCAGGGTGTGACAGGCGACGACCCGACCATTTCGGTTGCCAATGCTGATGGTGTCGGCTTGTCGCTGGTGGCGACCCTGACCGGGGTAGCCGCAGAGTTGGATGGCGGGGCCGATCAATTCGTATTTGCCGCCGGTACCGGCCTCGACATTGTCTACGACTTCACGGATGGCGTTGATTTGATCCGGTTGGATGGTCTGGCTTTCGCGGCACCGGTGCGGTGATTGATGCGGGCACGGACCGGACGATCCTGCGCAACGTCGATTGGAATGAAATTACGCAAGACGATTTTATCGCAGATCAAGCACTGGCGTTGGTCTGATGCAAGCATGGTACCGAGTGAGAGGAGATAGTTTTAAAGATTATGATGATCAGCGCTGCCTCGACCGTTTTTCTGGCGGGCTGCGATAGTAATGGTGAGACCACCGCGAACGGGTTTGGTTCATTTGACGAAATTGAACCTGCCGCCACCGCCATGCAATCGGCTTACACCGACGCAAACGGTGCTTTGCTTTTGGGGATCACTCCTGCAACAGCAAGCGAGATTCCCGATAGTGGCAGCGCCACCTATAACGGTTTTGTCAGCGGCGAAATTGCAGGTGAGGCCCGGATCGGAGAGTTGAAGATAACCGCGGCATTTGCAGTGGGTAATAACGCGCTTACCAGTGAGGCCAGAAATTTATATCACGAAATCGACGGGGCCTACACTGGCATCCTGTCCGGTGTATGTGTCCTGATCGAAAGCCCCCCTGTGGGTGTGCCGCAGATCCAGATCAACCTTGACGGGACACTGTCGAAAGGCGGGGCAGATTATGCAACCAAAATCGCGCTGGACGGGCGCGTCATTGCCAACGTAAGCGATCCTACCGGAGCTGTTGCAGGTACAGCGGATGGCTCGGTCGGGGGGAATTCTTCGAAGATGGGGTCTTTGCGGTTGAACGTTAGCCTCAAAACAAAATTAGCCGCGTGCGCCGTCCCTTTATCAAAGGGACGGCCCTTGTTTCCCTGGCTTCATCCCGGCGCTACGTGCTGCTTCAAACTGGGTGAGAAATACATCGCCTGACAATTCTTCAAGGAAATGCTCGCGCTTGAGCCGGTCCATGACCGGGCCTTTTACCTCGGACAGATGCAGTTTCACGCCTTGTTCGACGAGCGCTTCGTTGATCGCTTCAAGTGTCTCCAGCGCGCTGAGGTCGATCTCGTTGATCGCGCTGCACTGAAGGATCACGTGTTCAATCATTTTATCATAGGCGAGCCGGGTCAGGATCACGTCTTCCAGAAACCGGGCGTTCGCGAAATAGAGGCTTTCGTCCAATCGCAGGGTCAGGATGTGGGGGTCCGTCTGCACCTTGTGGCGGTGGATGTTGCGGAAATGCTCGGTGCCGGGCACCAGCCCGACCTCTGCGATATGCGGGCGCGATGATACGTAGAGATGCACCAGAACGGACAGGATGACACCCGCTGATACACCCGCCTCGACCCCAGCAGCCAGCGTGACCAGGATTGTCACCAGCACGGCAAAGAAATCGGCCCGCGAATAGGCCCATGCGCGCCGCAGGATGCTGAAATCCACAAGGCTGAGCACGGCGACGATGATGGTCGCGGCAAGCGTTGCCTTGGGCAGGAAGTAGATCAGCGGGGTCAAGGCAAGTGCGGCAATCGCAAGCCCGACAGCGGTAAAGGCACCCGCGGCAGGTGTTTCCGCGCCGGCATCGAAATTCACGACCGAGCGTGAAAATCCGCCCGTGACGGGGAAACCGCCGGTGAACGCGGCCCCGAGGTTCGCCGCGCCAAGGCCGATCAGCTCTTGATTGGGATCGACACGTTGCCGTTTCTTGGCCGCCAGAGTTTGCGCGACCGAGATAGATTCCACAAAGCCGATAATCGAGATCAGGAACGCGGGAAGCAGGAGTTGTTGCAATAATTCGGGCGAGAAAGAGGGCAGTGTGAACGGCGGCAGGCTTTGCGGCACCGTGCCGACGATCTGCACACCGGCGTCTTCAAGGTTGAGATACCAGACCGCAACGGTTGTCGCGACGACCGCTGCAACCGGTCCGGCTTTGGTCGCGACATCCGCCAATGTTGCGCCAACACCCATGGCGCGCAACATGGGTTTCAAGCCCTTGCGTACCCAAAACAGAAAGGCGGTTGCGCTAACGCCGATGATAACTGTCGGCACGTTGAATTCGGGAAGATGCGTCACAAGCGACACGACCAGTTCCAGCAGATTATGCCCCTCTGCATCAATACCGAAGACATGGCGCAACTGGCTGGCCGCGATGATCAGGCCAGATGCGGTGATAAAGCCCGAAATGACAGGGTGTGACAGGAAATTGGCAAGAAAGCCCAGACGCAACAAGCCCAGCCCCAAGAGCATGGCACCCGACAGGCCGGCCAGTGACAAGGCTGCAATCGCATAGCCTGCGGTCCCTTGCTCGACGATGTTGCCCAAGGCCGCTGCAGTCATCAGCGACACCACGGCGACCGGGCCCACGGCCAGTGCGCGGCTGGTCCCGAAGACCGTGTAAAGCATGATCGGCACGATCGAAGCATAAAGTCCTGCTTCGGGCGGCAATCCGGCCAGCAACGCATAGGCCAGCGATTGCGGGATCAGCATGATCGTCACGATGACCGCCGCGATCATATCATTGCCAAAGGCCACGCG
>NZ_JAWOAN010000254.1:0-27456 GCF_046498525.1 Yoonia sp.
GATAGCTCCTGCTCGACCCGTCGTCGCAATGCGCCATACTGCAGTTGTTATCGACTGCTTATGAGAGAGCTACCCAATGCAGGTTACAACTGTCGGTCTTGATTTGGCCAAGAATCTCTTTCAGGTCCACGGCGTGAGTGAGAATGGCGAAGTCGCTTTTAATCAAGCCTGCGGCGGTCGCAGCTGCTCGCGTTCTTTGAGACACTCCCACCCTGTCTGGTTGGCATGGAGGCTTGCGGCTCCAGCCACTGTTGGGCCCGGCAGTTGAGTAAGTTGGGCCATGATGTGCGTCTGATCCCCGCGATGTATGTAAAGCCCTAAGTGAAACGAGGCAGATCCGATGCGGTTGATGGCGCCGCGATCTGCGAGGCGGTGACGCGTCCAACAATGCGATTTGTCGCGGTTAAGTCAGAAGAGCAACAGGGCGTTCTTTTCCTCCACCGCGCCCGCGATCTGATTGTCCGGCAGAGAACCCAACTAAGTAATATGCTGCGTGGCTTGCTGGGCGAGTTCGGTATCGTGATTGCGCAGGGGATCGGCAGTGCGATCAAGTTTGCAAAGAGTGTGCTGGATGGCGACAAGCCAGGCATTCCAGAAGTTGCCATTGATGTGCTCGGCAATCTGAGCAACCAACTTGTTGCTTTGCACCTCCGCGTGCGTTGGTATGAAATGCGTATACGGCTTCAAGCCAAGCAGGACCCCCGCGTGACGTTACTTCGGTCGGTCCCGGGCGTCGGGCCTGTGACCGCGTCAGCAATTGTAGCAACAGCGGGTGATGCCAGTCAGTTCAGGAACGGTCGCGAATTTGCCGCCTGGCTAGGGCTGACGCCGCTCAACCGATCAAGTGGTGGCAAGGAGAAACTCGGACGTATCACAAAGATGGGGGATCGATATATCAGACGCCTGCTGGTCACTGGGATGACCTCTCGGCTGAGGCAGATGAAGACACATCCGGAACGCGTGGATCCGTGGGCGCGAGCTCTGCTTGAACGCAAACCAGTCCGCCTTGCCACCGTGGCAATGGCGAACAAGACAGCGCGGATCATCTGGGCCGTCTTGACCAAGAACGAATACTACAGACCGCATACGGTCTAAACTGAGGAGAACAGAACACAAGAGACAGCAAGACCATTGAAATGATGGAGCACAGTCAGCCCGTCAGCCGAGAAACCCCGTCGAATGTCAGGGACATCATTTGTCCGCAGACCGGTTTGGGACTTGGTTTGCGGAAACCATCAGGGCCAGCGGCCACGTGTGCCGCACAAACAGGCCGGACACACGTCTGCCTCTGACCAGTGCAAAATTAACTTCAAATATGTCTTGCTTTGCAGCAGCTATCCACACAGGCCATTCGTGCATCATGCAGCATTTTCGGAGGGTTAAGGTCGGCAGAGCGGGACAAGGACAGCGCAGCGGATATGGTCGACCTGCTCAAGCGCCTTAACGCTGCACGGGGCACAACGACACTCCTGGCTACACATGATAACCGCATCCTTGATCGCGTGGACCGTATCCTGACGCTGGAAGGTGGAAGGATTGTCACCACTGCGGATCAATTCTGATCCTGTCCATGTGCCCCTGTAAGCACTGCGACTAAACGCAGATCAAGCTTAGCGGACCATTCTTCAAGATTTTCGCAAAACCGGATGCGCAGTCCTTAACGCAATAACGCCCGAAGGAGGTCGATGATCCCCGACGCCGTAACTGCATCTTGCGTAGGCTGCCAGACGCCGCGCCAACCTTGACAGCTGGAAACGCCCAAAAAGCGGCATTGCCTGTTCAGTGAAGCTACCGCAGCTTTGCAACTGGCGCTTCCGGCCCGTTGGCTGCGGCAGCTAGAATTTGCTTTTGATCATTAACCTGCCTGAACACATAGAAGTCTCTGCTGCGTTTTTTACAAAAGGTAAATTGGTTTGTCATGTGCATGTCATCCAGCGGGCATACTTGGACATCGGACAAAACATCCGGATGATTATTAATGACCGTTTCAACCACCACATGCTGTGCCGCCTACAGTGTCCTCGGCCTCAGGACTCAATATCAAATATCCCTTCTCAGCGAGAAGAAAGCGTCCTCTGCCAAACTCAAAACCACAGGAGTATTTCTACAATGCTAAGACGCATATTCACAGTTGTTGCTGTTGCTTCGGTCACGCTGACCGCAGTACCTGCTGTAGCTCAGGACGACAGCCGACCGGACCTGGTCATCGCCGTCAACAATCTGCCTGGAAGCCTCGAAGGGATCGAGGAAATGGGCAACGTTGCCGTACGTATCACCTATTCGATGTTTGACAGCCTGATCCGCCGTGATTTTCTGGCCGATGGGTCGGGCACCGCGTCGAAATTGGTGCCAGGTCTTGCCGAAAGCTGGACCCGTATCGACGACCGCACGCTGGAATTGAAGCTGCGCGAAGGCGCAAAGTTTCATGATGGGTCCGAACTGACCTCAGACGATGTGGCGTTCAGCTTTGTTGCCGGGCGCGGGCGCGGCTATGACCCGTTGATCGGTGCGGCAAAAAGGTTCATGGACAGCATAAGCCACGTCGTTCCTGTCGACAAATACACAGTCCGCATCGTTTCAAAAGAGCCCGACGTCCTGTTGGAGCAGCGCCTTGCGGGCTATGCGTTTTGGATTGTCGAAAATAAGACCTATCTACGCCAGGGCAAAGACGTCTTTGCCCGCAATCCGGTCGGCACTGGTCCCTACAAGATGGACGAATGGGTCGAAGGCGAATACATCCGCTTGTCAAGCCACGACGATTATTTCGGCGGCAAACCCACTGCCAAAACCGTGACCTTCGTGCAGGTTCCCGAAGTGTCGGCGCGGATCGCGGGGTTGGTGTCAGGCGAATATGATATTTCTGTCAATATCCCGCCGGATCAAATTCCGACAATCGAGCGGTATGACGACTTGAAGGTTGAACAGATCGTTTTAGACAATACGCACATGTTGGTTTTCTACCCGAACGGACCGTTGGAGGACCAGCGCGTGCGCCAGGCTTTGGCAATGTCGATCGACCGTGATTTGTTGCGCCGCGCGCTTTGGGCGGACAAGAATTACACCCCGAACGGTCACCAATTGCCGTCGTATGAGATGTATATCGAAGATTACCCCGATTTTGAATATAGCCCCGAAAAGGCCAGGGAGCTCTTGGCCGAAGCAGGATATGACGGCGAAGAAATCGTCTATAAATTCCCGCTCAACTATTACCTGCTATCGACCGAAGCCGCCCAGGCGATGCAACAAATGTGGCAGTCCGTTGGCCTCAACGTCAAGCTTGAGCCGGTCGAAAATTGGGATCAAGTCACCGATGCGGATGCTCAGGTGAACATTCGCCCTTGGTCGAACACCCACCGCATCCCTGATCCCTTGGGCAGCTTTGTACCACAATGGGGTGCGTTTTCCGACGTGCAGAACAATCAACAAGACGACGCCCGGTCGTGGGATGCCCCTGAGGCCTTCAATGATGCGCAAAATGTCATCATCACTGAAACTGATTGGGAAAAGCGCCAAGAGGCCTATCGCGATGCGTTGGACATCTGGATGGACGAAACGCCGGGTACGATGCTGTACAACCCGCTGGAAACCTACGCCGTGCGCGATGGTGTAACTTGGCAGCCATATGGCCTCTATTATATGGATCTGCGCCCCTACAACCTGCAATTCGCCGAATAAGGCTTATGAGGGCGGCCCTCGTTCGGGGGCCGCCCAACCTATTTTCGAGGGGTCCCATGGTTTTACGTGTCACATCATTGGAAGTAAGCATCGACCGGAAAAAAGGCGGCCCTGTGCACCCGGTGCGCGGTGTGTCTTTTGCGGTTGAAACGGGTCAAACGCTGGCACTTGTCGGCGAATCTGGTTGCGGCAAATCCATGACCTGCCTTGCTATTGCTGGCCTTCTGCCCAGACGCGGATGCGTCAGCGCCGGTCGCGTGGTTCTGGACGGAGCGGACCTTGCAGCACTCCCCGCAGCAGAGGCGGCGAAACTGCGCCGCCGTCATGTTGCCAGCGTCTTTCAGGACGCAACTGGCGGTCTGAACCCTGTGCGCAGCATCGGATGGCAGGTGGCCGAAGCCGTGCGCCTGCGTCAAGGGGCAACGCGCGCCGAGGCGGACCGCGAAGCGGTGCGCCTGCTGGGCCGTGTCGGCCTGCCCAATCCGGAGCGCCGCGCAAAGGAATTTCCACACCAGTTTTCCGGTGGCATGAACCAGCGCGCGATGATCGCACTGGCCGTCGCCGGCAATCCCAGACTGCTTGTCGCCGACGAGGCAACCACCGCGCTTGACGTGACCGTTCAGGCGCAGATCATTGATCTGATCGCCGATCTTCGCGACAGCCTTGGCATGGCGGTGCTTTTCGTCACGCATGATCTTGGACTGGTGGCGCAAAGCGCGGACCAGGTAGCCGTCATGTATGCAGGCCGCGTGGTCGAGACCGCCAAGGTGTCTGATTTGTTTGCCGCGCCGCGACACCCCTATGCGAACGGGCTGCTTAAAGCCTTGCCACATCTTGCACCCGCTGGGGGGCGCATAGCGACGATCGAGGGCGCCGTGCCTACGATTGACGCGCTCCCGCCAGGATGTGCCTTCGCGGCAAGGTGCAGCCGCGCCTCAGAGGCTTGTCGCATGTCAGATCCCGAACTTAACGGCAACGTGGCCTGTCACCACCCTTTCCCATTGCCTGAAAGTCAAAAGGTGAATCGCTACGAGGACGAGAAGATCATGGCATGATTGCCCTCTTGTCCCGCGCCAAAGCCTAGAGTGCCGCCTCTCTTTCAAACCTCTCACGATGGCAAATCGCGCTGCATCAAAGCGCCAAGGAGAATATGTTGAGCTATATTGAAGCCATAGATCTGGTGAGATATTACGAACAAAGCAGTCGGGGACTGTTTCGCAAGCCACACAAGTTCCGGGCACTTGATGGTGTGTCGCTAAAACTTGAAAAAGGCACAACGCTTGGCATTGTCGGAGAGTCCGGCTGCGGGAAATCCACGCTCGTGCGGGTTCTGCTGGGCCTGCTCAATGCCGATGGAGGCAGCGTCAACCTCGACGGACAGCCGACGCTAAACGTGCCGGACAGGCAATGGCGTGCGCTGCGGCGGAAGATGCAACTGGTCTATCAAGACGCTGGGGGGGCGCTTGATCCGCGGCTGCGAGTAAGGAACCAGATCGAAGAACCGCTGCACATTCACAATCTTCCACTTGACGCCGTAGACCGCATTCTTGTGTCAGTTGGTCTTTCTGGCGCTTTGGCGGATCGCTATCCGCACGAGCTGTCCGGCGGGCAGTTGCAACGCGTGGTGATTGCCCGCGCCTTGGTTCTCGATCCCGAGCTTCTTGTGCTGGACGAACCAGTTTCAGCGCTTGACGTGTCAATACAAGCGCAGATCGTCAACCTGCTGATGGATTTACAGCGGGATCGCGGTCTTACTTACCTGTTCGTCAGTCACGATCTGGGCGTGGTGCGTCAGATATCGACCCGTGTGGCCGTCATGTATCTGGGCCGTATCGTCGAAGAAGCGCCGCGCGATGCGCTATTTGCTAACCCTTTACATCCATATACGCGCATCCTGATTGATGCCGTCCCAAAGCCGGACCCATCGCTGCGGCGCGCGACCCGGATTGAGATCGGTGACCCACCCAACCCGGCCGATCCACCATCAGGCTGTAGCTTTCATCCGCGCTGCCCATTGGCCACCGCGCAATGTAAGATAGAATCTCCAGCCTTGCGTGATTTTGGTGACCGCCGCGTAGCTTGCCATCTGATCAAGGAGACTGTCTGATGTTCTGGTTTCTGACGAAATCACTGCGCGCAGTAATTACGCTATGGCTCGTTGTCACGTTTGTCTTCTTCGTCTTGCGCCTGTCTGGTGATCCGACCAACATGCTACTGCCCGATGACATCGACGAGGCGACACGCACATTCTACCGGCAGCTTTGGGGCTTAGACAAACCGATATTTGTTCAGTATTTGAACTACCTTGGCGCTTTGCTGCAGGGTGATTTCGGGATTTCCTTCCGCAACAATCAGGACGCCTTCCAACTGGTTTGGGACCGCGTTCCTAAAACGGCCCTTCTGACGGGAACGTCGCTGGTGATCTCGTTGGTGATCGGCATTCCGCTCGGCATCGTCGCAGCGCTATACCGCGACAGCTGGATTGACCGCGCCGTGATGGCTGCGTCAGTGTTTGGCTTCTCCATGCCTAACTTCTTTCTTGGTATCCTGCTTATCTTGATCTTTTCGCTGAACCTGCGTGTCCTGCCCTCCTCCGGGTCGGGGACGTGGTGGCACCTTATCATGCCCGCTGCTACGCTTGGCATCAGCTTTGCCGCGCAATTCGCACGGTACACCCGGTCGTCGATGATCGATGTGCTGAACAAGTCCTACATGCGGACTGCACAGTCCAAAGGGGCCGGTATGGCGCGCCGCGTGAACCTGCATGCGCTGCCCAATGCCGCCATTCCCGTGATCACGATCCTTGGTTTCAAGGTTGGTGAACTGCTCGGCGGTGCGATCATCACCGAGACAGTATTTGCTTGGCCCGGCTTGGGCAGGCTGTTGACCAGTGCCGTGGCATCGCGCGATCTGGCCGTGGTGCAATGCATCATGATCCTTTTGGCCATAACCATGGTTGTGGCCAACATGCTGACTGATCTTGCCTATGGCTGGCTTGATCCACGCGTGCGCGTGGGCGCAAAGGCAGGTTCACAATGACTGATACAACGCTTGTTCGGCGCCGACGCCATGCCTTGTTTCGCTGGTTTTCTGAAACACCCCTGACGGTCACTCTTGCCGCATCCTTCATGGTTCTGATGCTGTTTGTGATGCTGTTTGCGCAAGTTATCCAACCCTACGCATTTGACCACATCGACCTGATGAACCGCATTTCCCCACCTGTGCCGCTACAAGGCAGCACGTTGATGCATCCGGCGGGCACCGACACCTTGGGGCGTGACCTTTTCTCGCGACTGCTTGTCGGAACGCAGACCTCGATGCTCCTTGCGCTTCTGGGGACATGTCTGGGGGCCATTCTAGGCATTGCGCTAGGATTTTTAGCTGCGCACAAAGGACGGTTTTGGGACGAGGCAATCATGGGATTGGTTGATTTTCAAGCCGCAATGCCTTGGTTCATTGTCGCGCTCGCAGTGCTGGCGTTCCTGGGCAATTCGATGGTGATGTTCATTGCCATCATGGCCCTTTATGGTTGGGAAACTTACGCACGTATCACGCGTGGCCTTGTTCTCTCGGCACGAGAACAGGGATATGCGCTGGCGGTGCGCGGGCTAGGCGCACGACCACGGTGGATCTATTTGCGCCATATCCTTCCCAATATTTCTGGTCCGTTGCTTGTGCAGCTTACCGTGAATTTCCCGTCTACAATACTGTTCGAAACTTCGCTCAGCTTTTTGGGGCTGGGCATACGTCCCCCCATGACATCGCTGGGCCAGATGCTGGGCGAAGGCCGCGACTACCTGATCAGTGCGTGGTGGCTGGCCGTGGTCCCCGGCGTAATAATTTTCCTTATCACGCTGTCCATGTCGATCCTTGGCGACTGGTTGCGTTCTAAACTTGACCCTTCACTGGAGGACTAACATGTCCATTGTTACAGGCTGCGGCCTCAATCTGACGTCTATTGCACCAGGAGACCTCGAGGGCGCTGACAGGCTGATGGCCTACTGGGCCGAAATCGGCTGTTCCCATGTCGAGATAAGCGCGCGTCGGCTGGACATCATCGTCGGCGGGCAACTCAGCATGCCCGCAGTGCGGCGCGTTGCCAATATGATCGACCAGCACGGCATGGCACCGGTGCTGCACGCGCCGCACGGGATCAACCTGATGGACCGTCCCCGGCGCGATATGCATGTGGCCGCAGCGGAAGCCTCGATCGAGTTCTGCAGGATTACCGGTTGTTCATCGATGGTCCTGCATTCGGGTCACGTGCCGGCGCAGGAATGGGTGGTCCATCGTGATGCGCTGCTCGGCGAGGAACGCGACCAAATGCGCCGCTTGGGTGATCTGGCCGAGCAGGCAGGTGTCAACATTGCCGTGGAAAACCTGATCGCCAGCCCGTTAAACGCAGAGCGTATCATCTATGGTGCCGATCCACGTGCATTGGCAACGCAGCTTGATGCCGTCGATCACCCGCGTGTGGGTGCCTGTCTTGATTTTGGGCATGCCTTCCTCTCGGCAGCGATGCTTGGCTTTGACTTCATCGATGCGTGCGCAACGCTCAGTCCGCAGGTGTGGCATCTTCACCTGCACGATAATTTCGGCCGCCCCAGCGGTCGAACCGGTATCGACGACAGCGGTGACGCAGCCGTCATGGGACAAGGTGACATGCATGCCCCCATATTTTGGGGTGCGATCCCATGGACCGAGATTTTGCCCAGGATGCAATTTCGTCAAGGCACCTTTGGCATGATCGAATTGGACGGGCGCTACAACGCCTATGCAGAGGGCGTCTTGCAATCCGCCCACAACATCGCCGCGCATCTTGACGGCGCGCCACTAGTCAACCCTTGGGAGCAATCCATATGACCCATATCGTTTCAACAGGCTTCAACACCGGAATCGCCGATGGTGACCTTGGTCGCATTGCGACCCGCCTTGACCACATGGTCGAGATTGGCTGCACCGGCGCAGAAATCACCGCTGTCGGACTGGATGCAGTCGTTGACTGTCGTTTGATTCCTGATCGGGTGGCAGATTTGCGTAAGATCGTCAGCACGCGTGACCTGAACTATTCGTTGCACGCTCCCATTGCTATCAACCTGATGGATGAGACCCATGTCGACATCATGGCGCGGGCAGCAACCGTGTCGATGGAACTTGCGGCAGAGATCGGAGCCGGTGTCGTGGTGCTTCATCCGGGTCGGGTGTCCCCCCAGAATTGGGTCAATCGGCAAGACCAGCTTTTGCAGTTCGAACTCGAACAGCTTGGACCTGTTGCCGATCGGGCGGCAGAGCTTGGTGTCCAGATCGCCTATGAGAACATCTCGCCAAATCCGCGTGTGATTGCGGGTCAGGAAACCTCCTATTCGCTGGACCCTCGCGCCCTCGCGGATCAACTCGCGCGGTTGAACCATCCGGCCGTCATGGCCTGTCTTGATATCAGCCACGCACAGCAGGGTGCCGGGCTTTGGGGCTTCGACATGCTCGAGGCCTGCAAGGCGCTTGGCCCTTGGGTCGGACATATCCACTTTTCTGATTCAACCGGCCTTCCCGCGACATTTCCGACTGGGTCGCGCAACGAGCAACAGTTCTTTGGTGTCGGGGACATGCACGCCCCTCAAGGGTTTGGCCGAGTTGATTTCGCAGCGCTTGCGGCGAGTCTACAGCTCCGCGAAGGCACGCGAGTGGTGATCGAACTCAAGTCCAATTTTCTCGTCCATGCCGAACAGCAGACGCTGGCAGCGGCTCAAAGCTTTGCCAATGCAGTCAATGAGGCCCTATCATGACACAAGCCGACCGCGTTGTAATCGTCGTGTTCGACGCTCTGCGCCCGGACATGATCGCAGGCCGTATGCCCCATCTTGAGTCCTTCGCCTCGCAAAGTCTGTGGTTTCGTGAAGCGAGATCGGTCTTTCCGTCGATGACACGGGTGGCCACAACGTCTTTTGCCACAGGCGACTGGCCAGCGCAGCACGGCATCGTCAACAATAGCTTTCATTTACCGGATGTCATGCAGGGCATGCCCGTGGACACTTCAAACTTCGATCATCTTACCGGGCTGAAATCATCGCAGGGACAGGTCGTGACGATGGCAAGCCTTGGTCACGCGCTGGCGGCGGCGGGCAAGCGGATGGGTGCCGTGCATTGCGGGACCGCAGGCGCGGCGTATCTGGTCAATCATGATGTGGCTGCAAATGGTCACTGGACCTTTTCGATACATGGTGAAGCCAGCACGCAAACGCCCGACGCCGTGCAGCGCGCAGTGGCCTTGCATGGGGCACTTCCTGACTCAGAGGTTCCGAAATTTGCGGCGCTGAACTATGCGGAACGCGTGTTCATCGACATGGCCCTCGCCGAGAATGGACCGGATGTTGCGCTGATGTGGTTACCTGAACCAGACACCACATGGCACAAATTTGGCCTTGGATCGGACGAGGCGACACGTGTAATGGCCGCTGCGGACAAAGTTTTTGCCAATGTGCTCGACGCAGTCCAAAAAAGGGGTGGGCGCACGGCGGTCATTGCAATGTCTGATCATGGCCAAATCACCATGACCAAGCGCAGCGATATCTGCACAGAAATGCAGGCCGATGGTCTGCCGGCCCATCATCGCCCAGGGAAAGAACACAGATTGGCCCTGACCCAAGGCAATATGGGCGAGCTGCGCAGCCTTGATGGTGACCAAGACCTCATCGCTGATGCCTGCGACTGGCTGATGTCACGGGACGACATTGGCATGATCTTTGCACGCGATGACATGTCTGACGCCCTTCCCGGCACCTTGCCGATGTCTCTGGTTCAGCATGGGCACGACCGCTCCCCAGAGTTATTCTTTCTGATGCGATCGTCAGAGCAAGCTGACCAGTGGGGGCTGCCGGGTACAGGCGGATTGATGGCCGGTGTGGAATTGGGGGGTGGGATGCATGGCGGGCTGAACCGCTATGAAATGAACACGACGCTGATCGTGAACACACCGGACGGGCGACGGGGTCTAGACACGATGCCTGTTGGACTTGTCGATATCGCGCCAACGGTCTGTGACCTGCTTGGTGCGGACATGATTGCGGCGGGCCATCCTTTGCCATTGTTTGAACCTGCCACGAACCACGTTGTTCCAGAGGTATTTCGCGATGGTCGCGGCCCATTCATGCAAGAGTTGCTCCGGCACAATGTTGACGGACGTGTCTATCTGGACAACGGCGCGAGGGTGACTGAATGACGCTGCCTCAATACCGGGTCAACGCTAGAACATTCGCAGGCCTCTAATGCGCCAACTCTTGTATTCGATCACCAAGGTTGGCCAAGTTTCATCTAGGCCTTTGCGCCCGGTGCGCTCGTATCCTGAATTGCGAAGTGCAAAACTCCAAATCGCGCGCTTATCGGCAGCCGTGCTAAAATGCCTCGAAAGGCCCTCTGATGACAGCAATCATATTTGATCTTGACGGTACGCTCATTGATAGCGTGCCCGATATCCATAAAGCAGCGTCTGACATGCTTGCAGAAACAGGGCACTCGGCGCTTGGCATTGCCAAAATCCGTAGTTTCATCGGCAACGGTGTACCTGCGCTGATCACCAAAATAATGCAAGAAATTGACTTGGACCACGAGGATCGTGCGCGTCACGCTGTTCTGGAAGAGTGCTTTATGCGCCATTACACGGCTGCGCCTGCCGTTCTCAGTAAGCCATTCGACAATGTGCGTGCGACATTGGATTATTTTCTTGCAACCGGGTTCAGACTCGCTGTGTGTACAAACAAACCCGAGGCGATTGCCAAGCAAATACTTCACGACCTGAATATGGACACTTATTTCGCTGTTGTAATCGGAGGGGACAGCTTGACCGTCCGCAAGCCTGACCCGGCACCACTGCACGCAGCAATTGACCAAGCATACGCAAGCGCCGCGATTTATGTTGGCGATAGCGAGGTCGACAGTGAAACAGCGCAACATGCGGACGTTCCGTTCATATTGTTTACCGAAGGGTATCGGCGTGCTTCAATCAACGAAATACAGCATCAAGCGGCATTCTCAGACTTTTCTCAGTTACCTGGACTAGTTCAGATGCTACGAGAACAGGCCAGCGGCTGGTCCCGCGCAAGAATAAACGTAGAAGCGCGCTGAAGACAGGCACAGTAAACCAGTACTGGACAGACCGACAAGTCGAAGTCTGGCGACACGCACTTTAACTGGCTGGCACATGATCATGGAACGAATTTGATGACGATGACATTTGAAGGGGCGAGCGTTGTTCTGCCCGGTGAAATCGCTGAAACGAGCGTGACCATCGCCAACGGGCTCATCGCAGAGATTGGTGGCCCATCGCAGGGTACGGTGATCGACGCGCGCGGGTTGATCCTTGCACCCGCGATGATCGACGTGCATGGCGACGCCTTCGAGCGGCAGTTGATGCCCCGCCCGGGGGTCTATTTCCCGACAGAGGCCGCCGTCATCGACACGGATCGCCAGCTTGCCTGCAACGGCATCGCCACCGCCTATCATGCGATCACGCTCAGCTGGGAACCGGGATTGCGCGACATCGCCCGCGGGCGTGACTTGATGCAGGCCATGCGCGACCTTGCCCCTCGGTTGTTGGTCGAAAACCGGGTACAGTTGCGCTGGGAGACCTTTGCTTTTGATGCATTGGAGACGATTGAATGGGCGCTTGCCGGTCCGCTCTTGCCATCGCTCGCGTTCAACGACCACACCTCAATGACGATGCGGGCCTATGACGTGTCCATGCAGGATCGCGCGTTCGAGTTCAGCCCGGATTTCAGCATCGCCGCACTGGATGACGCGCGCATGAAAAAGCGCACCGCTTCCAAAGCTCATCGCGCAGGCGTGAGCGATGAGGCATATATCTCACTTCTGGACAAGGTCTGGGACCGGCGCAGCGCTGTCCCAGAGATGATTGAAAAAGTTGCCACCTTGGCGCGCGCCGCAGGGGCGCCGATGCTGAGCCATGATGACACAAAGGCCGAGACCCGCAGCTGGTTTCGGGGTCACGGTGCCTCTGTCGCGGAATTTCCCATGGTGATGGAGGCTGCAGAAGCGGCACGGGCAAACGGCGATGCTATAATCTTCGGTGCGCCGAACGCCGCCCGTGGTGGCAGCCATATCGGCTCTCTTTCTGCGGGTGACATGGTCGAGGCCGGGCTGTGCGATGCGCTGGCATCAGACTATTTCTATCCTGCCATGCTTGCCGCTGTCGCACGGCTTGACCTGGACAGGCGCGCCGACCGCAGCCACCTGTGGTCCTTGGTATCGCACGGCCCGGCGCAAGCGATGAACCTCGCTGACCGCGGCGAGATCGCCTTGGGCAAGCGCGCCGATCTGGTGCTGATGGATTGGCCGGAAGGTCACACGCCTTCGATCCGTGGAACGTGGGTTGCGGGGCGGGCCGCTTATCGTGGTCTGCCCGCTGGATGATTAACCGTGACTATCTGCCTGCAATCGGTCTGGGGTTTACCCAGATCATGGGCTACGGAACGCTTATGTACGCCTATGCGATCCTGTTGCCAGCCATGGCTGCGGATCTCGGCCTGAGCCTGTCTTACATCTTCGGGATATTTTCCCTTGGACTATTCTTTGGTGGCCTTTTTGCCCCATTGGCCGGAAAGCTGGTTGACCGCATCGGTGGTCGTTGGGTGATGACGGTCGGGACAATTCTGGCGGCCTGTGCCGTCATGTCTTTAAGCGTCGTCGAAAGCCGTACGGGATTGTTCGTGGCAATTCTGCTGGCCGAAGGCGCTGGCATGTTCGTGCTTTATAACGTGGCGTTCGCATCGATAGCACGCCTTGACCTCAGTGTGCCGCCACAAAGGTCGATCTCGATTATCACCCTGTTCGGTGGCGTGGCATCGACGATTTTCTGGCCTTTGACACTGGCACTCTACACCGCCCTCGGGTGGCAAATGACGTGGATGGTGCTTGGGATCGCGCTCTTGATCACATGTACTCCGGTTCATTTTTTCTGCCTGCGCGGGGCCGAGGTCAAACCGGACAGCATGCCGCGCACCAGCGCCCCGAACTGGCCACAACTCACGGGTCCCGCGCGGCGGCGCGGCATGCTTTGGATGGTGGTTTCTTTCGTGTTCTCCGGCTACCTCATGGGCGCGGTCATGACGCTGTGGGTGACCAATGTGCAGGATCTGGGCCACTCTGCCGCAATGGCGGCACTCGCAGGCGCGGTTATCGGGCCGTTCAAGACGGTGGGCCGGTTCCTCGAGATGCTGGTCAGTCGGAACATGTATCCGCTTTTCACCTATGCGCTGAGCCTTGGATTGATGCTGTCGGGCTTTGGCGTGCTGCTGAGCGTCGGCTTTACCCTGCCGGGTGTGATGCTCGCCGCCGCGCTTTACGGTATGGGCGACGGTATCAAGACCATCGCGCGCGGCACACTGCCCCTCGCGCTTTTCGGTGCCAAAGGATACGGCGCGCGGCTGGGCTGGATTTCATTTGTCCAGATGAGCGTCAACGCCTCCGCCCCCTTCGCCTTCGCATGGGCAACACAAACCTTTGGTGGATGGTGGTCCTTTGCTGCCATGACCGTTTGCCTGTGCGCCGCCATCGCAACCTATACCTACATACCTGACCCAAGGAGAGATCATGATGACACCGCTCAAGATAGGCGCATGCCTGAAAATAGCTGAGATTGATACCCACCGCGACTGGTTGTTCGATGCAAGTCGCGACATAGAGATACAGGATTTCATGTCCCATACGGCGCTTGGCGCAGACCTTGATGACCTGATCATCGCGGCAAGATCCGCACTCGCGGGGCACTCTGGCCGGATCGGTATTCACGGCCCTTACGAAGGGCTTGACCTGGACAACAAGGATGCCGAACTGCGCCCACTCATCACGGCGCGGTTCCTGACAGCGCTGCAAGCTGCCGACCGCATCGGCGCGCGGCAGATGGTGCTGCACTCGCCCTATACGCTTTGGTACCAGAATAATATCTTGAACTGGCCGGATTATGCCACGTCCAAGCTCGGACGCATTTACGACATTCTGGCACCGGTCGTGCGCGAGGCGGAGGCCATGGGGATCACACTGGTGATCGAGAACATTCAGGACGTGCGCCCCGAAACCCGTCGCGAGATGGTCGACAGCTTTGGTTCGGACGCTGTCGCGCTGTCCATCGACACAGGCCATGCGCAGCTTGCGCGCCGGATGTCAGGCGCCCCGCCGGTTGAGGATTTTGTGCGCGATGCCGGCAACCAGCTTGCCCATGTCCATCTTCAGGATGTGGATGGTCACGCGGATCGTCATTGGACCCCCGGACAAGGCGAGGTAGAATGGACCGCTGTTTTTCGTGCGCTGGCCGATTGCGGCAACGCCCCGCATCTGGTGCTGGAACTGCGCGACAAGGCGGAGATCCCCACGGGGTTTGCCTGGCTGGCAGCGCTGGGACTGGCCGAGTAGGACCAGCCCCGCTGCCTAACGAAGCCACAGGATCGGAAATCGCTGCCGTCACAGCGCTTGGGCAAGTGCCGCGATAACAAAGGGTACAGGCAGGCTGATCATGATACGGGTCAACGTGGCCTGCCGCCCCATGAAGGACAATTCATAGGCGAATATCTTGGTCATGGAAAAAAGCGACCACGACGTGATATAGGCAATCGTGGCCACGGGAGACGCCCCGGCCTTGATCGCTGCGGCACCGATGGCAAAACTGACAAAGGCGCCGCCCGGCGTGAGCGGCCCCAGCGCAATCGCCAGCAGGATGGCGGCGATCCCTGCGTCTTCACCCAGCAGGGCGCGCACCTTGTCCTCGGGCAGCAATTCTGCAAAGAAACCCGCGCCCAGCAGGGCAACCAGCACGCGCGGCGCGGTGAACAGAAAAGTATCGACCGATGCGCGATAGGATGCGCGCCGCCATTCCTGATTGGGCAGCCGCCACCACAACAAAAGCGCTGCTGCGCCGATCAGGATGGTTCCGATCAGGATGTTCACGCCAGCCGCCTGAGGGTAATGGCCCGCGCCACGAGCCCCAGCAGGACCGGCACTGGCAGGCACAGCAAATAGCGGGTCCAGACCAGTTCGGTCGGCAAAAACGAGAACTCCCAGATCAATGTCCGGTTCAGACCCAACAAACTCCAGCCCGAGACGAAAGCGACCATTGCCCCGAAATCGGCCCCCGCAAGGGTCAGACCCGCCGCAAGGGGAAAGGTCATCATAGGTCCGCCGGGTATCGCGGCGCCGCAGGCTGCCGCCACCACAAGACCGCGTAGGCCGCTTTCGCGGCCAATCAGACGACCTACCCTGTCACGTGGCAGCAGCATAGGCAGCGTCGCGGCGATAAAAATGCCCGCCGCGATCTTTGGTGACAGTAGAGCCAGAAAGCCAAGGGTTTCCGCCACGATTCCCAAAGCGCGCGCCACACCCGCAATCCATACGACTGCCGCACCACCGGCAAGTGTGAACACCAGCAGAACAAGGAAACTGCCATCAATGACCTTACGGGGTCGACGATCTGCTGGCGGATCAGCCGCAATATTTTTCAATGAAAGCATCAATCTCGAGCGCCCGGATATCAGGGAGTGCGGCGCGGTAAGCATCACGGGACCAGTCCCAGACAGCAATCTCCATCAGTGCGTCAGCTTGCGCCGGTGTAAACCGACGCTTGATCAGACGGGCCGGCACACCGCCCACGACCGTGTAGGGGGCGACATCCCGCGTCACAACGGCACCTGCGCCGATGACAGCTCCCGTTCCGATCGTCACGCCAGCCGTCACCGTCACGGCATGGCCAATCCAGACATCATGTCCGATGGTCACCCAATCAGACTTACGCCACGCGAAGAAATCTTCATCGTCTTCACCCAGCCCATAAGCCTCTGCCCTGTAAACGGAGTGGTGTTGCACGGCGCGCCATGTGGGGTGATTTCCCGGATTGATCCGCGTCGCATTCGCGATGGAACACATTTTGCCGATGGTGGTCCACACCACATGACAATGCTGCGTGATGTATGACCAATCGCCCATCGTTGTCGCGCGCATTGTCGTGCCTTTGCCAACCTCGGTCCATGCACCCAACCCACATTCGACGACGCTAGCTTCGGGGTGGATATTGGGCGCTTGGCCTAGCTGATTCTTCGCACCTGCGACAATCATCGTGATTGCTCTGTCTTGCCGATCAGGCGTTGACGGATCATCGCTGAAAGCCAGTCGATGACATAGACCATGGCGATGATCAGAAAGATGATCGACCATGCCTCATCCCATCGGTAGGCTGAAATGCGATCTGACAGCAGGAACCCGATTCCGCCTGCGCCGACAATGCCAAGGATGGTGCCGGACCGGACATTCGATTCGAAATTATACAACAGGATCGACAGGATCACCGGGTTGACCTGTGACATGATGCCAAATCTTATCTGCTGCAGCCTTGACCCGCCCGAAGCCTTCACACCTTCGACCGGCTTTTCAGATGTGTTTTCGATGGCTTCGGAAAACAGTTTGGCGAAAGTGCCGATTTCACTGACCGCAATCGCAAGGATTCCCGCCAGTGGGCCCAGCCCGAAAGCACGAATGAAGATAAGGGCGAGTATCAATGTTTCAAATGCACGGATGATATCGTAACCGCGTCGCACGCCGAGACGCAAAAAATTTAACCGATTGATATTCTTGGCCCCCAAAAAAGACAAAGGAAAGGCCACAACTGCCCCCAGCACCGTGCCAAGGAAAGCGATCGCAAGGGTTTCCCCCAGACCTTCGAGGATCGGAACGAACTCTTCCCAATTGGTCCAGACATGGGGCGGGAACATGAAACCCAAGACAGTGCCAAGACGGCCCAGACCAATCCAGATTCGCTGCGGCGATATGTCAAAATCATAAAGGCACCAGACGAAAAGACCTATGAACAGTGTCCATAGGGCATAGCGCCGGAGCCGCACGGCAAGCGGGGCACGGAACGCAAGCGGGACCCGCGCCCGCGCGGCATCAATGTCTTTCTGTGTCGGGTTCATGGTTGTGCCTCCATTCCAATGACCCGATGGCGCAGCTTTTCCGAACCATAATCGATGACCATCACAGTGACGAAAATAATGACGAACAGGGCCGAGAGGTCCGTGTATTCCTGCAAACTCATCGCTGTCCGGAATTCCTGCCCCAGACCGCCGGCACCGACGTAGCCGATGATGGACGAAGCACGCACGTTGATTTCGAAGCGCAAGAGCGTGTAGCTGATGATATTGGGCAGAATTTGCGGGACCGCACCATAGCGGATCTGGTCGAACCACGTGCCACCTGCAGCCTTGACCCCGTCAAGTGGCCGCATATCGATGTTTTCGTTCACCTCGGAGTAGAGTTTGCCCAAGGCTCCGGTCGCATGCAGCCCGATCGCAAGGACCCCTGCCATCGGACCCACGGAAAAACAAAAGACAAAGATCAGCGCCCAGACCAATTCGGGCACGGTGCGCGCGATTTCGAGATAGCGGCGACTGGTCCATAGCACCCACTTGTTCGGTGACAGGTTGCGGGCGGCGGGAAAGGACAGAAGAAAGCCACCGACCACCCCAAGAGCAGTTGCCATGAATGCGATCAAAATGGTTTCGATAAGCAAGACAAGCCAGACACGCCACCGCCAGAACCATTCGGCGAGGTCGCTGCCCAGCGTTTCCCAACGCAGCGAGGGTATCATGTTGACAACATAATCGCCAAGTCGCGGGATGCCCGCAGGGATGATCCAGCGCCAGTCGCGCGAACCGTCAGGCAAGGTGACCTGCGTGACCTTGAAGAAATCCCCCAGCCATGCCGTAATCATGAACAGCACCAGAAAGATGGTGCTCCCCATAAGCCAGTTCAGCCGCGCGCTGCGCCTTTTTGCTGCAAAGTCCGATTCGAAGCGCGAGATCGCATTGTCTGGCAAATCGGTCGGGTCGGTCACTGCGGTCATGGTCTGATCCCCGAAAATAGTGGATGGGGCACACTTTGCGCGTGCCCCTTGATCGACGACGGCGGTCTAGCCGCGACGCTGCTCGCGCAACCACGTGCGCATGTCGATGATCCACTGGTAGCGGTCATGGTCGACGCGTACATAGCCGACTGTCGGGTTGTCGTCCTCGGGATCATAGGAGGTGTAGAAATTCCAACCCTCAGGATCGGCGTTGGGGAATGCCTCGACGGCCGCAGTTACCTCTGCGATCATCACCTCAGGCAGGTTGGCGCGCGCGGTCAGCGGGCCAGAGGTGATCTCGGGGGATTCCCAGATGGCGCAGACCTGACCGGGTTCGATCATCCCCTTGAGTTCCATGCGCTGATAAACGCCGGACAATTCGGTATCCTGCCATGTGGCTGCGGCGTCAAACGTGCCGTTGACGACACCCTGTACACCAGCCTCATGACTGCCCGAAAACGGAACAGCCGCAAAATATGTCGTAGGATCAAGGCCTTCACGTTCGACAAGATTAAAATAGGGGACAGCGTAACCGCTGGTTGAATCGGGGTCAGCAAAGGCCAGAACCTTGCCTTCCAGATCGGCCAATGACGTCAGCCCGCTGTCACAGTGCGTCGTGATGATCGAGTAATAGCCTGTGGAGCCGTCCTTGTTCTGCGTTGTCAGCAAAGGGATGATGTTTCCATCTGTCGCCGTATACGCAGCCGCGTAGGACGAGGAGCCGTGAAAGGCGAATTCGATCTGGTCGGCGGCCATAGCCTGAATCACGCCGTCATAGCTGCCGGCGAGGAAAATCTCGACATTGACGCCAAGCGTGCTTTCAAGATGCTCTTTCAAAGGTGCTGTACGGGTCAAGCGATCCTGTTCGTTTTCACCGGACAGGAAACCGATGTTCACAGTCTGGTAGTCCTGTTGCCAGCCTTCGGCGAGCGCCGGAGCCGCGATTAGGGTCGCAAGAGCGGTGGCAGTGATAAAACGCATGGTGGTATCCCCTTTGGTTGCGTTGTCGGTGATTTCAAACCGTCTCATTCACGCGCCCCGTCGCACGTGCGGTGGTCGAGGTGACGGCTTCGTTGAACTCTGCAAAGCCATCGAGCCCGTAGATGTCGCGGACCACGTCATCGGTTAACTGCAAGGCTGTGCCATCAAACATTACGCGCCCGAACCGCATGGCAATGATGCGGTCGCAATAGGCGCGGGCGGTATCGAGCGTATGCAGGTTGACCAACACGGTGATCCCGTCGTCGTTATTGATCCGCTTCAAACCATCCATAACAAGTGTAGCGTTGGCCGGGTCAAGCGACGCGATGGGTTCGTCGGCGAGCATGATCTTTGGCTGCTGGACAAGGGCCTTGGCAATCGCGACGCGCTGCTGTTGGCCTCCTGACAGTGTTCCGGCCCGCTGCAGCGCCTGCGGCACAAGGTCGAGCCGGTCCAGCGCTTCGATGGCCATGGTGCGTTCGGCATCGCTGAATTGCATCGCCATCGAACTAAGAAAACCGTGCTCGGCCAATCGCCCGATCAATACGTTAGTCAGCACATCAAGCCGGTCAACAAGATTGAACTGCTGAAAAATCATCGCGCAAGATCGCCGCCAGTCCCGCAGCGCTTTGCCCTTGAGTGCGGTGATCTCGGTCCCGTCAAATGAAACAGAACCCGAAGTGGGGTCGATCAGACGATTGATCAAACGCAGCATCGTGGATTTTCCGGCACCCGAGCGCCCGATCACACCAACGAACTGGCCGGGATTGATTGTGAGGCTTACGTTATCCACCGCCTTTGTTTCGCCAAAGCTGCGCGACAAGGAAGTGAGAGTTAGGGAAGCGGTCATGGCAATTCATCCGAATGATTCTGCCTTGACCATCAGGCTTGCCGGTAACAGCTGCTTAACTATTGCATGACACTTCCGTGAATGAACGGCTGTCGCTTGTAGCGCTCAATGGAATAAGGCCTTTGCTAAAGATTACCTGTCCCGCGCTGAGGCTGGCAGCGACATGATGGCCTGTCACCACGGCAAGATCGGCCCGTTTTCCAACCTCAAGCCGCCCGCGATCTGATAACCCAAGCGCCTTTGCCGGATTGGCTGTCGCCAGTCGCGCGGCACCTGCCAGACCCTTTGGGTTGCGTTCAGCCAGAATGCGGATGGCCGGCAAGATCGTGGCAGGATGATAATCAGCCGCCAGAATATGCAGCAATTCGGCCTCATGTGCCTCTCGTGCTGACAGATTGCCGGAATAGCTTTGCCCGCGCATGGCGTTCGGCGCACCCATGGCGATCATCATGCCGCGTTCTGCACAGGCAGCGGCGGCTTCTTTTGTAACAGGGAATTCCGATAGGATCGCGCCAAGGTCCGCCATCAGGTTCGCTTTGTCGCGGGTGTCGTCATCATGGCTGGCCAGTGGCACACCGTAATCATTGCACAACTGCGAAACAGCACGCATGTTTGTCAAAAGGTCTTCTTGCGGGCGGCTTCGTTCTGCAATGGCCGTGCTAACCATTTGGCGGGCTTCGGTTTCGGACACGCCGTGAAGGGCGGCCTTGTTCCTGATATGAATCTCAAGGTTGCGATACTGCCCCTGACCCGGTGTGTGGTCCATCAAGGAGACCAGATCGACACTTCCGTCCCTGAGCAGATCTGCCAGCACAGCGACGGCATTGTCGAACGTGATGTCAAATCGCGCATGAATCCGATGATCGACACGGACGTGTCCACGCGCTTTTGACAAGTCGCGGATGACTTGGCTGGTATGCTCGAAGGAACGGCGTTCACCGGCACGCACGCCGCGCGAAAATGACACCGCCGCATAGGCCGTTGTCACACCGGACGCGGCCAGCCGCATGTCGAGATGGTTCAGCGCAACATCCATTGGAAAATCCACAAGTGCGCGCGGCTCGAGTTCGACCTCGATCATGTCGCCATGCATGTCGATGAAACCGGGAAATATCTCCATCCCTTTGCCCTGAATCCCGCCTTTGACGGGTCCTTCGACGATTTCGGCGATGATGCCGTCCTTGATCCGCAAGGAACCACGCGGCATCACCCTGTCGGGCAGGACGAGCGCAAAATCAGATAACCACATCTTGTCTGTCCTCTTGGCTTGCCGCATCGGGGGTCAGATCGATGACGCGATCAATCAGATGCGTGACATCATCAGGGTGATGAAAAACGCCAATCATGGCAGTTCCTTGTGCCTTGAGATCGGCCAGACGCTGCACCAGTGCCGCGCGGGCATTGGAATCAAGCGACGCTGTCGGTTCATCCAGCAAGAGCAACTTTTGCGGGCGGATCAATGCGCGGGCAAGGTTGACTTTTTGCTGTTCCCCGCCGGAAAAGGTAGTCGGATAGGCAGGCCAGAGGTTTTCCTTGACCCCGAAGGTTTTCAGCCAGTGCCGGGCCTCGGCCAGCGCTTGGTCCGCATCGACGCCGGCAAGTCGCAGCGGTTCTGCGACCAGTGCCTCGGCGCTGACCCGTGGCCGTGCCACCAGAAATTGCGTCACAAAGCCGATTTCGGTTTGGCGCAGGTAGGTAATATCGACATCTGCAGCGCGTGCCAGATCGATCTGGCCGTGATCGGACCGGAACAGGATCTGTCCTGCCTGCGGCAGATAGCTGCGATACAGCGTGCGCAGCAGCGTGGATTTGCCTGCGCCATTGGCCCCCTTCAGAAGAACGAATTCCCCCGCCGCCACAGCAAAAGAGACATCATCGAAGGCTGCGAAACCCTGACCCAGATGGTGCATGGTAAAGCCTTTTTTCAGGCCGCGAATGTCCAGAACGGCGGTCATAGTTTTGCATGCACCAGTTGTTGCGTATACGCATGTTGCGGATCCTGAAAGACCTGGTCGGCCAGTCCGGCTTCGACCACTTCGCCGCGCCGCATGACCATCACACGATCCGCCAGCGTCCGGATGACACCCAGATCATGGCTGACGATCACCATGGTGATCTTTCGATCCTGTTGCAGCCGTTTCAGCGTATCCAGAACAAGTGCTTGAACACTCACATCCAGCCCTGTTGTCGGCTCGTCCAGCAGTAGAAGTGCTGGCTCCAAGGCGATGGCCTTGGCAAGCTGGACACGCTGCTGCATCCCGCCTGACAGTTCGACCGGCGGCGCATCAAGACGCTCCAGTGGAAATTCGGATGCCGCCAAGGCGCTTGTGGCCTTTGCACGCAGCACGGCAAAGCGCCGCTCTCCTGCCACCAGCAAGCGTTCGGCCACATTGCCAGAGCTGGAATGTGTCATCAAAAGCCCAAGATGCGGGTTCTGGTAGACAATGCCGATCCGCGTCGCACAAAGCATGCGGCGCGAAAAACGGTCGAGATCGAAAAGGTTTCCATCCACATCCGGCAGGTCCAGCGTATAGCTGCCGGTCTCGGGCGTTTCTTCAAGATTCATCATACGCAGAAGGGTAGATTTGCCAGAGCCGCTTTCCCCCACAATCCCGAGGACTTCACCGGGATAGACAGCGGCATGCACATCGCGCAGCGCGACAACAGGCCCGTAGGATTTGCTCACACCGTGCATCTGCACCAGAGGGTCGGCTGTGACGATCCGCGGCGGATCGCGTTCCAAGATCATTTTGACAGTTCTCCGTCTTTGTACCAGGTCTCGCCCAGATTTGTCTGTTCGCCACCGCGCTGCTGGATCGCCTTCACGCCGAACTGGCTGTCGGACACCTCGAACGTGGACGACCCGTCGTCTTGTGGGATTTCATTCATGAAGAACCCCTTTGCGCCCGAGCGCGCGCAAGTCAGCTTGCCGTGGTCTTCGACACGGTAAGGCACGTCGTCAAAAACCAGCGGCTCGACCCGACAATAGGGCGGTACTGCAAAAATGCGTTTCTCGCGCCCTGCGGAAAGGATCGTCAGGTGACGCGCCATGTGCAGCTTGGGAACATCCCATCGCGGAATCGGCGAGGGTGTCATGACATGGCGCCCGTTGACCATCGACGGATAGCTCGCGCCCTGCATCACGCGTCCTGACCGCACGATCTGTTCGTAAAGCTGCAACCACATCCGTCCGTAGTCGGCATCAGCATGCATCTGCCGCGCAATCGACATGTTCGGCTGCACGCCGCGCAGCGGTTCTGGGTTGGGCACCTGAAGCACCAGTATCTGATCCTCGCGCAGGATTTCTTCGGGGATGCGGTGGCGTGACTGGATCAGATCGGCCTGTAACGTGTCCATTGTCACCGGTGCGCCAGACACACGCGCCAGAAAACTGCGGATCGAGGCAGCGTTTACGCTGTCGTCAGCGCCTTGGTCGATGACTTTCACGCAGGAGTCGGGATTTATCAGGGTGAGCGAAACCTGCAAACCACCGGTGCCCCACCCGCGTGCCATCGGCACTTCGCGGCTGGCATAGGGCATCTGGCAGCCGGGCACGCAGACCGCCTTGATCATCTTGCGCCGCAGTTCGCGCTTGGCCGAGGCGTCGAGGAAGCCATAGCTCATCGGGGCCCAAGGTTTTGTGAGACTGGCAAGGGTCATTCCGCTGGCTCCTGCTCGGCTGCGCGCGTGGCCCTGGCATCCCGCATCGCGTCCAGTGACGATTGGAAGGTGACGTAGTGGGGCAACTTGAAGTGGATACAGAACCCAGAAGCTTCGACGCCTTCGGTATGGTAGAGAAAGAATTCCTCTTCTGTCGCCGACCCTTTGGGCGCACCTTTGCTGTTGAGGTCCAGCGTTGCGGCCGCAATGCATTTCACCTCGTTCCAGCCAAGGGTCGCGGCAAAACCGAGACCCAGCTTCTCGCCCTGCTTGGAGACAACTTCGGCTTGGGACACCTTGACCCGACCCGCTGAGAATTGTGTTCCGTTCGGGTGGGTCACGACGATTTCCGCTTCGGCCAACCGCAGTTCGTTGACTGTCGGATGGGCCTGCCCGTAACCGCGCATGGCAGCATATCCGAGCGCCAGCACACCGCCGGTTTCGGCACGTGCAAGGCTTTGCAATGTATGGGCGCGCTTGGCCGGAAACAGAAGTGGTTCGCGCGTCAGATCCGGAATTTCCTCACCCGCAGCGGCATCGTGATCGGGTACATCGACCAGATCGTTTGCCGCCTGCCACGCGCTGACCGAAGGTTGGTGCGCGGGGGCCGGAGCGGCAGCCGGTTCCACCTCTAGGGGTTCAAACGGTGTTCCGGTCAGCACATCCGTCGCCAGCACGCGGTGCGAATAATCCAGCGTCGGCCCAAGAAGTTGACCACCAGGAATATCCTTGAACGCAGCTGAAATCCGACGATGGGTGAACAGCGCGTCCTGTTCCACAGGTGCAGCGACGGTCAGGCGTGGCTGCGTCGTGCGCCATGCGCGCAAGACCAGCACTGCCTCGTAAAGTTCGCCCCCCGTTTGCGCCAGAGCAAGCGACGCGAGGTCTTCGTCGTAAAGCGACGCTTCGCCCATGACCCGATCGACCAGATAGGGCAGCGCCTGTTTGATCTCTGCGACGCGGTCCGCCCCGATCTGCCCCAGTGCCGCGCGAAATAGGCGTTCGGACTGCTCGATTGCCCGCTCGCCGCCACGGGTTGCCACATATGCCATCAGACCACCTCAGCCTTGGTTGATCGCGGCAAACCGATCAAATGCTCGCCGTCCAGGAAAAAAATGTCGAACCCCATCGGATACCGGATCAGGCGTGCCCGTTCCTGCCAGAAGCCAGCAGGCAAACCGTCAAGCTGGATCAGAACGGCACCGTCTACACCGGGACCCGTCAGGCGCACCGACGGTCCCTGACCAAACCTTGCGCGGATCAACAAGGTCGCACCCTGATCGGGATACAGATCAGATCCGGTCCGGCATTGCCGCAGAAGGTCCAGATCCTGAAGCCTGCCCAGAAAGGCATGGTCCGCCTGACACAGATCGACCAATCGTGCCCCGGTCTGCGCCAGAACCGGTATCAGCAAAGGATCTCCAGCATAGGCGGCGCATTCGCGGTCCAGCAGGGCCGCGATCAAGGCGGTTTCGCCCGGTACTGGCAATTGTCGCGGCAAACCCGGCCGACTGCAGGCCCAAAGCGCTGCATCGAATGCGGCATTGGCTTGCGTTTCCTCTGCGTCTGGGGTGGGCGTGGTCAGCATCAGAATGTCTCCATATCGACGCGGGTCGCTTGCACACGTCGCATTGTGTCGCAGTCATCTTCCGCTTGTCGGGTCGCTTCTTGCTGACAAAAAGCCGTGCATCGTGCGACCTCAATGCCGCTGGCCATAGCCAGATCGACCAGTGACATGGCCATCGCCGCCTGCAGATCACGGCCGCGCCGCATCCCGTATCCTTCGACACCGTCACGGGACACATGCGCCTCGCTGACCAGGACCTCGCCAAGGTGAAAGGTGGCCGCGCCCGCCGTATCGCGCATCGGTAACATGACCAGACCCGTCCGGCTTTGATGTACGGTGATCTGTCCAAGCGGTGCGATCAGAGTTTCTGCAAACTGCTTGATCCGGGCAGCATCTGCACGCGCCAGCGCGGACAAGGAATGGCTATCCGTTCCCTTGGTCATGTTTCACCACTAACGACACTGAACCTGACCCGCGACGCGGCCCAAATGACATCGGAAAAGGAAATCGGCGTGCCATCCGGCAAAGCGTCGACCGCCCGGATGATCGTGACGGATAAATCGGGATGCTGGTGAAGGATCCGTGCTTCTTCCTGATGGGCCTGACGGGAATAGAATGTGGTTTCTGCGCGGACATAGTCCGCGATCCCATAGGATCGGTAGGTTTCCGTCACCGATCCGAATACCGCACGCTTTTCTGGAAATGCTGGAAACCGGTCCACAGAATGAAAACTTGACCCATAGGCGATGGGCAGCCCGTCCGCGAGCGTCAACCGACGTGCGAAATGCACCTTAGCCTCCATCCCGAGGCCAAGCGCCTCTCGTACACGTTCGGGTGCTATGACAACGCCTGATCCGAGTAGCTCTCGAGAGATATCGATGGTCTGGTGTGCAAGATTCTGCCGCAGTCGGGTCCGTTTTCCCAATTCGTAGTGGAGCATTTTCGGTGCGCTCACGAAGGTGCCACGCCCCTGTTCGACGCTCAGCTTGCCCTGTTTGGCAAGTGCTGCAATCGCACGGCGCAAACTATGCCGCCCTGTCCCGTATCGCTTGACAAGTTCGGGCTCTGTCGCAATTTGGTCACCAGGCTGCAGATGTCCATCTACAATATCCTGTGCGATGGCGTCTCTTACATATGTCCAGTCAATTGTTGTCACGTTAGCCTCAATTCGTTCGAATGAATCTTCGTTATCCTAGGTAGGTAACACAGGTGTGACACCTTAAGGCCGATTTTAGACAGCGCTGACGTCGCGGAGGTATCAAGCTTCTCAACGGGCTAAGAACCTAAAGCCTGAGTCGCACTTTTAAATGCAGCACGCTGCATCGCGAGGAACAACTGCATGCTGCAGGGAGTGATGCGCCTCGGCGGGCTACTCTGCAAAGTCCACTACTTGCGCATAGCCGATCTGAATGCGGTTTGCAGCATTAAGACCAAAATCATACTGGCGATGAATGGCCGCTTATTCCTCCCAGACATGAGCCTCTCGCAGTTGCCGCGAATGTCTGGAATCCGCCCGATTCCGTTGAAAAACACTGTGTTGCTGGCGCAGAAAATGGCGGCCTGAAGTGCGCGCGAGCGCCTTTCCTATCAGGCTTTGCGCGTTTGCTGCGGTGCAGGAAAGATCTTCGCCAGTTTGCGGAGGTTTTGGGCGGTTGCGGCGAGCAGGAATTCGTCGTTTGCACCGCACGGTCCACGTAATCGGAGCCTTCCGAGGCCGAGATGGACCCCGAGGAGGTGTTCGGATGACCGCCAACTTCCGCGATGACTTCATCGACCGCTTCCATGAGGAGATTGAGCGGGTTGATTCCGGCGACCTCACGGGGTACG
>NZ_JAWOAN010000031.1:0-3224 GCF_046498525.1 Yoonia sp.
TATCCCATAGGATGTATGAGAGATTTCTTGAAATCGAGGATGCATACTGGGCTCAGAAAGACATAAGCACGTGCTTAAGGCTATCCTTAAGCCTCCTTGGTCAGGCCAAGGTGTCCGGTCGAAATGGGGGCCAGTTCACTTCGAAATACAGACCATGAGAGACGGGCGATCAATCCCCAGGAATAGCCCCAGATCCCAATCCGGTACCTGGGGTCAGGACCCATTGATTTTGGTGTGAACCTCTGAATCACTGCTTCCAAAATGGAGCGGCGACATGAACGATCTTTTCTGGCTGACCGATGCGCAGATGGCGCGTCTCGAACCTTTCTTTCCGAAGTCTCACGGCAAGCCACGGGTGGATGACAGGCGTGTTTTGAGCGGGATTATATTTATCAATCGCAATGGCTTACGGTGGAGGGACGCGCCTGCGGAGTATGGCCCATCAAAGACGCTCTACAACCGCTGGAAGCGGTGGAGCGACAAAGGCGTCTTTGCACGCATGCTTCTGGAACTGGCCGATCGGGGCGGTGGGACGGACACACTTATGATTGATGCCACCCACTTGAAGACGCACCGCACCGCCTCGAGTCTGGGCCTGAAAAAGGGGGGCGTGGTCGCCTGATTGGACGAACCAAGGGCGGGATGAACTCTAAACTGCACACCATCACGGACGCTTTCGGTCGCCCCTTGCGCATGTTCCTGACGGCAGGCCAACGCAGCGATTACATTGGAGCACGGGCGTTGTTGGAGGGTCTGCCGCCTGCCAAACACATGCTGGCCGACCGCGGTTATGATGCGGATTGGTATCGTGAAGGGCTTGAAAACAAGGGGATCAAGCCATGCATACCATCGCGAAAAAGCCGGAAGATCCCAATCCCGCACGATGCGGCCCGCTACCGGCAGCGCCACAAGATCGAGAACAGCTTTGCCCGCCTCAAGGACTGGCGGCGTGTCGCAACTCGCTACGACAGATGCCCGAAAGTGTTTCTCTCCGCCTGCGCCCTCGCTGCCGTAGTCATGTTCTGGCTATGAGATGCCGTAACGGGGCCTGCGTCACGCACCGCCGTTACCACTTGCGAGATCAGCGTCGCGCTGTCGCAATTCCCGTATTGACCCCAGATGGAGGATGACGGGATGAAGCTATTTATTGGATTGGATGTGTCGCTGGCGAAGACTGCAGTGTGCGTGGTCAGCGAGCATGGTCAGATCGTCAAAGAGGCAGAGACTGAAAGCGAACCGGCAAATCTGGCACGCTGGCTGGAAGACTTGGACGGCCATGTCGCGGCGATCGGCCTGGAGGCGGGGCCACTGTCTCAATGGCTGCACCGCGGGTTAAGCAAGGATGGATTTGACGTGGTACTCATGGAAACACGCCAGGTAAAAGGCGCACTGAAGGCCATGCCGATAAAGACGGATCGGCGGGATGCCGAGGGAATCGCTCGCCTGCTTCACCTTGGATGGTTCCGTCCGGTTCATTGCAAGTCTGTGTCGGCTCAAGAAATCCGGGCTGTTCTCGGCGCCCGGAAAGCCGTTCAACAGAACATGATCGCTCTGGAAATGTCGCTGCGCGGACTGCTGCGGAACTTCGGCCTCAAGGTCGGTGCGATCTCCCGCGGTCGGTTCGAGACACGCATTCGGAAGTTGGCAGATGGCAATCCGATGCTGGAAACCGCGACAGAACCGATGCTGCGGGCCCGAGCGTCCCTGCGACAGGAACTGGCCGGTCTTGAAAAACACGTGCGCCAGTTTGCTGGGGTCGATCCAGTTTGCTGTCGCCTCATGACAATGCCTGGGATTGGCGCGGTCGTGGCGCTGACCTTCCGTGCAGCTATCGATGATCCAAAGCGCTTTCGCTCTTCGAAGCGGGTCGGCCCCTGGGTTGGTCTGACGCCCTCACGCAATCAGTCCGGTGAACGGGACGTGTCCGGCGGTATCACCAAAGCTGGCGACGTCAATCTGAGAAGGGTATTGTGCCAGGCAGCAACCGTCATGATGAACCGCGGCCGATCGACATGGCTCAGAACATGGGGAGCCCAACTCGCACAGCGGCGTGGACGCAAAATTGCGATGGTCGCCCTCGCACGCCGCATCGCGGTCATTCTTCATCGGATTTGGGTCGATGGCACAACCTTCCAGTCAGATGCGGCGCCGAACCCTGTCTGACAGGATGATACCTCACCCGTTGCCTGCCTGATTGCAGGCTTTCGAGGTCCCGCAGGGACGTGGTTCCGATGATGCCGTGGTCTGGACTGTCGCTGACTTCCGTCAAGTACGCCTATGAGATGGGCACATCGGAATTACATCGAACCAGCATCATGTTGGCAGCCGCCGCGCTGACCACGAACCGAAGCATGTACCCCAAGGATCTCAACCGAAGGCCGCGACAGAAGCCAGGACCTGCACCAAGAATATCAAAGGAACCGCTATGGCGGATCAATTGTTTTGCGCAAAACTACTTGACCGAGACGCCCCCGTTACCGAAGTCCTGACCTTAGGGGATACACGTTGCTATGTCTATCAATGCCACTGTCGGTCTGTTATTAAGGCAACGACACGCGTCGGTTTTGCCACAAACCCGGCAGTGTCCGGGCAGGTACCAGTGCATCACCTGCCCGTCGCGTTGACCTCGCATGTTTTCTTGCCTTTCAGGCGATGGTAGAATTTGTAAACAGTGCCTTGTTCGTAAGGAGAGCCTTGCTCCACCGTCGAGCGGTTGACCTGCCACATGGCTACGACCCGTCCGGAGCAAAAGTCCTTGTCCCGACGAGGCATCAGTCCGGGTCGCACTTGTATCAAGAGTAAATCGTTTCAGCAGCAGGAAACAGGATAGCAAAAAGGTAGCGACTTGTCCGTCATCGATCTCAGCAAACTACCGTTTCCTGAACAAAATATGCGGTCCTTTCTTGATACCGTGTGCGAAACGCACGAGCTGGATTTTGCCGCCTATGCCGGCATGGATCACATCCAGCAGGCCGTGCATGGATTCGTCAACTATCCGGAAGAGTGGCAAAGCCATTATGTCCAACATGGGTTCCAGCACAAGGACCCGGCACTGCTGTTGGCAAGCCGCAGTATTGCGCCGCTTGACTGGGAGCGTCTGCGCCAAGAAGAGACGTTCCGCACCATCATGCTGGCCGGGCATGACTTCGGCATCCCAGAGCAGGGCCTGACCATACCGGTACGTGGCCCATACGGCGACATGGGTTTGTTCAGCGTCACGCGCC
>NZ_JAWOAN010000228.1:0-25066 GCF_046498525.1 Yoonia sp.
CTGGCGGATGGTGGTGGTTTGTTTGTCCTAGTGAAGCCAAACGGTTCGAAGATATGGCAGCAAAAGTACCGCCACTTTGGAAAAGAACGACTGCTGTCCCATGGCCGGCCACGGGATGCAGGTAATCCGATTTTCAGGAACTCGACATAAGTTTCGCGGTCGGCCGGGAAGTGCCGCGCGCCATATCTTCGATGCCATTGTTCAGGAGGCGGAGGTACAGCTTGGCAACCCTGCGCAAACCGCCGCACCAGCCCAGATCACCATTCCCGTCCCCCGCTATCAGCGAGTGCGGCTCTTAAGAAGGGAACAGGTTCCTGAGAAAAGATCGCACCATCAAAACATGGAATCAAACACCTAGCGATCCGTCCCTGACTTAAACTCTCACCTTGGTGAGAAAGCGCAGCTTGTTTAGCCGTAGGGCCTCCCCTGCTTGGCATCGCTTGTCCAGGCGACAACAGCCCTGCGGTCCGTCGCCCATGCGGCCACGCGGCTTTGCCGCGATGTCGCGCCTTGCATCCCAGCTCCCCGCCTCGCGAGCATGTCAGGACCCAGCCACACCTGTGGCTTCCACTCCGATCTGTTTTGCCAAGGCAAAACGAACCCGCCACTTGTCTGTTCGCGTCGGGCAAAGCCTGGTGACATGCCACCGCAACAGCACATCTTGCCCAGTCTTTGCTTTTTCTAATTTCATTCTCATGCCATTCTCATTGCGCGAACAACTGTGCGCATTATGAACATAACCACAAACCGCGTTGCTGCGAAGGAGCCGGACTGCGATGAAAATAGGGTTGGTTGTTAATCCGATCGCCGGGATGGGCGGACGTGTTGGATTGAAAGGCACCGACGGCGCAGGCACTGTCGCCATGGCGCTGGAGCGCGGTGCCGTTCCGCAATCCGGCCTGCGGACGCGTCGTGCGCTGCAGCGTTTGGCCAGTCGTGCCCCCGACGCGTGCCTCACCGTTGCGGCGGGCGATCTGGGTGCAAGATGGGCGGAAGGGCTTGGCCTCAACCTGATCGTCGCCGATTTGCCCGCCCCCACCGGCACACCCAACGACACGCACCTTGCCGTAAAAACGCTGGCGGATTGTGATGTGGTTCTATTTGCAGGGGGCGATGGAACCGCACGGGATGTCGATGCTGCAACAACCCCGAACCAAGCCATTCTGGGGATCCCCTGCGGTGTAAAAATGCATTCCGGCGTGTTTGCGGTCACGCCGGATGCTGCGGGGGCGATGGTTGCTGATATGCTGTTTATGCCCGACCGTATCACGTGGAATGACGCTGCCGAAGTCATGGATATTGACGAACAAGCGCTGCGGGAAGGGCATATTGCGCCCGCCTTGTATGGGTACGCACGTGTCCCGGTGTTGCGCAACCGGATGCAGGCCGCAAAGGGTGGCCCACGGATCAATTCCGGCACCGCCCTTGCCGACGCCGCAGCAGAGATCGTCGCCCGAATGGATCACGACACCGCCTATATTATCGGGCCGGGCACAAGTGCAGGGGCGGTCATACAGGCCGCAGGGTACACGCCGACCCTGCTTGGCATTGACGTCATGCTCGATGGTGCGGTCGTCGGGCGCGATGTGGACGCAGCGAAGCTTGAAATGATCACAGCCGGACGCAAGGTACGCGCCATTCTTGGTGTGACAGGCCAGCAAGGATTCCTGATCGGACGCGGCAACCAGCAAATCAGCCCAGATGTCCTGAGCCGCGCTACACGCGACGGCCTGATCGTTCTCGCCTCAGACGATAAACTCAGGGGCCTCGCGCACCCGGTTCTATGGATCGACAGCGGCGATCCCGATTTGGATGCCGCATTTTCTGGGTTTGTTCGGGTTCACACCGGCAAGGGTCGCCAGACCATGATGCGGCTTTCTGCGGGTTGAAACAGAATGTGCGTTATGCGAACTTTTGTGCAAATCTTGGCTCACGGGCCAGAATCACCCCGTAACGGCACCAGTCACTGATACCGAGGAAACTCTTTATGCTCACTGAAACGAAGTCACATCCATGGATGGCCCTGTCCGCCCCCGGCGCCATTGACGACATGCTCGCAACGATCGGGGTGTCACAGGTCGCTGATCTGTTTGAACAAATACCGCAGGACCATTTCCGCAAGACGCCACTGGATATGCCACCTGCCTTGACATCCGAAATGGAATTGCGCCGCGATTTGGTGTCGCGCCTGAAACGGAACGGCGACTGCGAAAGTAACCTAAGCTTTCTTGGAGCAGGCGTATGGCAGCACCATATCCCCGCCATCGTCGACGAAATCGTCGGGCGTACAGAATTCGCGACCAACGTCTGGGGCAGTTATCAATCAGACCACGGGCGCAATCAGGCATGGTTCGAATTTTCGTCGCAACTGGGGGCGCTGCTGAACCTCGATGTGGTGCAATTGCCCGTCTATTCATGGGGCTGCGCCATCGGCCACGCCATACGCATGGCCGCCCGCATGACGGGACGCAAGAAGGTTCTTGTGCCGCAGTTGTCCGACCCCGAACGCCTGTCTGTCATCCGGACATACTGCCAGCCGACAGAGATGGACGACAGTATCGAGGTTGTTCTTGTGACCGCTGATCCGGCGACAGGCCGGTTGGATCTGGGTGATCTGGAATCGAAAATCGGCAATGATGTTGCGGCAGTCTACTTTGAAAACCCCGCCTATCTTGGCACCATCGAAACCGGCGCCGCCGAGATTGCCAAGCTCGTCCGCGCAGCCGGTGCCGAAACGATTGTCGGTGTTGATCCGTCCAGTCTTGGCGTGATGATGGCGCCGGGCGACTACGGTGCCGATATTGTTACTGGCCCCGTACAGCCACTTGGTGTGCATATGCAGTGTGGTGGCGGCGCTGGCGGGTTCATCGCGTCGCGTGATGAAGAACGCTACGTCCGTACCTATAACGGATTTCTTGTATCCATCGCGGATACGGCCCGCGTGGGCGAATTCGGCTTTGGCCTCGCCTGTCCGCACCAGAACTCTTACGGGATGCGCGAAGATGGCAACGACTGGACGGGCAATTCCACCTATTTGTGGGCCATCGCCGGTGCCGTCTACATGAGCTTGCTTGGGCCGGACGGCTTTGCCGAACTGGGCCGCCTGATCGTGGCGCGGGCGCGATATGCGGCACGTCTGCTCGACGGTATTCCAAACGTGTCGGTGACTTGGCCGGACGGGCATTTTAAAGAATTTGTCGTGAATTTCGATGCCACAGGGCGCACCGTGTCCGACATCAACGACGCCCTTCGCGCGCACGGCATTTTTGGGGGAAAGGACATTTCCAACGAAGGTCTGAACCTTGGCCAATCGTCCCTTTATTGCGTCACCGAAATTCACACCGCCGCTGATATCCGCCGCTTGAGAGATACATTGAAGGAGGTTCTCGCATGAGCCGTTTGCCAGAGTTTCACGCCGCCAAATGGGACGAACCTGTCGTAATGGAATTGGGCCGCCCCGGCGGGCGCGGCCAGATTTTCCGGACGCCCGAGGACGAAATCGCAAGCGAGGTCGGCGCGGACCTGATCCCGTCCGGCATGATGCGCCAAGATCGCCCCGTGTTACCCGAGATTACGGAATTCGAGGCGCAGCGCCACTACCTGCACCTGAGCCAGATGACACTGGGCATGATGGGCGTCAGCCTTTTCGGCACCTGCACGATGAAATACAATTCCAAGACCTCGGAATATGCGACCCTGCGTCCAGAGCTGGCTGAAGTGCACCCCTACCAGCACCCCGACACACTTCAGGGCGTGCTAAGCATAATCCACGACTTCGACCATATTCTGCGGTCGCTGTCGGGCATGGATCAGTTCATCTTTCAGGCCGGTGGCGGTGCCGATGCGGCCTACACAATGGCAATTGTCGCACGCGCATATTGGGCAGATCGAGGCCTGCTGGACCAACGCACCGAAATGGTGACATCAATCCAGGCCCACCCGTGCAACCCCGCCACAGCCGCGGCTGCGGGATTTAAGGTGGTAAACCTGCCGCTTGAAGAAAACGGATATCCGTCACTGGACGCGCTCAAGGCGGCGGTCAGCGACAAAACTGCGCTGATTATGATTAACAACCCCGACGATATGGGCATCTACAACCCCGAAATCAAAGAATGGGTGCGCGTGGCGAAAGAGGCAGGCGCACTTTGTTTTTACGATCATGCGAACTTTAACGGTGTGATGGGCAAGCTGTCGGCGCGCGAACTGGGCTTTGATGCCTGCATGTTCATGCTGCACAAAACCTTCGGTGCGCCCAAGGCCGGTGGCGGCCCCGCTGTGGGTGCCTTTGGTTGCTCGGACGAACTGGCGCCTTATGTCCCCTGTCCGGTCGTGACAAAACAGGGTGACACCTATATTCTTGACGGTGATCGCCCGAAATCGGCCGGCAAGGTGCGCGAATTCTGGGGCAATGTCCCGCAGGTCGTCAAAGCCTATGCATGGGCGCGCGGGATGGGGGCCGAGGGGATCAACCTTGCCTCGGACATTTCAGTCGTAGCCAATAACTATATGGACAAACGCTTGTCCCAAATCCCCGGTCTGGCCAAGTCAAACCCCGACATTACTGCCAATCGGATGGAGATGACACGCTGGTCCTTTGCCCCTCTGTGCGAAGAAACCGGAATCGGTACCGTCGACGTCGCCAACCGTATGGCCGACTACGGGATTGATCCATTCTGGATGAGCCACGAACCCTGGATTGTCCCCGAACCCTTCACCCCGGAGGCGGGCGAGTTGTGGTCGAAAGAGGATATCGACCTGTGGATCAATGTCATCGCCAAAATCGCGGACGAGGCGCGAACTGATCCCGATATGGTAAAATCCGCACCGCACAACCAGCCGGTCGCACAAGTAAACGGCGACGTCTTTGAGGATCCGCAGAAATGGGCGATCACATGGCGGGCCTACCAGCGCAAATTCGGTGGGGCGAACGGGTCAGGCGCAAAAGTTGAATGACCCCCGCCGCGCTAATCCGCGAGGATGGAACCCCGGTGCATCCGGCTTTTCGCCAGGGACGGGGTGCCAGTCCAGTGTGCAGTTGACCCAAGCGCCCCACCGCCCGCATCTGCCCGACCACATTTGGGCAACCACAATGCGGTTGGGTGCGCTGACGCCATCTGAGTCGAAAGCGCAAAACAAGTGGCTGGTCATGCGCTGGAAACACCTTGCGAAAATGAGATTGATCCGCGCAGCGACCCCGGTGTAGTGTGTGCGTTATGGTAACGTTTGTGCGTTATTTGAACAAGGCACATAAATCCCGACAAGTAGAAAGCTAGAAAATGCCCCAACATCAACTCGCAGCCAGTACATTTCCCTTCCTGTATTCCCACAGCGGACTTGATGCACTCAAGCATCTGAAAACGCTGGGATTTGATACTTATGAAATGATGATCTTTCCTCCCCATTGCTGGCCACGCGAACTGACCACAAAGGACCGTCGCGAATATAAGGCATGGCTCAACGGCGAAGGCGGTAAATTTTCCAGTTTTTGCTATCCAGCGCTGGACAATAACCCCAACGGCGTCGACCGACTGATGCGCGCCTACACATTGGACCGCTATAAAGAAGCGATCGATCTGGCAGCAGAATGGGAATGTCCCTATGTCGTCGCAATCCCCGGTCCGGTAAACAGCCTGATCAACCCGCCACACGACTGGATGCTAAACTGGTTCGTCGAAGGTATGCAGGAACTGGTAGCCTATTCCAAAGGGACCGGCGTGCAGCTTTTGCTGGAAAATGTGCCGTTTACCTATCTGCCAACGGTGCAGGACATGATCGACACAGCCAAATTGATCGGGCCTGAAATTGGCGTCAATTACGATGTGTGCAATGCGGCGTTCATCAAGGAAGATCCAGCGGATGGCATCAGGTTGCTGGGCGACATGTGCAAGAACGTTCATATTTCGGATTCAGGCTATGACGAATTCAAACACGAACGTCTTGGTACAGGCATTGTTGACCCCGCCCCTGTTGCCAAGGCACTGGACGACATCGACTATACAGGTGTGACCGTGATGGAAATCATCACTGACGCGCTGCAACCGGGCGCCGATCCGGACGGTGATATCCGCGCCAGTCACGACATTCTGGCGGCACACGGCTGGAAAGGTCGCGCCTAGGTCAGCCTTGCTTCGACGGGGCAGCACAAGTCCTGTCAGCCCCGTCGAAGCATCAAACGCCTGAAAATGTGCAACGTTTGCCACATCATCGGTCATTCTATTAGCCCCACTTCAATTGCAACTTCCAGATTGATTGCATCGCACATCTGTGCGTTAGGTGAACAACTTCACGGAGACCCGAATATGTCACTTAGAAAGTCCCCCATCGTAATTCTTGGTGCAGGCTCTATCGGCGTCGCATTTGCGGCCACTCTGTCAGAGGCTGGTGCACCCGTCGTCATCGTCGATCCAAAGGCAGAACGGCGCCTGTCGGTCCATGCGACCTTGGCGCAACAGCGCACGGCAATTGCCAAGGCCGGATTGGCCCGTGGCACCCCCGCATCAGTCGATGTTGCAGACACCGCAGACGACCATTTAGGCAAGGCTGCGATGATCATTGAATGCGGCCCCGAAAATCTTGCGATCAAGCAAGCAATTTTTGCCGACCTCCTGCGAAAAACTGGTGCCGACACCGTTCTTGCCACTGCATCTTCCGCCATTACCGTTTCGTGCATTGTTCCTGAACCCGCAGATCAGGCGCGCTGCCTTGTCGCACATCCGGTCAATCCGCCATCGGTATTGCGCGTCATCGAACTTGTCCCCGCCCAAGGCACGACCGCACAAATTATGCAGGCGGCAGACCAGATGTTTCAGGCCGCAGGGTTTGCGACGGTCCTCCTTGGGCATGAAATCGAAGGTTTTGTTCTGAACCGCCTGCAGGGTGCCGTGCTGCGAGAGGCCTACCGGTTGGTTCAGGAAGGTGTTACCGATGTTGCCGGAATTGACAACATCATGCGGCTGGGCCTTGGGCCACGTTGGGCGCTGTCCGGCCCGTTCGAGACCGCCGAACTGAACACACCCGGCGGGATCCGCGCCCATGCAGACCGGATGGGCCCCGCCTACAAGCGGATGGGCGAAGCCCGCGGCGAAACTGTAGACTGGAATGACGATCTTGTGACGCAGGTCGTTGACGAACGCCGCGCGTTACTGCGACATGACCAGATTGCGAACCGCGTCGCCTGGCGCGCCCAAGCTGTCGCCAGCCTTGTCGCGACAAGAGACGCACTTCTGAAAGACGCCAACGATGATTGAAATCCAATTTTCATTTGATGGCCAGACCGTCAAGGCCCAACAAGGCCAGAGCCTCGCAGCGGCACTGACGGACGCGGGACATCGCTCATTTCGCACCACAGCAAAGTCGGCGGACAGAGGCATGTTTTGCGGCATGGGAGTGTGTCAGGACTGTCTTGTCACCGTCGACGGGCAACCGAACCAGCGTGCCTGCATGTCACCCGCAAAGAACAATATGATCGTTACGCAACAGGTGCCTTTCCCGGAATTTTCCGGCAAGGCATATGCGCTGGGCGAACCGATCAACCTGTCACCCGATGTGCTGGTGATCGGCGGCGGCGCTGGCGGTTTGTCGGCGGCCATAGCTGCGGCGCGCGCAGGTGCCGATGTCGTGGTTCTGGACGAACGCAAAGTGTCTGGTGGGCAATACTATAAACAGTCTGCCGATGGGGCGCTGCTGGACGCACAACAACGTCAAGGCGCAGATCTTGTGGCCGATGCCAAATCCGCTGGCGTCACCATTCTAACGGGCGTCGAAATCTGGGGCGCTTTCGATGATCTTTTGTTCATGGCGCAACAGGACGAGAACCCAATCATTGCCCGCCCGAAAACGGCCATAGTTGCTACGGGGGCCTATGAACGCCCCGTTATCGTTCCCGGCTGGACCCTGCCGGGGGTGATGACAACCGGCGCGGCGCAAACTCTTTGGCGCAGCTATCAGTCGCTTGCCGGAAAGCGTGTAGCAATCTGCGGATCAGGACCGCTGAACCTTCAGGTCGCGGTTGAACTTGCCCGTGGCGGCGCAAAGATCGTGAGGTTGGCAGAACGCGCACCGCACCCTGTCACCCGTCCCCTGCGCGCGGCGATCATGGCGATGTCCGGCCCCGCCCTCGCGATCAAAGGGCTTAAAATGGAAATCGCCCTCAGGCGTTTGGGCGCGACTGCCCGAAATTCTTGTGAGCTTGTCAGCGTGACGCAGCATAAGGGCGCGCTTGCCGCGACGTTTCAGAACCCGGGCGGCATGCAAGACACGGTAGAGGTAGATGCAGTTTGCATGAACGCCGGCTTCGAACCGCAGAATGAAATTCTGCGCCTTTTGGGTGTTTCGATGCAGTATGATGCCGCCATGGGACACCTGCGGTGCCAGACGGACGACGCCATGCGAACGAACATTCGCGGGCTTTACGCCGTGGGCGACTGCAAGGGACTAGGTGGCGCACCAGCGGCACGTGAAGAAGGCACAATCGCGGGCACCCATGCGGCGGCTGCATCGGGGTTCGCAGGTGCCCATGCCCTGCGAGGTATGCATCGCAGACTGGCGCGTCACCGTCGCTTTCAATCGCGGCTTTGGCCGCTTTATGACATCGCACCGCGCAAGATCACGGACCTGCCCCACGATACGATCATCTGCCGCTGCGAGGAACTGACGCTTGAGGACATATGCGTAGGTCTGGATGACAAACCCGGACACGCAGGCACGCTCAAGCGGGCAACACGGGTTGGCATGGGCCGCTGTCAGGGCCGGTATTGCGGGCCGGTGGCGGCGCGCTTAGTGGCCGAAACGACAGGCAAACCAATCGAGGACCTCAGCTTTTTCGCACCGCGTGTGCCGATCAAACCCGTCGCAATTTCCGCGATACTTGCCGCCGAAGAGGCTGTAAATGCCAAAGACTGACTTCATTGTCGTTGGTGGCGGTGTCTGCGGAACGCTGGCCGCAGTCACGCTGGCCGAGGCGGGCGCATCGGTCGCGCTGGTGGACGAAGGAGTAAATGCCGGATCGGACACCAATGCCGGATCGCTGCACGTCCAAATGCAAAGCCGCTTTATGCGGCTGTATCCCGATCAGGTTCCCAATCTTGAAGCGGCATTGCCGTTTTACCGTGCGGCGGCAGATGAATGGGTCAGGCTGGACGCGGCGCTTGGCGGCGTGGAACTTGTTCGAAAGGGCGGTTTGATGCTGGCGGAAACCGAAGAGCAGCTTGCGTTTCTGGCCAAAAAGGCGGAACGGGAAATCGCGCAGGGGCTTTCAGTGGACATCCTGAACCGTTCCGAACTTGATGAGATCGCGCCGTGGCTTGGGCCGCAGATCATCGGCGCCGAACTGTGCCGTGACGAAGGGAAACTGAACCCCCTGATCGCCAGTCGACTTCTCAGGATGCGTGCCGAGGCGGCTGGAGTGGCAAGGTTCGCGCAACGGGTCATGCAGGTCCGCACGACGCCGCACGGGGTGGAGGTAGAGACCCAACAAGACACCCTGACGAGTGAGCAGGTGATCGTCGCCGCAGCATGGGGCACTGGCCCTTTGGTCGCCGGATTTGGTGTGACGTTGCCGACAAAGGCCGAACCGTTGCATATGAATATCACCGAACCGGCTGCCCCTTGCATTAATCATCTTGTACAGCATGCTGAACGATCGATCACGCTGAAACAATTCGGAACCGGCCAGATCGTGATCGGGGGCGGATGGCCCGCTACGGCCACGGGCCGCAATACCACACCCACTGTGCGACCGGATTCGATGCTACGCAATGTGGCACTGGCGGCACGACTAGCACCTGCCATTTCCAACCTGCGCGTGATCCGCACATGGGCCGGCATGAACACAACGATTGACGGTGCATCCGTCATCGGCCCCCTGCCCGATGCGGACCGGGTCACCATGGCGATTCCCGGGGACGCGGGCTACACGCTTGGCCCGTTAGTTGGCCGTATCGCTGCGCAAATGGTAATGGGCATACCACCGGACGTTGATGTCGACAGGTTTTCTCCCCGACGATTTAGCAATTAACGGCGAAGCGCGTTCGATATGTCCTCAACCGTTGCCTGCAGCTTTGGCAAAATCTCGTCCACCATGCCTTCCGGCGTCATGCGAAGTGTGGGAATGCCTACATTGATGGCACCGATAATGCTGCCCGACGTGCGGTAGACAGGAACAGCAATCGACATAAGGCCCACTTCCAGTTCTTGATTGACAAGCGCCCAGCCTTGCTTGCGAACATGTTCCAGAATTTTCGCAAATTCCTTTTTGTCCGTCACGGTGCGATCGGTCATGCGGGTGAGCGTAATCGCATCAAGCATTTCGGGCCATTGTTCGTCAGGTAACGACGACAGCAGGACCCGGCCGGTCGCGGTTGCATGTGCAGGAAAACGTCGACCAACCGTGATGCCGACGCTGATGACACGGTGAAACTGCGTGCCACTGACATAGACGACGCTGTAGTCATCCAAAACAGCGGCCGAGACACTTTCGCGAATGTCTGCGGACAGATGTTCGATAAAGGGTCGCGCAATGTCCCAGGCACCTTTGGATGACAGAACCGAAAAACCAAGTTCCAGTACTTGGGGCGTCAAATCAAAAAGGCGGCCATCGGCCACCGCATACCCTTCGCGCACCAGCGTCAACAGAATGCGTCGCGCACCTGCACGCGTATTGCCGGTTTCCGTAGCCACCTCTGACAGCGTCATTTTCCGGCGTGTGCGGTTGAACGCCCGAAGCACTTCAAGCCCCCGCGCCAAAGAATTGACGTAGTCGCGCGAGCTAACCGCATCATCCACAAGACTTTCATCAATCTCGGCGACGGCAGTCATCAAACCGGACCTTCCAGTTGCCTTTGCGGCAGTCTGTTTCTTCTTTGCTATATCTGCCATGCGTTTTCCTTGCAGCGCGGTTGCGGGCACACCATCGATTTTGCCCTGCAATTTGTGTTCGGTCTTTCCTATCACAAGATTCCACAAGATCGAATCCACAGTTTTATGAATTTTATGGTTGCGCGACTCGCAATTACGATCAATGATCGCACAATAGTTCGTTATGCGAACAATTGAACCGATGGGAGATAACCGTGATTAAACTACCAAGGAATGCGGGCAACATGACGCGCCGCACTGCACTGATGGGGCTGACTGCAACGACAGCAATGGCAACGATGCCAATAAAGGCGCGTGCGCAGTCCGACACGACTATTCGCTGGTGGTCGCCACAAGGTGCGCCGGCCCAAGTCGCGGCCTACCAATTCCAGATTGCGAAGTTCCAAGCTTTGCACCCTGAAATCACTGTAGTCTTCGAAACCACATCCGATGAAGGGTACGCACCGCAACTTGCCGCTGCATTCTCGTCTGGTGAAGTTCCAGATGTTGTCACGCACCTGCCATCCTTCGCAGTCCAGTCCTACTACGCCAACGGAATGGTCGAACCCTTCGACGACGTTATCAACGCAATCGGCGCGGATGATTTCTATCCGGGCGCCAACGACGTCTTTCGCACATCTGACGGCAATTATTGCGGCACGGGCATCGGCAACTCTGCCGCCAACATGATGTGGCTGCGCACAGATCTGATGGAACAGGCCGGCATCGACAAAGCCCCCGTGACATGGGACGAAATGCGCGCAGCGATGGCCGCGATGCAAACGGGGGGCATCTACGGCGCGCCCCTGCCCTACGGCAGCAACTCTATGACATCGCTGATCTTTATCGGCTTTATTCATCAGGCCGGCGGACAGGTGTTTTCGCCAGATCTACAGGTTGCCATCGACAACGAAGGCACCCGCAATGCACTGGAATTCTACCGCGAGATGCGTGCGTATTGCCCACCGGGTGCCACCAACTATTCGTGGGGTGAAAGCCTGACAGGATTCGTTTCCGGCGCGACGGCAAGCGGCATTTATACAGGCCGTGTTTTGGCCAACGTGCGCGACCAGAACCCGTCACTTGCAGATCATATCACCTGCGTAACCTACCCACGCATTTCCGAAGACGTAGCCGCCTGGACATTCAACGACTTCCCATCCGTGTTCATTCCTGCCCAGTCGCAGAACAAGGACGCAGCCAAGATGTTTGCTGCCTTCCTGTTTGATCCGGAAGGTTACATCCAGCAATTGCATGCTGCGCCGGGCCACGTTTTGCCAGTGATTGAATCGATCAATAGCAACCCGCTGTATCAGGACAACGATATCATCCAGAAATACCCCGAAGAAGTAGATCTGATGGCAGCCGCTGCCGCCGGCGGGTTCAACCTAGGCTACGAGAGCGCCGATCACGCCTCCAATGACAAAGCCGGCGAGATCATCGGATCCAACGTCATCGCGGATCTGGTTCAGCGGGTCGTTCTGAACGGCGATAACGTGGACGAAGCGATCAGCAACGCATCAACCACTATCGAACAGATCATGCAGGGCTGACCAGCGCCAAGTCTTCTTGCACGTGAAAGTGGCCGCTCCGGTATCGGAGCGGCCAGATAATGAAAGTCCCCTATGTCTACTCACAAAACACTGCTCGAGAGACGCTACGCGGCGCTTGGCATGGCATTGATTGCGCCCACAGTTCTTATTTTCTGTGCGGTCATTGTCTATCCGCTTTTCTCGGCGATCTATCTGTCGTTTTACAGCGTCTTTACGCCCACTCTGGAAGGTGAATGGGTCGGCATCAGCAACTATTCCGAGCTATTGCAATCCGGTAGATTCTGGAACGCACTTGGCAATACGTTGATCTGGACGGTCGGCACGCTGTCTTTGCAGATCATTCTGGGTATCGGCATCGCCTTGGTGCTGCATCAGAATATCTGGTTTCGCAGTCTCGCCCGTTCACTGATCCTGTTTCCCTATTTCATCTCTACCGTCGTTGCGGTTCTGGTCTGGAAATGGCTGTTCAACGACCTTTACGGCATACTAAACCATTTCCTGGTGAAGGTCGGCATCATCGAGTTTCCGATGGATTTTCTTGGCACCATGCCCAATGCGATGATCTCGGTCATTCTGGTGGGTGCCTGGAAGTACTTTCCCTTTGTTGTCATTGCCGTTCTTGCGCGACTTCAGTCCATTCCGGAAGCGCTTTACGAGGCCGCCAAGATCGACGGTGCTGGTCCGATAGCACGGTTTTTTGACGTTACTTTGCCGCAACTGCGCGACGTGCTGGTCGTGATTATCATGCTGCGCGCCATCTGGGATTTCAAAGAATTCGACATGATCTATCTTCTCACCGGCGGTGGACCACTGGATGACACGCAGACCTTGCCGCTTCTGGTTTATCAAGAAGCCTTTGCGCTTAACGATATGGGCATGGCGTCAGCCTACGCCGTTGTCATGATGCTGATTATGCTGGTTTTCATGCTTGTCTATATCCGCCGCACAAAAAATGACGAGGGCGTGTAATGCCTACATTCAAGAAAATCCTGTTCAACCTTTTTGCCTGGTCTATCGTCCTTGCAGTTGCCTTTCCACTGTTCTGGATGCTGGTCACGTCGCTCAAACCCGGTTTTGAACTGTTCCGCCGACCGCCCACGATCATGCCTGAGACTTGGACGTTAGAACACTACTGGAAGCTACTGAGCGATACCAATTTCCTCGTCTATTTCCGCAATTCGATTATCTTGTCGTCGGCAACCACCCTTGTCGTTGTCGCCGTTGCAACGCTCGGAGCATTCAGCCTTGTGCGGTTCAAATACCGCGGCCGCGAAAGCCTCGCGTTTCTGGTGCTGTTCACCTACCTATTGCCTTCGGTCGTCCTCATCATTCCGCTTTACCTGCTTTTGGTGGGTCTGGGCGTGTCCAATACGATCTTCAGCCTTGTGATCGCCTACACCACATTTGCGCTGCCTTACGCGCTGTGGCTTTTGCGGTCATTCATGGCCGGTATTCCCGAAGATCTGGAAAGTGCGGCACTGTGCGACGGGGCGACACGCATGGGCGCGTTTCGCGACGTGATCCTGCCACAGCTTCTTCCCGGTATCATCTCGACCGCTCTTTTCACGTTTATTCTCAGCTGGAACGAATACCTCTACGCTCTGGTTCTCGTGAATTCGGACGCATCACGCCCGTTGACGACCGGCGTAATGAACATGCTGATCTCCAGCTTCAACATCGAATGGTCACTGCTGATGGCAGCGTCTGTGATGATGTCGGTGCCGCTGATCATCGTTTTCGCCTTCCTGCAAAGCTATCTAACCCGCGGCTTCGGTGCCGGCGGGGTGAAAGGATAATCCATGGCCGAAGTGGTCTTTTCCAAGGTTCAGAAAAAATTCGGAGCCTTTACTGCGGTCCATGGTCTGGACCTGAATATCAAAGAAGGCGAATTTGTCGCGCTGCTCGGCCCGTCCGGTTGCGGCAAGACGACAACATTGCGGATGCTGGCGGGTTTGGAATTTCCAAGCTCGGGCGAAATCCGCATCGGGGACCGCGTTGTCAATGATCTTGCCCCCGGTGAGCGCGACATCGCAATGGTGTTCCAGTCCTACGCGCTTTACCCGCACATGACGGTAGGCGATAACATGGCCTATCCGCTGAAAAAGCGGGGCGTCAAAAGAGCCGAGCGCGAGGCGGCGGTTGCGAAAACGGCCGATCTGTTGCAACTGACGCCGCTGCTGAAACACAAGCCGCGCCAGCTTTCGGGTGGTCAACAGCAACGTGTCGCATTGGGGCGCGCGCTGGTCCGTGACCCGCAAGTGTTCTTGCTGGACGAACCGCTGTCCAACCTTGATGCGAAATTGCGCGGCTACATGCGCGTTGAACTGGTCGAGCTGCACCATCGTCTTGGTCGCACCATGGTTTACGTGACACACGACCAGCTTGAAGCAATGACGATGTCCGACCGGATCGCGGTTATGGAGGGCGGCAAGCTGCAACAGTTCGCGTCCCCTGCCGAAGTCTATGCCGAACCCGCCAACCGCTTTGTCGCCAGCTTCATCGGTACCCCAGGGATGACCCTGATGGACGGTGAGCTTGCAGAAAAGAACGGGTCATGGACATTTACCGCGCCCGGTATGACGCTGCCTGTAGGTCCGTTGAACGAGTCTGCCAAAGCGGGCCCTGCCTGTTTCGGCGTGCGCCCTGAACACGTCAACATCGGCAGTGGCCCTGTGTCGGGCGTTGTTCAGGTCGTTGAGAAAACAGGGCACGAAAACATAGTCATCATCGGACTGGAAGGCGGCCAACGCCTGAAGGGCCGCGTCCCTGCCCCACGAAGCTGGGCGATCGGTGAAACAGTGCAACTGTCATTTGACACCAGTTTTGCCCACATTTTTGCCCCCGGCACACATGGCGAACGACTGAATGTCCCTGTCGCACCGATCTCCACCAAAAAAACCAACCTAACAACCGTAAAATCGGGAACCTAATCATGAACAGAGACAGCATTTCTTGGAGCGGGCCCATGCCTGCGGTTACCACCGCATTTCGTGCCGACTACGCATTGGACGACGAAAGCTACACAGCGAATATGGACCGCTTGCTAGATGCCGGCGCAACCGGCATCGTCGCTGCGGGATGCACCGGTGAATTCTGGGCCCTGTCATTCAAAGAACGTTTGCGGCTGGCCGAACTGACCGTAGCGTCTTGCCAAGGTCGCGGAACGGCCATCATAGGAACAGGTGCGATTTCGCAAGCCGAGGTGATCGAACAGATCGACGCCGCACGCGGCGCGGGTGCGGACGGCGCTCTGGTCTTGCCGCCCTATTTTGTCCATCTAACCAAATCAGAGATGATCGCCCATTTTGAGGCGATCAACGACAAGGCAACGCTTCCTGTCGTTCTGTATAACATTCCCGGAAATGCGGGAAACGCGATCACGCCCGAGATTGCAGACATACTCGTCGACTTGGACAACGTCGTTGCAATCAAGGAAAGCAGCGGTGACTGGGGGAATTTTCACCGCACGCTGGCTGCCGTCAAAGACCGTGTTCGCGTCTTTTGTGGCCCTTCCTCGACGCTCGGTGTCGCGGCCTCGCTCGCAGGGGCAGACGGGCATATCGACTGCTTTCCAAACGTCTGGACCGACTGCATGCAAATCTGGCACGCTACGGCCGCGGGTCGCGTTGACGAAGCCTGGGAGCTTCAGAAGACAGGCATCGCAATGACCGACCTGTATACCGCCAACGGTCGCACGCTGTACCCCGCCACCAAAGCAGTGATGAACGCGGCCGGTCTGCCGGGTGCAGGGTCTTTGCGTCCACCGCTACGTCCGCTCACAGGGTCGTCCCTTGATGAACTGCTGGCCGGCATGGAACAACTGGTTTCGCCAAAACAGCGCGTCGCCTGAAACCCGCTAGAAATATCTAAGGAGTACTACAAATGGATCTTGGTTTGTCAGGGCGAACAGCAATCGTCGCCGCCGCGAGTCGCGGGCTGGGGCTTGCCGCTGCCCGCTCGCTCGCCCGCGAAGGCGTTTCAGTAATTATGAACGCCCGCACCGAAGGCCCGCTGGAAGAGGCGGCGCAATCAATTCGTGACGAGTTCGGGGTAGAGGCGACTGCCGTTCCGGTCGATTTCAACACCGCTGAAGGTCGCGCCGCAATACTAGATGCCGCAGGCGGCAAATGTGACATCCTGGTGAACAACCCCGGTGTGCGGCAGGTGCCAACCCCCTACGACCAAATCACGCCGGACGACTGGCGCTACTGGATGGAAGTGCATTTCATGTCGTCGATCGAGATGATCCAAGCGGTCGCACCCGGTATGAAAGACCGTAAATTCGGACGCATCGTGAACATGTCGGTCAGTTTCATCAAATTCCCGCAAGTCGGGTTTGCCCATACCCACGCCGCGCGCCTTGCGCTGTCGGGGGCGACGGCGGCCATGACACGTGAGTTGATCGGCCACAATGTGACTATCAATTCCGTCTGCCCGGGCTTGTTCGACACCGACGCGCTACAAACAAACCTGCACGGCCACGCTGAACGCGGCAACACCACCTATGAGGCCATTGTGCAGAACCGACTGGATAACTGCCCTGCGGGACGCTTTGCCGACCCTGCCGAATGTGGCGACCTGATCGCGTTCCTGTGTTCCAGCCAAGCCGGATTCACGACCGGTCAGAACATTGTGAATGACGGTGGCGTATACCAGGGACTGTTCTGATGCCAAAAGTTGTCATGGTGTCTGGTGGCGGTCGGGGCCTTGGGGCCGCGATTACCCGCGCGTTGATTGAGGAAGGGTGGACTGTGTCCCTTGGCCTGCGGGATCTGACGCAGGCCAATCAGTTCGGGGATGCAGTATCAGCGCATCCGTTTGATGCCACCGATCAGGCTTCTGCCGCCGCATGGGTCGATGCAACGGTCGCTGAGCACGGCGAATTGACGGCGATTGTCAACAACGCCGGTATCTTGCGGATGGTCGACTTCGAACAAGGCACCGAGGATGATCTGGACGATCTTTGGGCCATCAACGTCAAGGCACCGTTCCGACTAATCAAGGCGGCGATGCCCCATTTGCGCGCCTGCGGACGGGGCCGCGTCATCAATATAGCATCGACGGATGCCAAACGGTTTCGTCAGGGTACCTCCATCGGATATTCAATGACCAAGCACGCGCTGCACGTCCTGACACAAGCCACCCGTGCCGCCGGTTATGAAGACGGTGTGCGTGCCACGGCCCTGTGCCCCGGTGCGATCGACACGGATCTGATTGCGAACATTCCCGGCGTGACACCAAAGGCCGACCGCCTGACACCCGAAACTGTTGCGGGACTGGTGACCATGCTGCTTGCCCTGCCCAATCAGGCCAGTGTGCCGGAACTGGTCGCCAACACCCGATATGAGAGCCTGATATGATACCGGACGCACAGCTGAACGACACGCTTGCCGCGTGGGATCGCGACAACCTTTTCCATCCAACGACGCACACCGCCAACCATGCGGACGGAACCACGCCCGGCCGGATCATTACTGGCGGGAAGGGCGTTTATATTACCGACCGCGACGGCAACGAATTTCTTGATGCTTTCGCGGCACTTTATTGTGTGAACGCAGGATACGGGCGCACGGAAATTGCTGATGCGATTTCCGAACAGGTCAACAAGTTGGCGTTTTTCCACGCCTTTGCGGGTCACGGAAACGAACCGGCCATCAAACTGGCCAAAATGGTCATGGACCGTGCGCCAGATCATATGGCGCGCGTCTACTTTGGACTTTCAGGGTCGGATGCGAACGAAACCAACGTCAAACTTGCGTGGCATTACAACATCCTGCGTGGCAAACCTGAAAAGCGCAAGATCATCAGCCGTTGGCGCGCCTACCACGGGTCCGGTCTGGTGTCCGGTTCGATGACCGGACTGGCCGCGTACCATGCGCGGTTCCACTTGCCGCTAGACGGTTTCCTACACACCCATTGCCCCCACTACCTGCGTCGCCCGGACGACGACATGACCGAGGCTGACTATCTCGACTTCTTGATCGCAGAACTCGAGGGCATGATCATGGATGCGGGGCCGGAAACCGTCTGCGCCTTTGTCGGTGAACCCGCGATGGGAACGGGCGGATTGATTCCCCCACCCGAGGGTTACTGGGCCCGTGTGCAAGAGGTGCTGGACCGTCACGACATCTTGCTGATCGCCGACGAGGTGGTGACCGGTTTCGGGCGCACCGGATCTATGTTTGGGTCGCAACACTTCGGATTGCGACCGGATTTCATGACGATCGCCAAAGGGCTGACATCTGCCTACGCACCACTGTCCGGCTCTATCATGTCCCAGCGGGTGTTTGATATTCTCAAACAGGGAACGACCGACTTTGGCGCACTTGCCCATGGCTGGACCTACTCTGCCCACCCGCTGAGTGCTGCTGCAGGTATTGCAACGCTTGATCTGGTGGATAGGCTGTCATTGGTGGACAACGCGCGCGACAACGGCGCCTATCTTTTGCAGGCCGTGAAAGATGCCGTCGGCGATCATCCCAACGTGGCCGAAGTGCGCGGCGTCGGCCTTATGGTCGCGGTTGAATTCATGAAAGACCCCAAAGCCCGCGACTGGTTTGCGCCAATGACTGTCGGCCCGCAAATCTCCGAAGCGATGTCCCGTCTTGGTGTCATTGCCCGCCCCATGCCCGAAGGCAACATCGTGGGCTTTGCCCCGCCACTTAGCATTACGCGCGACGAGATCGACATCGTCGTCAAGGCGCTGCGCGCCGCAACACACGAGGTCTTGTCATGAACAGCCCCCTGCGACTTGCAGATACAGGATTTGGCCCGCTGATCCGTCAACAAAACCTGATCAACGGCCAATGGGTCGATGCCGACAATGGCAAGACGTTCGATGTCACCGACCCTGCGACGGGCGAGGTCATCGCTACTGTGCCAAATGCAGGTACTGAAGAGACCCGCTGCGCAATCGATGCCGCAGATGCAGCGTTCCCGGCGTACGCCGCAATGCCGCTTGGCCAGCGCGTGGCGTTGATGCGCAAATTGCACGATGCCATTCTGGACAATCTCGAACCGATGGCAGCCATGATGACCGCCGAACAGGGCAAACCCCTGGCCGAGGCACGGGCAGAGGTAGCGTCGTCTGCTGCATATGTGTTGTGGTTCGCAGAAGAGGCGCGCCGGACCGACGGCGCTGTCATTCCGTCGCCCGTCGCGGGGCGCAAACTGATGACCACGCGTCATCCAGTCGGCGTTGTTGCCGCAATCACACCGTGGAATTTCCCGTCCTCGATGTTGGCACGCAAACTGGGGCCTGCACTGGCAGCGGGCTGCACCGTGGTCGTCAAACCCGCCAGCGCGACGCCCCTCTCCGCCCTTGTCTGGGGACACTTGGCAGAACAATGCGGCTTCCCGCCCGGTGTGGTGAATATCGTGACCGGCAGCGCACGCGCGATCGGTGCGGAAATCACCGCCAACCCGAAAGTGCGCAAGATTACCTTTACCGGCTCGACAGAAATCGGAAAGCAACTGCTGGCGCAGGCGTCTGGCACGGTCAAGCGCATGTCGATGGAACTTGGCGGTAATGCACCCTTTATCGTTTTTGACGACGCCGATATTGATGCAGCGGTCAACGGTGCCCTGATTGCCAAATTCCGCAATGCCGGCCAGACTTGCATTTGCACCAACCGCTTGTTTGTTCAGGCCGGTATCTATGATCGCTTTGTGGAGGCGTTCGCCGCGCGCGTCGCCGCTTTAAAAGTAGCCCCGGGCAACGAAGAAGGTGCCGAGCAAGGCCCATTGGTCGACACTCAGGCGCTTGCCAAAATCAAAAGTCTGGTAGCCGATTCCTTGGCCAAAGGTGGTAATCTGGTAACTGGCGGTGCCCCGCATGATCGGGGCGGACTGTTTTTCCAGCCCACCGTGATATCCGATGCGACCCCCGACATGCGCGTGACGACCGAGGAAATTTTCGGCCCTATCGCGCCGATCTATCGGTTTGAGAGCGAAAGCGACGTCATTGCATCGGCCAATGACACGAATTTCGGGCTGGCCTGCTACGCCTATACCCAAGATCTGTCACGCATGTTCCGCCTGCAGGACAAACTGGAATACGGGTTGATCGGGATCAACGAAGTCCTGATCGTGATGCCTGAAATCCCGTTTGGCGGTCTAAAGGAGTCTGGTCTTGGAAAGGAAGGATCGTGGCAGGGTATCGATGACTACCTTGAAACGAAATATACCTGCATCGGCGGACTCTGATCCATGTCCAACCCCTGCATCATCTGCGTTGCCATTACCGGTTCCTTGCCGACCAAGGATAACAATCCAGCTGTTCCGATTACCATTTCGGAGCAGATAGAAAGCACGCAGGCTGCGTTCGAGGCGGGTGCCACGATTGCGCATTGCCATGTGCGCGATGACGCCGGCAAACCGACATCTGACCCCGACCGGTTTGCGCGCCTGAAGGAAGGGCTGGAGACTCACTGTCCAGGCATGGTCATCCAGTTTTCAACAGGCGGGCGGTCCGGTTCGGGCCGCGAACGCGGTGGCATGTTGCACCTTGCGCCGGATATGGCGTCGCTAACTGTGGGATCCAACAACTTCCCCACACGTGTATATGAAAACAGCCCCGATCTGGTAGACTGGCTCGCTGGCGAGATGGCCGCCAACAAGGTAAAGCCGGAAATCGAAGCGTTCGATCTGTCGCACATTGTGCAAGCTGCGCGCATGGCCGCTGACGGACGCCTGAAATCACCCCTCTACGTGCAGTTTGTCATGGGCGTTAAAAATGCCATGCCCGCGGATGAACCGATCTTTGATTTTTATATTGAAACGCTGAAAAGGCTTGCCCCTGACGCACTGTGGTGCGCGGCTGGTATCGGCGCGTCGCAACATCGCGTCAGTGAATGGGCCATTTCAAAGGGGGGTCACACCCGCACCGGACTGGAAGACAACGTGCGCCTTGATCGTAATACGCTGGCCCCGTCTAACGCGGCACTGGTCCAACGCGCAGCAGACTTATGCGATAAATACGAACGCCACGTCGCGACTTGGCAAGTAACGCGCAATATCCTCGGGCTGGCACATGGGTAACACTGCACCACAAGACTGGCCCCAAAGCGTCTGGTAACAGTATTTTTCAGGCGGCTTGATTGATCCATTTCAGACGAGACTTGGACAACGCTTTGACAATCGTCACAAGTTTACGGGCGACGGCTGTGATAACAACTTTAGGTGGTTTCCCGGCAGTTCGCAGGCGGTCCGCGAAGGGCCGCAGTCAAGCAGCCTTAAATATTTCGCTTCCAAGCACCTAATACTGTCTGAATGCCATCAATGATTGGTCGGGTTGCGTGATTGAACTCTGTGCCGTCCCGCTCCATGCGATGAAGAACAACACCAATGCGCCGCGCCAGCGCGACCAATGCTGTCGCGTTGCCCTTAAGTCGGTTCAGCCTCAATCCGTATGGCGCAACTATCCTGAAACTGGAAAATTCAGGAGGGATAGTTGTGAGCTCGAAGAAGCACTGGTCGCCCGAGAGCGATGTTTCGGTCCGGGGTGTTGAAAGAACCGTGACCGGCGGGTGCATTGTATCCGGCACGCTGTCACCCAAGGGCATCTGCCTAGACTTTGCTGTGCAGTCGCGACGACGACACGGATGCTGGCATCGGCGGCTGCAGGATTTTCGCGCACATATAGAAGGGGTCATAGTGGTGACCTGCTCAGTGCTGCCGCTCTATCAAACAGATTGAGGCAGAGCCCGATTGGGGGCAAAGCGGCAACTGCCCAAGAAAGAGATCGTTTGGTTCCGTTTTCAAAAGTTGTTTCGAGAATACTCCGTCTATCCATGACGGTCTTTCTATTTCAGCAATCGCGATATCATCGTAAATAGGTTCCAAGTTTTGCCCATTCCCACCTGCGGGCGTATGTCCGTCCCGTCCGGCCACACCGGACGGGACGGGTTTGCATCAGGCTGTCGCCCGCGCCACTGTGATAAACGGCAGATCGACAACACGCGCCCGCACCGACCCAACAGGTTTGCCCCATTGATCGGTCCAGTCCACGACGATCTGCGTTCCTGTTTCAGTCAGATCGATGTCAATGCAGCCAAAGGCAATCAGCTTGTCCAAGGTAGGGCTCCACGTGGCCGATGTTGCCCGTCCAATCGTTTTTCCATCCGACTGCGCCTTCATTGCATCCCAGCGCACGCGCGGCGCAATTTCTGGAGGCAGCCCTTTGGCGGCGTAATGATCAACAATATCCTGCCATTCCAGCTCTAGCCCGACAAACCTGCGCTTTGGTCCTGTCTCTTTTTCGGCGGTCAGCGCTGCGCGGCCGATAAAATCGCCCTTATTCACATGCACCAACCCACCAAGCCCCACCTCGAACGGGGATGATGTTTCATCGGGGCGCACCACCACATGCGCGCTACGTCCGTCAGGACCGATATTGGTATAATCCGACGACGCGAGGGTCAGTCCTGCTTCCATCCGCGCGACGTCCAGCGCATATTCGCCCGCCGGCTTGACGCCATAGGCAAGGCCCGCCTGCCAGATCGCATCCCAAACGGTGGTGCCATCGGTGCGGTTGACCCATATTTCATAGCCCAGCTCGCCGGTAAAGCCCTGCCGTGCAACAAAGACCTGCGCGCCGCCAATCATCACATGGCGGATTCGGCAGAACGGGAAATCTGACCAGTCCTCGCCCGTCGCATCCGTCAGAACCGCCCGCGATTGCGGCCCCTGCAGCGACAGCACGCCATAATCGTCGGTGCGATCGACCAGTTCTACATCAAAGCCTTTGGCATTCTGCCGGAACCAATTGATACTGGTGTCAGAGGAAACAAGGATATGATCTTCGGCCAGCCGAAACCCCAGCCCGTCGGTGATCAACGCGCCCTTTTCGTTTGTCCAACAGGTATATTGCACGTGCCCGATACTATTCTTCGCCATGCTCCGCACGGTCAGATAATCGAAAAAGCGGATCGCATCAGGGCCTTTGAAATCTACCTTCGGCAACGGTGACATGTCGATCATGGCAACCGCGGTACGGATTGCGGCAACTTCTTCCTCCACCGTTGAGAATACATCCGGGATCAAATACTGTGACCATCCATACCACCAGGTTGTCTGGGTCAGTTTAGACGTGCGTTCGTGAAATGGCGTGCCGCATCGTTGCTGCACAATCGACTTTTGTAACATGGGTTCATTCCTCTTGGCCGCAGGCACGCAACAGGTGCTGTGGGATCAATTTGCACGGGGGGTTGCCCCCCCGGCAGACAGGTTTTTGTTCAGATCAGGGCAGCCAGGTCCGCCAGATATCCTCGTTCGCCGCCATCCAGTCTGCAATGACGTCATCGGGATCCATGCCGTTGATATCTATGGCAAAGATCATCGGTGACTGGATCGCATTGGTGATCTTCACATTGCGGACAAGCTGAGCGGTTTGGGGATGTTCTTCCTCAAGGTGCAGCGAACCATAGTTGAAGGGAATATCATTGGGCCAGTCAGTCGCAGGCCACTGCGCTTCATCATAGGCAGGCATGTCCAGTTCCACCAGATCCAGTTCGGCATGAATCCAGTGCGGTTCCCACGCATAGGCCACAAATGGTTCCCCGCGCTGGTAGCGAGCTTTCATTTCGGCCCAATGCGCTGTTTCCGATCCCAGCTCGACCGCCTGGAAATTCACCCCCAGCGTATCCAGACGAGCCTGATCCTCGCAGGCCCAGTTCACCACCGGGCATCCGATCAACCGGCCGCGATCTCCGGTTTCAAGCCCCTTCATCAGATCGACGTAATTGTTCAGATCCGTGACCGACTTCAGATCGGGTGTAACGGCATTGTCACCTTCGACCATGTAGCGCGGCACAAAATAACCTGTATTGCCTTCGTTGCCGGTTTCCCCAAGGTAGCGCACGCTTCCGTCACCACCAAATTCAGCGATAAACGTTTCCTTCGTCTGGTTATAAGAGGGCCAGTCCTCGCATCCCAGATCAATGTCACCGGCAATCACCGCCTCGTGCGTGACAGGGCCAACCGGCAGCGGTGTCTGGCGGACGCTGACGCCCATTTCATCAGTCAGGATTTTTGCGATGATCCCACAGACCACGACCGGACCGGTCCAGTCGGCCTGTGCGATCTTGACCGGATCATCCGCAAAAGCCGGAGTCGCAGCAAGCGGCGAAAGGGTCACTGCGCCAATCGCCAACAGATTTCGATATGGGTATTTCATGTTCACTTCCTTTTCAGATTGGGTGTGGTCATCATCGGTGGAATAGTTTTGATTTTTTCTGCGCCAGACATGTCAGTGCGCGGTCAAGCAGGATTGCCATCAGAACGACACAGATCCCCGCAACCAGCGCGCGGCCTGAATCAGCCAGCCCAAGACCGTGGTAGATTTCACGGCCCAGCCCGCCCCCGCCGATCAGCGGAGTGATGACCTGCATCGCCAGCGCCATCATGATGGACTGGTTCAGCCCGGCAACCAGCGCTGGGACCGCCAGCGGCAGGCGTATGCGGAAAAACCCGTGCAATGGGCCGGTGCCAAAGCATCTGACCGCTTCGTCCACTTCGGCGGGAATATCACGGAAACCCATTGCGCCGATCCGCACCAGCGGCGGCAAGGCATAGATCACCGTCGCAATCAGCGCAGCAACAAGGTTGCCGCCAAACAGCATGATCACTGGCACCAGATAGACAAAGGCGGGCATGGTCTG
>NZ_JAWOAN010000134.1:0-6675 GCF_046498525.1 Yoonia sp.
CCGAGTTCAAGGGCAAGGTCCAGTCGGCTGATCCAGCCGCTCAAGAGCTTTGCTTTGGTGGGATGCATAGCCGTTCTTTGTTGTGTCATCGTCTGTCTCCTGTTTGTCGCCCGAACCGGACGGATTGCAGGCCTCAAGAAACGCAGAGACGAAGGGGTGGCGGGAAGGCACTGACCGGCGGTGATGCGCCAAATGCTTGCCGGTCATTGATATTATTAAGTTTTATGGAGTTCGGCCGTTTTGGCGCAAGAATCTTGCACCGGCAAATCGGGCGGGCCGGATGCCTCGCGATGTCATCGCGCGCTGCGTTCGCAACCGATTTACAAGCTTTCGCCTTGTTTCAGGGGGTTTGGCGGTGATCCATGGGCACTGAACCAACCGGCAAGGGGGGCAGACCCTTGCCGGTCATTGATATTAAACAAGATTTACAAAAATCTGGGTATTAATCGCTTTGGATCGTGTCAGATTGGCCGCTGCGCCTGTCGTTTGGCCGCTCTCAACTTCGGGTCCACCATGCCCCACCGCGGTGTGACACATGCGCCCCTCGAAATTCATTAATGATTACAGGGACCGGCAAGCGTTTGGCGCATCACCGCCGGTCACCGCCTATGCGCCGGTCAAAGGTCCATGCTTCGCTTGATAGGTCTGCTTATCTACGCATGTGTCAGTGGCAGTAGGAGAAATAAATATGGTTAAACGACTGCGCCTGAATGAAAAAACTGTGAGAGACCTGATTGCGCAAGAAGATCGGGATTATCAGGTGTTCGACACTGAGATCCGGGGGCTCTCTATTCGCATCTTACGATCAGGGTCTCGGTCGTTCGTGTTGGATTACCGCTTTGCAGGACGCCAGCGCCGGATGGCAGTTGGACGCTGGCCGGAGTGGAGTGTCACGGCCGCCCGCGAACGCGCGCGTGAGCTACGTCGGGAAATCGACGAGGGGCGTGATCCGCTGGATGATCGTAGCGAACTGCGCGAAGCGCCAAGGTTCAAAGACATGATTGACCGATATCTTGCTGAGCATGTGCCGCATCTGGCACCGCTGAATGCAGCCGACCAGCGTGCGATGCTGACCAAGCTTGTGGCGCCCCAATGGGCCAACAAGCTGGTAGCGGATATCACGCCGCATGATGTTGCCACATTACTGAACATTATAGCGCAGGGCAGAGCCCGCCCGTCCAAAGCAAAACCAAACAACCGTGCACGCAAACTGCAGGGCGCAAAGCCCACCCCGATCCGGGCCAATCGCGTGGGCGAAGTGCTGCGCAAGATGTTCACGCTGGCCATCAGCTGGGGCTGGCGCACGGACAACCCGGCCACGGGGTTCAAAAAGCGTGTCGAGACCGCACGCGAACGCTTCCTGTCGCAAGAAGAGATCGGACGGCTGGCCACCGTGCTGGACGCAGCCGAGGATCAGCGGGCAGCGGGTATCATCCGGATCTGCATGCTGACGGGCAGCCGTGTGGGTGAGGTGCGCCAAGCACGGTTTGAACAGTTCAATCTCGAACTGGGCATCTGGTCAAAACCTGCCGCCACCACCAAGCAGCGCAAGATCCACCGGATCCCGATTTCTGCAGATGTCGCAGCCATCGTGCGCCGACGCGCTCTTTTGGTGCCCAAAGATAACCCTTGGCTGTTTCCCGGCGACGTTCCCGGTCAGCCTGTAAAAGAAATCCGCAGGTTTTGGATCAACGTGCAGCGAGAGGCCAACCTGCCTGATGTCCGTATTCATGATTTGCGCCACACGTTTGCTTCCTTGTTGGTCAGTGGTGGCGCATCACTTGAGATGATCGGCAGGCTGCTGGGCCATACGCAAATGCAAACGACCCAGCGTTACGCGCATCTGATGGACTCGCCCCTGCGTGCGGGCGTTGATGCGGTGGCTGGCATGTTCCGCCCACGTCCCAAAATTGTCCATGATGCTGATGTGAAGCGCGCCTGACATATTTGATGTTCAGCCATCACCGCGCAGTGCGCGCCAGAACGGCCGCAACCTGCGCCGAATGGTGCTTTCGTCGGGCACGTCGCCGCTTTCTTCGACATCGGCAAACCAGTCCTGCATTTCGGCGATCAACTCTGTTTGTGTCCCAGGTAAGCCGTGTTCGTGAACGCGCCGGGTCAAGGCCACGTACATGCCTTCCCAGTCATAGGGTGAAAGCGCGCCTGTGCCGCCACCGACGCGCCGCAGTAAATCATGCTCATCCTCAAATCGCACGACATCGTGGCCACTAATGAGCAAGTCGGCGATGGAGACTTTAACCCCATCAACGGGCTCTGTGACGTAAGCCCAGTCGTGAGCGCGTTCAGGTTTTACCCGCATCAGCTGGATGGTGGTTGGCCCCGTGCCGCTGCGCCTGAAGAGGGGCAGCATGTCCATTGGTGATATGCTGATCTTGCCGGACACCTTGTCGGGTCCGCATATGGCCAGTGGAATGCCAGTCACGATATCGAGCTTACCCTCGCTGGCCCAGCCCGCGAGGTCGGCGATTGTGCAGCCCCATCGTGTTGCGGTTTCGTGCAATGTGAAGAAGGCTCTCGGTGGTAATGCCATTTTGGTTCCGTTCTCTGTTTTAGGCAGACGCCGCATGCCACCTGATAAAGGTATGCGCCGCCTGGACGTTGGTGAGAGGGAAACACTGTCTACGCTGTAGATTGAGGAAGGCATGCCTGGACGTCACCCCCTCATCGGTGATGGCACTATTCCTCAATCAAAAGAACACCATAGAGCGAGTCGCCCTCTAGAGAGAGCTTACGCAAGTTGCTACGTCAGAAGCTGTCGGGGATAAGAGGGGGAACGCCATGTCATACCGAAAAGCACAGGAGCTCTTGCGGCTGGCGGGCATGTGCGCGGCACGTCATCGTGGCGTCTGCTTGCAAGATATTGTCATCGCGTTCGAGGTGAATCACCGCACAGCCCAGCGCATGGTGCAGGCATTAAGGGATGTGTTCCCAAGTCTTGCCGCACACACGTATGGCGATCGCCAGCATTGGTGGAAGCTGCGTGACATTACTTTGATCAGCATGCAGGGTATTTATGACGATGAACTGGTGGCGCTTGAAATGAGCGCCCGGCGGGCCGCACGAGACGGCGCGCACGCGCAGGCGGAGGTGCTGCAAGGGTTGCGTGAACGCTTTGTCGCAACGCTGCCGGCCGCAACGGCGCGGCGGGCGGAGGTGGATGCGGAAGCGGTTCTTGAGGCGCAGGGCTACGCGTGCCGCCCGGGTCCTAAGGTGAAAACGTCGCCTAAAGTTACAAGTGTCATTGCCGCTGCGCTAAAAGGGCCGTGCCGGCTTACGATCAGCTACCAAGGGAAACATGATCCAGCTCCACGTGAGCGGATTGTTGAGCCCTACGGTATGCTGCTTGGCACCCGGCATTATTTGGTGGCACGCGACCCACACAAAGATGACCAGTTCCGCCGGTTCAGGATGGACCGCATTTCCACGGCTGAGGCCACACCTGACTGGTTTGTAAAAGACGAGGGGTTCGATCTCGAAACTTACGCAGCACAGGCATTCGGGTCGTTTCATATGGATGCGGAGTACAGCCGTGTCGTGTGGCGTTTCGATCCGGCAGCGGCAGTGACCGCGCGCGAGTTTGAATTCCACCCAAAGCAGAAGATGATCGATGAGGATGATGGAAGGTTGATCGTCTCATTTGACGCCAGCGGCTTGGTTGAAATGGCCTGGCACCTCTATAAGTGGGGCGACGCTGTCGAGGTGATCGAACCACCTGCGCTGCGGGACTTGGTGGCGGGCTGGCAGAACAAACGTATCAGCGTGTTGCCGTGAGGTTGGCTAACGGTGACGTGTGTGGCGCGCGTCGGTCGGCTCTGACCTGATCTGCTGCAAGTTACTTCCTGAACCTGTCAGCCGGGCCGCATTCTGCGAAACTGGTGGTCCCAAAAGCGAATGGCAGTCCGTTCTGCCAAGCAACAGAGCCTTGCTCCCCGGTAAATGAGTTCTGTTACCGTTTCTGGTTTGTCTGGAGCCGGGAGATGCCGTAGATGGCGGCTCACACTGAAGGAACCTCCATGAAACAGCCCGTATGACCAAACCATCGCCAGTGGTTTCCGTTGTCATTCCACTCTATCAGAAAGCGCGCCATATTGCTGCTTCGATCTGTGTGGCCTACATGTCTTGCCGCCTGGCAGACGTCGCTTTTGAGCTTGTCGTGGTCGATGATGGCTCAACGGATGGCTCGAACGATGTGGTACGAAAATGGGCGGCAGAGAATTCTGATCACGCAAGAGTCCTTCATCTCATCAGACAGGAAAACCAAGGCGCCGCGGCTGCCCGCAATGCAGGTTGGAAAGCCGCGCGTGGGGAAGTCGTCCTGTTTCTGGATGCAGATGATACTTGGGCAGAGCATCACGTTTCAGAGATGCTGGCTCTTATGGCAGAATTCCCGGAAGCCGTGCTCTACGCAGATGCATGGGGCGAGATTTCGCTGGAACGTAAGGCAAAACAGCACGGTTTCGGTATCGGATCCGACCGTCGCGGGCCGCTTGGCTGTTTCTTCGAGGCCATGAGTTCCGGGCCCATGATTGTCTCGTCGAGCACGGCTGGAACGTGGAAAAGGTGTCTGGTGGAGAGCCAAGGATTTCCCGAAGGGGTCAGATTTGGCGAAGATAAAATAGGCTGGGGCCGTCTGGCCCTTCTGGGTGATGTTGTCTGGTCGCCTCGTATTGGTGCCACCTGGGACAAATCCGCAGACAACCGGAGTGAAAAGGTTGCAGGCTCGCCACCCCGCACCGCCTGGCGCGATTTCATGATCGAAGCGCTGGATGGCCTGGAGCTCTCAACAGCAACGCGGCGGAATATCCGGACTGCCATCGCAGTTGAAAATGCCTGCCTCAGTGGCGAGATTGCAATCTTCGGCCACGAAACGCCTGCGCTTTTCGCCGAAGCCAGATAACCGTCTTGGCGCTGTTGCGTCGTGTTCCTACCCTTCAGGGTCGGTAAGCTTAATCGCTACTTGCCCGTATTTCTTGATCTTATGTGGGACCGGGCGTGCTGGACAGCCTTATTCCAGTCTTTATAGGGTAGCGGGACCGCATACATCGACCCCACCACCACATTATCCAGCTTTCCTTTCGGGGACAGCCGGATAGGCAATTGGCCACGCGACATAAAAGGAGCTTCCTACGCCCGGGGTGGTTTCCAGCGCGATGGCCCCTCCTGTCTCGCGGACGATCTCCGCGATGACCGGAAGCCCCAGCCCCGTCCCCATGTTCCCCTTGGTTGTGAAATGTGGTTCCCACAGCCGGGCCCTGACTTCCGGCGTGATGCCGGTTCCAGTGTCACTGATACTGAAGAGGGCATAGGGTTCGACCGGTATCTCACCCACCTCAACGGCGGCCGTCTGCGGGACGGGCTCACCAAGTGACAATGAAAGTGCAATCTCCTGCTTACCGTCGCCTAGGGCATCGCGCCCATTCAAGCCGAGATTCAGCAAAACCTGCATTAGCTTGAGCGAGTCAACCATTACGAAGATCGGCTCGTCAGGGAGATTGGCGGTGATTGTGAGGTTATGGGTTGCGCCGAGTTTGAGAATGCCTGCGGCCTCATTGAGGAGATCCGTCAGGTCAGTCTCTTCGGTCTCGCGCTTTCCAGTGCCAAGAGAACGGAGCGGCTCCAGTAGGGAGACTGCTTGTCGCGCGGTCGCATGAATATTTGCAAGGGATTGGGGAAGCCGGATACCCGCTTCTTCAAGAGCGGGATCGGAGAAGTGAGAAATGATCGCGATCAGATTGGCCAGATCATGTGTCAGCCCGGCGGCCAAAAGGTTAACGATTTCCTGGCGCTGCGCCAACTCGACCCGGTCACGGATCTGAAGCTGCTCGCGCTCGATCGCGTTGCGCGCGGTTACGTCCCTGTTGATGCAGATGATCTTTCCGCCGGGTATCTCAGTCAGGCTGAGCTCCTGCTCAAACCTCCCACCGTCTGCTCGGAGAGCATCGACCTGCCCGGCCCAGTAGCCTTGATCTCTGAGGGTAGGGAAGGCCTCCGCCGCCAATCCTGCTGCGACCTGAGGTGAATAGAGGCTATGCCAAGGCTGGCCAACTAGAGATAATGGTTCGTTATGTGCGAACATCGCCGCGTGCGCTGGGTTAGTAAAGAGGATAGTCCCTGCTTCATCGGTAATCGTGATCCCTTCCTCGGTCGCGGTAATCGCAGCGGACTGCATCGCAAGTTCTGCCTCCATCTGCTTCTGACGAGAAATGTCCAGCAAGACACCAGAGATCTTGTGCGGGCGTCCATCCACATGATGATCCGAAACACCGCCCCGGCCCAACACCCAGACCCAATGACCTAGCCTGTGACGCATGCGATATTCGACTGCAAACGCTGCAGCGGAACCTTCCGCACATTGCAAAAATCCCGCCTCTGCCGCGATAAGATCTTCCGGATGCACTAGCTTACGCCACCCCTCGAACCCAAGGGACGTCGCAATTTTCTTGTCGAGACCGAGCATATCGGCCCAAATATCATTCGCATTGCTCTCACCGGTCTCGAGATCTACGGCCCAAGTGGCGGCCTGCGCCCCAGAGATCACCTGTTGCAGAGCGACCTGCGCCGATTTGATGTCGGTGATGTCGACAAGCATATGCACGAGCCCCCCACCCGCAGTGGAGCGCTCCGTAACACGAAACCAGCGCCCGTCGCGAAACC
>NZ_JAWOAN010000206.1:0-5117 GCF_046498525.1 Yoonia sp.
CGTCGATCGCGATGAACGCGTGAAGCGCCGGAACGCGCTGCGAGACGTTGCCCATGTCGCTGGAGCCGCCGAAGTCGGTCGGGTCGAGATGGAGAGCGTCGCGCAAGTCGGCCGCCCGTTCCGGTCGACCCGAGACTGCCATGCAGACCTCGGCCGCCTGCAAGGCGAGACGATCCCGCAACAGGCCCTGCGGCACCTCCTGGCGGGCCAGCACAAGATGCAGATAAGCCAGCGCCGCCCCTGACAGGAACACTGCATTTTCATGGGATTCACCACGCGCAGAGGTGATCCAGTTGGGCAAGACCGGTAGGGTTTCAGTATCATCGGAGCGGGTGAGATCGGACCATTCCATGTCCGAAGCCTAACCTGATACGGCGCTTTTAGCTATTCCAATGAAAGCAAACCGCCTCGCCTTATATTGATGATTTCATGTCTGATATATGACGCCAGCATCAAACAGATATGCGCAAGGAAGAAGATCGGACGTAGATGCAACAGGGGACGTTCGGCTTAGTGAGACAACCGACTTGGCCGGTGACGCTTACCGCTCTGCGAGGGCACGTCGTGGCGTCGCAGCAACTTCCGGGGGAACAGTTTCAGGAATGTCCCGCTTCCTTCTGGTGCCGGATTGCGAGGATCGTCACTGCAGATTCGTCAACACGATACCGAACGACGTATCCGCTGTCACCGAAGTCGATGAACCACTCCCGGAACTCTTCGGTAAGATCATCGACCATTCGCCCGAGGTGAGGGTGCTCGCCGAGTATCCGTACACCCTGCCGGATAGCCTCACCGGCCCTCCGCGCAGCCTCGGCGCTCTTGGGGCGCAGGAAACCCCTCAGCCGTTGCAGATCCCGGATCGCCCGCGGGGCGAATATCACTCGTGGCATTCAGGGGCAGGCGCTTCATCTTCAGATCCCCAGCCTGCGAGCCACCGATCCACCTCTTCCGCGCTCACGTGCGACGCGGTTTCCCGGAATTCTTCCCACGCATCGAAAGTGTCTTGGCGAAATGCCTCGCGCTTTTCTTCGCGCTCGATATACTGTGCGATGGCTTCGCGCATGACCCAGTGAGACGTGCGTTTGCGAGAGTCCGCAAGATGCCGCACGCGCTCTTTCATCTCGTCATCAAGCTTGATGGATGTCGGGGAGGCCATCCGGATCTCCGGCTATTAAGTATTACCAGAAACTACCATACAGTGCCGATGATAGCTTGTCCACCAGGCAGCTATATATGTCTGTCGCGGCTCTTTTGCCACTAAATAGGGGTCTGATGCCGGAGGGGGCAGAATAGTACGCTAAGGGCTAATCTTGGCGCCTGTGCGTTGCAAAGTTCTGTAGATCGTTGGCCTCGAGACAGCGAACAGTTCTGCCAGATCGCTTATGGAATAGTCACCGGTGGCATGCATACGCGTGAGCTCTTTTTGTTGTTTTTCAGAAAGTTTCGGCTGCTTTCCACGGAGTTTGCCCTTTGCCCGTGCGATAGCCATGCCCTCCCTGGTCCGTAACCGGATGAGATCGGCCTCAAACTCAGCGAAGGTGGCCAGAATGTTGAAGAACATTTTACCCATGGGGTCTGTCGGGTCGTAGATGGACATCCCCAACGCGAGCTTGACGCCTTTTTTCTCCAACTGATCTGCGATCGCGCGTGCATCGGGGACGGACCGGGCAAGGCGATCCAGTTTTGGCACGACCAGCACGTCACCTTCCCGCACGGCAGCCAATGCCTGGTCAAGGCCGGGCCGGGCGCGGTTGGTGCCTGTCAGCCCGTGGTCAGTATAGATGAGATCCTCTGATACGCCCAAGGCGCATAGGGCCTGCCGTTGTGCGGTCAGGTCCTGTTTGTCGGTCGAGCAGCGGGCATAGCCAATTTTGGTCACAGTCATGGCTTGAGCGTACGATTAAGGGGCGGCGTGTGCGAATCAAATCGTACCACCTATACGAGATATTCTGAGGCGTGGTTTCTCTGACCTTGCCAACCTTTGCAACACATGTCCGGTGAACGAACCCCTTGCGGACAGCGGCCTTGATCTTGGAAGGAACGACATGCCTCGCAGGAAAATGCTCACTGATCGCCAGCGGGCAGCGCTGCTTGATCTGCCAACCGAAGAAACGGCGATGCTGCGGCATTACACGCTGGCAGATGATGATCTGGAGATTATTCGCGCCCGTCGCCGCCCCCATAATCGTTTCGGCTTCGCTCTTCAGCTTTGCGCATTACGATACCCTGGTCGGTTGCTCACGCCAGGCGAGGTTATTTCTGCGGCCTTGTCGCGATTTTTGGCCGCGCAACTCGGACTGAAGCCTGATGATCTGGTGGAATATGCGACACGGGAAGAAACGCGCCGCGAACATTTGGCCGCTCTGCGTGAGTTTTACGGATACAAGATGTTCACTGGCCGGGGGGCGCGCGACCTGAAGGTCTGGCTTGAGAACGAAGCCGAAACCGCCCGTTCGAACGAGCATCTGGCACGGCGTTTCGTAGAGCAATGCCGGGCGACCCAGACCATTCTGCCTGGGATCACGGTGATCGAACGCCTCTGCGCGGAGGCACTTGTTGCCGCCGAGCGACGGATCGACGCCCGGATTGCTGAGCGGCTGGACGATGAGATGCGCCGCCGACTTGACGCTTTGCTGACGGAAACGGCGGGCGGCTCTGCAACCCGCTTTGTCTGGTTGCGTCAGTTCGAGGTGGGCCAGAATTCGGCCGACATGAACCGCTTGCTTGATCGGCTGGAGTTCTTGCAGGGCCTGGCTATGGACAAAACCATCCTGTCCGGTGTGCCGCCACACCGCATCACGCGCCTCCGGCGGCAAGGGGAACGGTATTTCGCCGGTGATTTGCGGGATATTTCAGGTGATCGTCGCCTTGCCATCCTCGCGGTCTGTGCTTTCGAATGGCGCAGTGCCATTGCCGACGCAGTGGTCGAGACCCATGACCGTATTGTCGGAAAGACGTGGCGCGAGGCGAAACGTGCATGCGATGCTCGGGCGGATGACGCCAAGGCTGCTTTGAAAGACACCTTGCAGGGCTTCTCTAATTTTGGATCAGCGCTGCTGGAGGCACATGAAGATGAAGCGTCCCTCATCGATGCCGTTCAAAACGCAGGCGGCTGGTTATCGCTCAGGGGGCTTGTCGCCACCGCTGCCCAACTCACCGACACATTGGCTGCCGATCCGCTGGCACATGTTGTTCACGGGTATCATCGCTTTCGACGTTATGCACCGCGCATGCTGCGGGCGCTCGATATTCATGCCGCCCCGGTTGCCGAACCGTTGTTGGCAGCTGCCAGCATCATCGCGGGAACGGAACCCACCGGCGACCGCCCGCTGACCTTTCTGCGCCGCGCCTCGAAATGGCATCGGCACTTGAATAATGACGACGGGAACCGGCTCTGGGAGGTGGCGGTCCTGTGTCACCTGCGCGATGCATTCCGTGCTGGCGACATCTGGCTCGCCCATTCCCGCAGATATAGCGACCTCAAGGACGCGCTGGTTTCGGCCGAAGTTGCCAGGGCAACGCCAAGACTGGCCATGCCCTATGAGCCGGAAATTTGGCTGGCAGATCGTAAATCTCGTTTGGCTGACGGCTTGCAGCGACTGGCCCGCGCCGCCAGGGCCGGTGCCATTCCGGGAGGCTCCATCGAAGGCGGCGTGCTCAAGATCGACCGCTTGACTGCCGATGTTCCCGAAGAGGCCGACGCCATGGTGCTCGATCTTTACAAACGCCTGCCAGAGATCAGGATCACCGACCTGTTGCTCGAAGTGGATGACGAAATCGGTTTTACCGAGGCCTTCACCCATCTACGCACCGGCGTTCCATGCAAAGACAGGGTCGGCATGTTGAACGTGCTGCTGGCTGAAGGGCTGAATCTCGGCCTCAGCAAAATGGCCGGGGCCACGAACACCCATGATTATTTCCAACTGTCGCGCCTGTCGCGGTGGCATGTCGAAAGCGAGGCGATGGCGCGCGCCCAGGCCATGGTGATCGAAGGTCAATCTGCCTTGCCGATGGCCCGGTTCTGGGGCGGTGGCACCAGCGCGTCCAGTGATGGGCAATTCTTCCCCACCACGCGCCAAGGCGAGGCGATGAATCTGATCAACGCCAAATACGGCCATGAACCCGGATTGAAAGCCTACACCCATGTCTCCGACCAATTCGGCCCCTTTGCCACCCAGACCATCCCGGCCACGGTGAACGAAGCGCCCTACATTCTGGATGGTTTGTTGATGACTGACGCAGGCCAGAAAATCCGCGAACAGTATGCCGACACCGGTGGCTTTACCGACCACGTCTTCGCCGTCACCGCCCTTCTGGGCTTTCAGTTCATCCCCCGCATCCGGGATCTGCCATCCAAGCGCCTTTACCTCTTCGATCCGGCATCCTGCCCGAAAGAACTGAAGGGCTTGATCGGCGGCAAGGTGAGGGAACACGTTATCAGCTCAAATTGGCCAGATATCCTGCGCAGCGCGGCTACAATGGTGGCAGGCGCGATGCCGCCAAGCCTACTCTTGCGGAAATTCGCTGCATATCCCCGGCAGCATGAGTTGGCCGTCGCGTTACGTGAAATCGGACGGGTTGAACGGACACTGTTCATCATCGACTGGCTGCTGGACGTCGACATGCAACGTCGCGCGCAAATAGGTCTGAACAAGGGCGAAGCACATCACGCCCTCAAGAATGCCCTACGCATTGGCCGCCAAGGTGAAATTCGCGACCGAACAACTGAAGGACAACATTTCAGGATGACCGGGCTGAACCTGCTCACAGCCATCATCATCTACTGGAACACCAAGCACCTCGGTCAGGCTGTCGCCAGCCGCCGCCGCGATGGATTGAATTGCTTACCAGGCCTTCTGGCGCATATTTCACCCCTCGGGTGGGCCCACATCCTGCTCACTGGCGAATACAGATGGCCCAAAAGGTGATCAAACCGCCTTAGCGTACTATTCTGCCCCCTCCGGCATCAGACCCCTATTGAGCACATCCGAAAACCGGTGAAGGGCGCGGATCAGGTGCGCGCCCTGGCTTGCGGGACGGTCCTGCGCGCTCGGCGCGAAGTCTTGACCCACCGGACTTCCGCCGTTCGACGTCGGCACGCTGCTGATGCTTGTCAG
>NZ_JAWOAN010000147.1:0-2898 GCF_046498525.1 Yoonia sp.
CAGCAGTCGGAACGTTTGGCGCAACTAGAGGCGCTTGACCGTTTGCGCGAAACTCTGGGCTATGTCGAGACGCTCAAGCGCGGCTATGCCGTTGTGCGCGGCGACGGGGCGGTGGTAACGACCAAAGGGGCTGCCCAGAAAGCCAAAGCGCTCGAGATTGAATTCGCAGATGGTCGTCTGAACGTGAGCAAGGGCACGCAGGGCAAGCTGCTTTGATGAGGGTCTCAGGACGATAGATCGTTGCAAATCAACGGGTCTTCGCGGTCCGGTACTTCGTAGATGATCGTTGTATTGGGGCGCGTGGTAAAAATGCCGCGCAAGCCGTCGGGTTCATGGTAGATCGCCCAACACTTGTGTTCCGGGTCGCCTTCGTAGCGGAAACAGATGTCGCCTTTGCTTTCGAACCAGACCCCGTATTGGCAGGTGCCATCGAAAGCTGACCACATCACGCGCCGCCCCGGCAGGTAGCGTTCCACGCCATAGGTCGGGTTGGTGGCGGTGCGAAAGGTGATCGTGCGTCCGGTGACATAGGCGTCAAACTCTTCGGCAGTCATTCCCTCTTGGGCTGATGCAGGGGCGGCGAGTATGAGGCAGAGGATCAGACTACGCATTGCGCCACTTTTCCACACGCGGGTCCATGATGCGCCGCCACAGTGGTGGAACCAGCGCGATACTTGCCATTACGGGCAAGGGGCGCGGAAGCATCGGCGCATCGTCAGGGATCGTCAGTTGCAGATAGTCCCGTCCGGGGTGGGTGTGGTGATCCGAGTGCCGGGTCGCATTCAACATCAGTGCCGATGAAAACCGATGCGGGCTGTTCCAACTGTGTTTTACTGCCACAGGCTCTGGCTTTCCGTCGGCACGGTTGGCGCGCAGCAGGCCGTAATGCTGCACATAATCGGACATCAGAAGCTGCGATTGCGCATGAACGCAAAGGGCGATGTAAAAGACCAGAGCTTTCCATCCACCCAAGCCCGCAGCGGCAGCAAGGCACAGGGCCGCACCGCCGACATAGACAAGGTACGGGTTGCGCCACTTGGGGCGATTGATCCGCTGCATTCGTGCAGCCTCTGCCAAATAACCTTGCCGGAAAGACCCGAACCACGCCCGCACCATATAGCGGTAGAGGCTTTCACCCTTGCGCGATGTATTCGGGTCCGCCTTCGTGCCGACTTGCGTGTGATGGACAAGTACATGGGCAGAGGTGTGATGGCCGAAAAGCAGCGTGATATAGGACCACATGCCAAGACGATGCAGCACCGTGTTCCGGCGGTGGATCAACTCGTGCGCATTGGCGTTGCTGACCTGCCCGAACCACAGGCCGGCCGCGAAAAACAAGCCTGCTTTCTCCAGCGGTTCCAGTGTAGGGGTCGCAAGCGCCCAGATTATCAATGGCAACAGCAGGAAATGTATCATAGCGATCACAACCGAAAGCGTCGCGTTTGATCCACCCGATGATGTCGCTGTTTCGCGCCCGATCAGACGGTCCAGCAGGCTGGTCAGCGCGGTGAGATAGATGACTGCCGCCAAGACCCAAAGCCCGCCAGAAACGCTCGCGACCGCAAGCAGTGCCGCTGGCGTGAGTGTCGCAAGGCCGAAATGCAAAAACCGGGGTGTCATGTTTCGGATTGTTAGCATGTGTTTCCTGACCGTGCATGAGAAATTGTATCGCTGCGCGGTTTGGCCCTCTGCGGTGTCGCTTTTGCGTGGTTTGCACCCTTCTTGACAAGTATGTTGGCGGTGATTGACAGGGGTAATCAAGATGGCTTTGGACAACCGCGAAGGTGTTTGGAAATCCGGCAAGGGCAAGGGGCGGCATCACCCCAAGGGCCGGCAGTTGGATGATGCTGCCTGGGCAGAGGTTCAGGCGCTTTTGGGTGATCGCCCGCGCCGCCGTGATCTGCTGATCGAGTTCCTGCATTTGATTCAGGATGCCCATGGCTGCCTTTCGGCTGCGCATATGCGCGCTCTGGCCGAAGAGATGCGGTTGAGTCAGGCTGAGGTCTATGAAGTGGCCACATTTTATGCGCACTTCGACGTCGTCAAGGAAGGGGAGGCGACGCCGCCCGCGCTGACGATCCGTGTCTGCGATTCGTTGTCGTGCGAATTGGCAGGGGCGCAGCAGTTGAAAGCGGCGCTGGAAGATGGCTTGGACGCCTCCGAAGTACGCGTTTTGCGCGCGCCCTGCATGGGGCGTTGCGATACCGCGCCTGTGCTTGAGTTGGGCCACAACCACATCGACAACGCGACCGTCGAAAAGGTTCAGGCCGCAATTGCAGCGGATGATACACATGCGCATGTGCCCGACTACCAAGGCTATGACGCTTATGTGGCCGATGGCGGCTATGCTGAACTGAAGGCCCTGCGCAAAACTGGCGACTGGGAAGCGGTTCAGGAAAAAGTGCTGGCCTCGGGTTTGCGCGGATTGGGTGGGGCCGGTTTTCCATCCGGCAAGAAATGGGGCTTTGTGCGGGGCAATGCAGGCCCGCGCTATCTGGCCGTGAACGGTGACGAGGGCGAGCCCGGCACTTTCAAGGACCGCTACTATCTGGAACGCACGCCGCACCTGTTTCTGGAAGGCATGTTGATCGCCGCCTGGGCGGTCGACGCAGAGACATGCTTTATCTACATGCGTGATGAATACCCTGCGGTGCTTGAGATTCTGGCGCATGAAATCAAAGTTCTGGAAAATACAGGTGTCGTCACTGAAGGCTATATCGACCTGCGGCGCGGTGCCGGTGCCTACATCTGCGGAGAGGAATCCGCGATGATCGAAAGCATCGAGGGCAAGCGTGGCTTGCCACGTCATCGTCCACCTTTCGTCGCACAGGTCGGTATATTTAACCGTCCAACACTGGTGCATAACGTCGAAACGCTGCTTTGGGTCGCGCGGGTCTG
>NZ_JAWOAN010000150.1:0-13437 GCF_046498525.1 Yoonia sp.
AACTCATCGAAGTAACTTCACAAGGACAGATAATGGGCCGACATTGCTGGAAATTGTTTTGCCATATAGGCATCCTCACTCGTATAGCTATCCGCTCTAGGTGAAAGATTGTCTCATTGTAAAATGCAAGTCATGCAATACATAATGATATACATAATGCGCTACGTTATTTTTCAATATTGTTTAAAAACAACAATTTAGATTGTATTGCAAAGCATATTGGCGGACTGTCTGTCCGCCACCTTACTTCTTACTGATCCCTATTTTTAGTTATTGCCGCGCGCTTCGCGCACCCAGGCGACCAATCTTGCGCGGGCCTCGGGGTCCATCTGGACGGCGTTGGGCGGCGGCATCGCGTGGCTGACGCCTGCTTGCAGATAAATTTCGCTGGCGTGGCGTGCTACATCACCGGGGGTTTCGAGGTAGACGCCATTGGGTGCCCATTGCATGTTGCCCCAGACCGGTTCGCGGGCATGGCACATGGAGCAGTTGCCGATCACGGTGTCGTAGGCTGCATCGAAGCTTGCGACTGACGCGTACCGTTGTTCATACGCAGTCAGGTCCCGTGCCTCGGCCTCTTGCCATGTATCGCCGCTGCGCACTGTCGACAGCCATGCAATCAGGATCATCAACAGCACCGTCACCGCCCATGTCCAATGGGGGCCTTTGCCGGTCTTGTGCATGGTGTTGAAATAATGCCGGATCGTGACGCCTGTCAGGAAGATGAGGCTAGCGATAATCCAGGAATATTCGGTGCCGAACGCCAGAGGATAGTGGTTCGACAGCATCAGGAACACGACAGGCAGCGTCAGATAGTTGTTGTGGGTCGAGCGCACCTTGGCGATCTTGCCGTATTTTGCGTCAGGTGTCCGGCCTGCCTTGAGATCGGCCACAACGATCCGCTGATTTGGCATGATCTGGAAAAACACATTGGCTGTCATGATCGTGGCGGTAAATGCACCAAGGTGCAGCAAGGCGGCGCGGCCCGTGAAGACCTGATTGTAACCCCATGACATTGCGACAAGAATGACGAAGAGCAAGAGCATCAAGAGCGTTGGATTTTTGCTCAGTTTAGACTTGCACATCACGTCATAAAGCAGCCAGCCGATGGTTAGCGACCCACCGGAAATCAGGATCCCTTGCCACAGGGTCAGATCAGCTCTGGTCGGGTCCAACAGGAACAGCTCACCGCCGACCCAATAGACGATCATCAAAAGCGCCGCACCAGAGAGCCATGTGGAATAGCTTTGCCATTTATGCCACGTCAGGTGTTCAGGCATCTGTGCCGGTGCGACCATGTATTTTTGCGTGTGATAAAAGCCGCCACCGTGGACCTCCCATTCCTCGCCGGACACACCTTCTGGCATGTTTGGCGCAGGTTTCAGCATCAAATCAAGCGCGATGAAGTAAAACGAAGCCCCGATCCACGCCATAGCGGTGATCACATGCAGCCAGCGGACGGAAAAGGCGACCCAATCCCAAAGAATTGCAAGATCATACATGGCGTGTCCCCGTTTTGGCGTTGGTGTCAGCCTATCCTATGCGAGCGCGGATTGTTCTGCTATTCCTTGCAGAGGCCAAACAGCATCAAAAAAAACAAACAAATGTCCTATCTCGACAATATCCGCACTTTCGTCCGTGTCTACGAGCTGGGCAGCATGTCTGCCGCCGCGCGTGATCTGCGGATTTCGCCGGCTGTCACCTCGGCCCGTATTTCGCAACTGGAGGGGCATTTGAGCGTGCGTCTGTTCCAGCGCACCACCCGCAGTCTGACGCCAACCGAACAGGGGCGCGCATTCTACGGCGGCGCTTGCGAGATTTTGGAAAGCGTGGCGAACGCGGAAACGCAGGTCGTCAATATCACCGAAAACCCGAAAGGCGCGCTTTATGTGGCGGCCCCCTTGGGGGTAGGGCGGCGCTTGATCGCGCCGCATGTGCCGGAATTCCTGAAACTTTATCCAGAAATCACCCTGCGGCTGCGCCTGTCCGACCGCAAGGTTGATCTGACGACCGAAGGGCTTGATCTGGCGTTCTTTCTGGGAGAACCGGAGGACAGCAATCTGCGTATCCGCAAGATCGCGGATGTCGAACGCATCCTTTGTGCGTCGCCCGCCTATGTAAAAGCGCATGGAAGCCCGGCGTCGGGCACGGATCTGATCAACGACAATCACGAATGTCTCAATCTGCGCTTTCCCGGTGCGTCAGAGTTCCAGTGGCGGTTGATGACAGACGCAGGACCCAAGAAGTTCCGCGTGCGCGGTCGCTACGAATCTGATGATGGCGATGTGCTGACCGACTGGGCACTCAGCGGAAATGGCATCGCAATGAAACCGGTGTTCGAGGTCGCAGAGCATCTCAAGGCCGGACGGCTTGTGCCCGTAGGCATCCAAAACCCGCCGGTGCCGATCCAGATGGCCTGTTTGTTCACGCACAGGCGACGGCAGGACCCCAAGACACGGCTTTTCATGGATTTCGTGATCGACCGGATCAGCGCTGTCGTGCGCGGTGCCTAAGACCCGCGATAGGTTGAATAGCCAAAGGGCGAGAGCAGCAGAGGCACATGGTAATGCGTGGCCTCTGACATACCAAAGCGGATTGGGATGATGTCCAGGAACCGCGGGTCTTCCGGTGGCGTGCCGATCGCATCAAGATATGCGCCAGCATGAAAGACCAGCTCGTATGTGCCTGTGCTGAACGTCTCGGCGGGCATGATCTGTTCATCGGTCCGCCCGTCGTGATTGGTCACGAGCATCTTGAGGCGCGTCCGGCTGTCGCCATCAATCGCAAATAGCTCAATCCTGAGGCCTTGTGCCGGGCAACCGCGCGCCGTGTCCAGAACATGTGTTGTCAGATAACCGCTCATCGGGCCGCTCCTTTTCTATATGACTGCTTAGTGCCAGAAAGGTGCCGGAACCGCAAAGCCATGCAACAAGACACTCTTTCGCATATTTTTTGAAAAAGAATTGGATTGCGTTGCTTTATAAGAAATTAACCGCTGGAAAGGAATCCTATCGTGATCCGCTACCCACGTGACATGACCGGATATGGCGCAAGACCGCCCGCCGCCCATTGGCCGGATGGGGCGAAGATTGCCGTGCAAATCGTCCTCAACTATGAAGAAGGGGGCGAAAATAACATCTTGCATGGTGATCCTGCATCAGAGGCGTTCCTGTCCGAGATTACGGGTGCTGCCCCATGGCCCGGCCAACGTCACTGGAACATGGAATCGATCTATGAGTACGGCGCGCGCGCCGGATTCTGGCGCGTGCATCGCGTGTTGGGTGAGTTGCCGATCACTGTCTATGGCGTGGCCACTGCATTGGCCCGTGCGCCGGAACAGGTTGCCGCTATGAAGGTCGCTGGCTGGGAAATCGCCAGCCACGGTCTGAAGTGGATCGAACACAAGGACATGCCCGAAGACGAAGAGCGCGCGCAGATCGCCGAAGCCATTCGCCTGCACACCGAGGTGACGGGCGAAGCCCCGCGCGGGTGGTATACGGGCCGTTGTTCCAACAACACTGTGCGTTTGGCCGCCGAAACCGGCCAGTTTGCCTATGTCTCCGACAGCTACGCCGATGATCTGCCGTATTGGATGCAGTTCGGGCGCAAGGATCAGCTGATTGTTCCCTACACGATGGATTGCAACGACATGCGCTTTTCCATTCAGGCAGGGTTCACCACGGGTGACCAATTTGAAAGCTACCTCAAGGACAGCTTTGATATGCTTTATGCCGAAGGCGAGGCGGGAGCCCCCAAGATGCTGTCGATCGGACTGCATTGCCGCCTGATCGGGCGACCGGGACGGGCTGCGGCCCTGACGCGTGTCATAGATTACATGAGGTCGCATAAGGACGTCTGGTTCGCGACACGGGCAGAGATTGCCGAACACTGGGCCCGCGAACATCCACCTCTGGCAAGGCCGCGCCCCTCTGAGATGGATCGCGATAGTTTTGTTGCGGAATTCGGCGGCATTTTCGAACACAGCCCGTGGATCGCCGAAGCCGCCCATGCGCTGGAGTTGGGACCAACCCATGACACCGCACGCGGCGTGCACAGTGCGCTGGCCCGCGTCTTTCGGTCGGCGTCTGCGGAACAGCGGCTTGGTGTGCTGACGGCGCACCCCGATCTGGCAGGGAAACTGGCGGCAGCGGGCAAACTGACAGCCGAAAGCAGCGCCGAGCAAGCGGGGGCGGGCCTTGATCTGTTGACCGATGAAGAACGTGAAACATTCCAGCGCCTCAATGCGCAATATGTCGAAAGGCATGGCTTTCCCTTCATCATCGCGGTCAAGGACAACGACAAAGTCGCGATTCTTGCAGCTTTTCACACCCGTATCGAAAACGACCGTGATACCGAATTCGCAGAGGCCTGCCGTCAGGTAGAGCGCATCGCCGAATTGCGCCTGAACGAAAAGCTGGGCGCATGACGACAACGGTGCATCTTGAAACGCTGACCAAACTGGCGTTTGCCCCGTTCGGTGACGTGCTTGAAGTGGTGGGCGATCCTGACAAGATCATCAATCAGGGTCTTTGCGGACGGTATCATGACCTTGCACAGATCGACATCGTCGATGGCAGGGCAGGTATCAGCCTGTTCAATGCGCAGCCGCGCCAGTTTCCGATCACGCTCGATATGGTCGAGCGCCATCCGCTGGGCAGTCAGGCCTTTGTGCCGATGAGCCTTGATCCATTCATCGTCGTCGTCGCCCCGAATGAGGGCGGCACACCGGGCCAGCCACGCGCGTTTTTGACGGCGCCGGGGCAGGGGGTGAACTATGCACGCGGCACATGGCACGGGGTACTGACCCCGATCCATGCGCCCGGACTTTTTGCGGTTGTCGACCGCATCGGTGACGGGGTCAACCTGCAAGAGCATTGGTTCGACACACCATTCATCATCGAAGGTGAAAACGCATCCGCCAGCGGGGAGGCTGGCTGAGCGGTCCAAAGGGAGGGACATATACTATGGCTGACACTTCAATCGGGACCCCGGAACAACTCCGAGATCCCAACTATACACCTGCGCTGCATCGTGCTGTGCCACTGGGCATCCAGCATGTGCTGGCAATGTTCGTATCCAACGTCACACCGGCGATCATCATCGCCGGCGCCGCAGGTTTTGGTTTCGGGTCTGATGCAGGTGCGCAGGGTTTCCCTGACATGACCTATCTCATTCAGATGTCGATGCTGTTTGCGGGTATCGCCACGCTGTTCCAGACCATCGGCTTCGGCCCTGTCGGTGCGCGCCTGCCGATCGTGCAGGGTACAAGCTTTGCTTTCATACCGATCATGATCCCGCTGGTCGCAGGCAAAGGTGTGGAGGCCCTGCCAGCGCTGTTTGGCGGTGTCGTGATCGGGGGCCTGTTTCACACGTTCATCGGGACTTTCATCGGCAAGGTCCGCTTTGCCCTGCCGCCTTTGGTGACAGGTCTGGTGGTGACGATGATCGGTCTGGCGCTGGTCAAGGTCGGGATCGAATATGCCGCTGGCGGGGTTCCTGCAAAGGCAAACGATTTGCCCGAGTATGGGTCCTTGTTGAACTGGTCGGCGGCCCTCGTCGTTGTCTTTGTGACATTGGCGCTGAAATTCTATGCCAAAGGCATGTTGGCCGTGTCTGCTGTGGTGATCGGTATCGTCGTGGGATATTTTTATGCCATGGCAATGGGTATGGTCACTCTCGACGGGATCGCGACAAGCTGGGACCGTGCGGCGACGATCAGCTTTCCCAGCCCTTTCAAATACGGGTTTGAGATCAGCATCGCGGCAGTTGTCGGCTTTTGCCTGATGGCTTTTGTGTCGGCTGTTGAAACCGTGGGCGATGTTTCGGGTATCACCAAAGGTGGTGCCGGACGCGAAGCTACCGAAAAGGAAATCACCGGTGCGACATATGCAGATGGTGTTGGGACAGCGCTGGCCGGTGTCTTTGGCGGTTTTCCGAACACTTCCTTCAGCCAGAATGTTGGCCTGATTGCGATGACCGGTGTCATGAGCCGCCATGTCGTCACCATCGGCGCAATCTTCCTGATCATCTGCGGTCTGGTGCCCAAGGTGGGTGCGGTCATCAACACGATCCCGATCGAGGTGCTGGGTGGCGGTGTGATCGTCATGTTCGGCATGGTCGTTGCTGCGGGTATCTCCATGCTGTCGGACGTGAACTGGAACCGTCGCAACATGGTGATCTTTGCGATTGCACTGTCTGTCGGTCTGGGTCTGCAGCTTGACCCCAAAGCGGTGCAATACTTGCCGGATACGCTGCACATCCTGATGACATCGGGCCTCTTGCCCGCTGCGGTGATCGCCATCGTTCTGAACCTCATCCTGCCGGAAGAACTGGCCGATGAAGCGACCGAGGAAGTGTCCGGTGGTATGTCCGGGCATGGCGAAGGGTCCTTGAAGAAGGACACCGTAGAAACCACGGTGTGACCAAAAAAACCAAAAGGCCCCGTTACATGACGGGGCCTTTTGTCGTTGAGGATGCGCGTTTCTACCGCTCAGGACGCTTCGCGTTCCGCCCAGCCTGCAAAGATGCGTTCCAGAAAAACCACCCCGTAGTACAAAATGATCCCGAGAAACGCGAGCGCGATGAGCACGGCGAACATCAGCGGATAATCCCCGTTGGTTTCCCCTGATTTGAACAATGCGCCAAGCCCCCGACCATGGGGGCTGACGATTTCGACCAGATTGGTGCCGATGAAGGCGAGCGTGGCCGAGACTTTCAACGCACCGAAAAATTCCGGCAGCGTTTTTGGTAGGGCGATTTTCACAAAGATTGTATAGCGCGATGCGCCCAGCGCACGCAGGATATCGCGATACTCCGGCTCCAGCGTGGACAGCCCGATCCCGACCGACACGGCGATGGGAAAGAACGAGATCATAAAGGCCATCAAAATTGTGTTAAAGTCGTGTTGGCCGATGAAAAGCAGTGAAATGACAGGCACCAGCGTGGCCTTCGGGATCGCATTGAAGCCGATCAACAACGGGTAAAGCGCATCGCGCGCCACCTTTGAAAAACCAATGATCATACCGATGCCAGTGCCGACGATGACAGCAATAATCAGGCCCACGACGGTGCGCCAGAGCGTCTGCCAGCCCATCTCGAGAAACAGTTCCTTATATTTCCAGAACGCAGGCGGCAGGTCGGATGGCGATGCCATCTTGAAGTTGGGCCAGCCGTTGGCCCAGACAATGAGCTCCCATAGAGCCAGAAACACGATGATGGCAATAATGGGTGTGGCGATCTTGCTGAACATCAGTGGGCTTCCACTTCGCGGCCTTGTGCGATCTTGATCTGGTCGCGAAGCGTATGGAGCATGTCAGCGGCCTTCGGGGTAAAGATAATATCCAGCGTGCGATCTTCGGGCAGGTCTACATCCATAACGTATTGGGTGCGGGCAGGGCGCCCGGAGAGGACGATCACCTGATCACCCAGAAACACGCTTTCGCGCAGATCATGGGTGATCAGAACGGCGGTAAACGGTTCCGCCCTGCGCAGATCGCGCATGGTTTGCCACAGGTCTTCACGGGTGAAGGCATCAAGCGCGCCAAAAGGTTCGTCCATGATCAGGACGTCCGGCTTGTGGACCAGCGACCGGCACAATGACGCACGCTGGCGCATCCCGCCGGACAATTCAGAAGGCCTTTTGTCTTCAAACCCGACGAGCCCCACCATTTCAAGCAGTTCCATTGCCCGCTTTACGCGGTCGACACGAGGCATCCGGGGGGCGACGATTTCAAGCGGCAGGATCACATTGTCGAGGATGGTGCGCCACTCCAGCAGCACGGGGTTCTGAAAGGCCATGCCCACGGTCTTTCGCGGGCCCTTCACAAGTTCGCCATGCAGCCAAACCTCGCCCTCATCGGGGGTCATCAGGCCGGCGACCAGTCGCGTCAATGTGGATTTACCGCAGCCCGAAGGGCCGACAACGGCGGCGAATGTGCCTTCGGGCACGGCGATATCCAAACCGTCCAACACCTCAAGCGGGCCGGAGGCGGTTTGATAGGCGTGCTTGACACCTTTGATTTCTATGAGGTTTTCGATGGGATCGGCCTTCAAACGTCGGGCCGCCGGTTTCTGCGGCGGCCCATAGTTTTGCTATTACTGCAACATCAACATATCAGCGGATGGCAGATAGCTGCTGTCGAAATAGGCGGATGCGTCGGGTTCATTGTTGAACTCGTAAACAGATTTGGTCTGCTCGATCGCATTCGACATGCGCATATCGTCGATCCCGCCCATGCCGTTTTCCATCACATAGTCGGTCAGCACGTTGGCATCGATAGCCATCTGCAGGCGCTCTGTCTCGAGGGCTGCATCAGCGGCTGGGTTGCGTTCCAGCAAAGCCGCGATCGCGGCGTCGGGTGTTGCGATGGCATCTTTCCAGCCCTTCGCGATAGCCCCAAGAAAACCCGTGACCAGTTCGGGGTTGGCTGCGGCAAAGTCCGTGTTGACGATGATCGCATTGCCATAAAGGTCCACGCCGTAGTCTGCCATCAGCAGCACCGAAATATCATCGGCAGGGACGCCCAGACGCTTGAGGTTCAACGTCGAGGAAAACGAAAATCCGGTGATCGCCGCGACATTGCCTTCGGCCAGCATCGGTTCGCGGGTCGGGAAGCCGACAGGCTCTACCGTGATGGCATCTACGTCAATGCCCGTTTCAGCGGCAAAGATCGGAAATTGTGCCCAAGCACCATCCGGTGGCGGTGCGCCAAGAACCCTGCCTTCAAGGTCGGCGGGGGCTTCGACGCCAAGTGATTTGCGGCCGACAATCGCGAATGGCGGCTTGTCGTAGACCATCATGACGGCAGTCACCGGGGCATCGGGGTTCTGGTCAAGAAACCGCATCAAAGAGTTGATATCGGCAAAGCCCACAGGAAAAGCGCCAGTGGCCACTTTCGGGATCGCGTCAAGCGAACCGGCACCTTCACTGATCGTGACAGTCAGTCCCGCATCTGCAAAGTACCCGGCATCAAGGGCGTGAAAATATGGTGCGGCTGGCCCCTCGAATTTCCAGTCGAGGGCAAACGGCATGTCCGTTTCTGCAAGGGCTGGTGTTGCAAGAAGCGTCGCGGCGACGGCAAGAAGTTTTCTGTCGAAAATCATGGTGATATCCCCTGTGGTTTTACTGCATCCGACGTATCAGCGGCAGCGCTCAGGGAACAGGTTAGCTGCAATGGAATATGCTAATCCACATCTATTTGCATGTGACTGCACAAAATATATGCAATGCCTTATAATGCGCCGCTTTATTGCGTTATCGCCTGAAAAGCCCCAGTGACATGTGCCGGTTCACATCCTTGTAAAGCAGATAACGAAACTTGCCCGGTCCACCCGCGTAACACGCTTGCGGGCAGAAGGCGCGCAGCCACATGTAATCTCCTGCTTCAACTTCGACCCAGTCGCTGTTGAGGCGGTAAACAGCTTTGCCTTCAAGCACATAAAGGCCGTGTTCCATGACATGCGTTTCCAGAAAAGGGATGACTGCGCCGGGTTCGAAAGTCACGATCGTGACATGCATGTCGTGCCGCAGGTCGGCAGGATCCACAAAGCGGGTGGTTGCCCATTTGCCATCTGTTTCGGGCATCACCGTTGGGGCGACATCGTTTTCGTTGGTGACAATCACATCCGGCTCCGCGATCCCCGGCACTGCCTCATAGACTTTGCGAATCCAGTGAAAGCGCAACATTGCATCAGACCGGTTATGCAAGGTCCATTCTGCGGACGGGGGGAGATATGCATAGCCACCAGGCGCGAGCATATGTGTCGTACCGTTCACCGTCAGGGTCGCGCTGCCTTCAACAACAAACAACACAGCTTGCGCCGCCGCGTCGGTCTCTGGCCTGTCAGAGCCGCCACCGGGCGCGATTTCCATGATATATTGCGAAAAGGTTTCGGCAAAGCCGCTGAGGGGCCTTGCGATCACCCACAGGCGGGTATTTTCCCAAAAAGGCAGATAGCTCGTCACGATGTCGCGCATCGTTCCCTTGGGGATCACGGCATAGGCATCCGTAAAGATCGCGCGGTCCGTCAAAAGCTGATCCTGAGCAGGGTGTCCCCCTGTGGGCGCGAAATATTTCCCTGACATGAAAGCTCCTGATGTTTGATTTCATTCATGAATATGCAGCCTTTAATGCCCACAGGCCATCCATCTAACCAAGACAGGACTTTTCGGGTGTTTTTGATAATGAGGACTATTTCCTTTGTTATTGCGGAGAACTTCACGATTTGACCGTATGAATACAAAGCTGGTCGCGCCTGTAGGGTCGCGCTTTCCTGCAAGCGCGCGCAAGAGACGATCAGTTCAAAGGCAAAGTTGGCGTCAACACCCAATACCCCCTCGTCGGCGCTTAAGCGTATTTTAAGCGCTATGCCTCATGCAAGCACGAACTGTTCAAATATTGAGGGCGCCATGGTGTACTTTGCTTCGATGAATTTGTCACGAAAACTGCCGGCAATTATCGCGGCGCTCTGTGTGACGGCGAGCGTCAGTATCGCAATTGTCGGTTATCTGGATTTCAAGGCCAACGCGACGCAGGAATCAGGCAGGAACTTACAGATTCTCTCGCAAAGCCGGGGTGATGCGCTCTTGTCATGGTTCGATACTATCGAAAGGAATGTGGCATCTTTCGGGACTGATCCCAGTTTTGTCGGTGCCGTCACTGCGCTTTCTAGTTCATATAATCTGATGATCGACAGTGCTGGATTACAGGACGCGTATATTACGAATAATCCCAATCCGGTGGGCGAACGGGACAAGTTGGATCAAGCGCCAGAGTCGATTCCATATCATTTTCAGCACGGCCAGTTTCACCCCTATTTCCGACAGATCAAGGATACGGTCGGATACTATGACATCTTCCTTTTCAACCGCGACGGAGACCTGATTTACACAGTCGCCAAGGCAGCGGACTTTGCCACGAACTTTATGAACGGGACCTACGCATCGTCGGGGCTCGGTGACGTTTTCAAAAAGGCCCGGGATGGCGATATCGGCCAGGTGCATTTTGCTGACTTTACCGCATATGCGGCAGGCGACGGGGCAGCGGCAGCCTTTCTGGCGACACCGGTTGTCGATCAGTCCGGCGAAATTATTGGCGTTGCGGCGGTGCAGGTGCCTTCAAGCCAGATTGATGCCATCTTCAACCAGCAGGCAGGTCTGGGGCAAACGGGCGAGGTTTATGTTGTCGGTCCCGATTTACTGACCCGCAGCACGTCACGTTTTGAAAATGGCCCGGCAGTTCTGGCAGATGTGTCCACGCTGGATCATGTCCGCGCTGTTTTGGGCAGCGGTCAGTCACACCTCGGTGATGCAATCAATCTGTCAGGCACGGAGGTTCTGTCCAAAGGAATATTGATTGATGTGTTTGAACGATCTTGGGCCATCATCGGTGAAATCGCATCAACAGAGGTGCAGGCGCCTGCCGTCAGAGTGCGCAACAAAATGATGCTTGTGACATTGGTCGTGGCGGGCATTGGTGCGTTTCTTGGCTGGTTGACCGCGCAATCGGTCACGCGGCCGCTTTCGCGGCTCGGGAATGCGATGATAGAGGTGTCTGAAAAATCTTATGACGTCGACTTGGCCGAGCAAGAACGCGGGGATGAAATTGGCAGTCTGTTCCGCAGCCTCGACACGTTTCGGGACAAGTTACTGGCCTCGGACAAGGCCGAAGACGAGAGAAAAAATCTACAGGCCAAGCAAGTCGAGGTCGTAAACAGGTTGAGTACAGCATTGACGCATCTGGCCGAGGGCGACCTTACGCATCAGATCGCGTCTCCATTTGACGGCGAATATGATCAACTCAGAAATGACTTTAACCGCACAATGAGCAATTTGAACGAAGCGATTGGCTCGGTGGTCATTCGGTCGGGTGCCATCCGGCAACGCTCCGACATGATGAGCAGATCGTCTGATGATCTGTCACGACGCACCGAAAACCAAGCGGCGACGTTGGAAGAAACCGCGGCGGCACTGGACCAGATGACCGCCAACGTAAAATCTGCAGCAGATGGCGCACGTCAGGTCAAGGATGTCGTGGTCAGCGCAAGGCAAGACGCAGACGAAAGCGAGCCCGTCGTGCAGGACGCAGTGCGTGCAATGACTGAAATTGAGGGATCTTCGCAAGAGATTTCACAGATTATCGGCGTGATTGACGATATAGCGTTTCAAACAAATCTGCTTGCCCTCAACGCCGGAGTGGAAGCCGCCCGCGCGGGTGAAGCTGGCCGAGGGTTTGCCGTTGTCGCCTCGGAAGTGCGTGCTTTGGCACAGCGATCATCAGATGCGGCCAAGCAAATAAAATCGTTGATCAGCGCAAGTTCGGGTCAGGTCGAGCGGGGTGTGGCTTTGGTTGGGCAAGCGGGACAGGTACTGACGAAAATTGCAAGCCACATCAACCACATATCCGATCTTGTCGCCGAAATCGCTGCGGGCGCACAAGAGCAATCTATTGGCATCGGAGAGATCAATATCGGCGTAACCCAGTTGGATAAGGTAACGCAGCAAAACGCTGCCATGGTAGAAGAGGCGACTGCCGGCAGTCACGCCCTCAATAGTGACGCCTCTGAACTAGAGGCGCTGGTCAAACGCTTTCGTCTTGACGAGACAAAGATCAGTATTGCACCTGCAACAGACAATATTGCCGAGTTTGTTCCGCAACGCAGCACGCAAGCACCTTCCGCGGTTCATTATGAACCAAAGCCAGCTGTCGCCGCAGCAGCAGGACGACCAAGGAAGGCCGATGATCAGTGGCAGGACTTTTGATATCTGACACGCGCAAACTGAGCTACCCCCCCAAAATCGGACACTGACGTAAGCTGCGATTTGTAGTCTGCTGATCTTCAACGCGAAGGAGATCAGATATGTCGAAACGGAAGCAACATCACCCAGAGTTTAAGGCCAAGGTGGCGTTAGAGGCGCTGAAGGGTGAAGAGACGGTGAGCGAGCTTGCCCGCCGGTTCGGGGTTCATCCGACGATGATCCATCAATGGAAGCGGGCACTGCTTGAAGGCGCATCAGGCGTCTTCGAGCGGGGCAGCCGGAAAGCACCGGAAGTCGATGAAGAGCAGGTCAAAGACCTCCATGCCAAGATCGGGGAGTTGGCCGTCGCCAACGATTTTTTGGCCAGAAAGCTCAAACCTTGGACCGGCAAGTGAGGCGCAGGATGATTGAGCCGAACCTATCAGGTCTGTCGGTCAGCAAGCAGTGTGCGTTGCTTTCGATCTCGCGGTCTTCGTTTTACTATGAGCCCAAGGGCGAGACGGAGATGAACCTCGATCTGATGCGGCTGATCGACAAGCAGTTCCTGGAGACCCCGTTTTACGGAGTGCGTCAGATGACATGGCATTTGCGCAGTTGGAGGGACCGTGGCCCCAGTGGGGCCGCGTAAGCCCGAAAACGATCATCTGGTGAACGAAAAGCGGATCAGGCGTTTGATGCGA
>NZ_JAWOAN010000214.1:0-4559 GCF_046498525.1 Yoonia sp.
AACCGTAAAATCCAGCGCGATTATGACGCGGAGGTCTACAAGTGGCGGCATCTGGTGGAAAATTACTTCGCAAAGATCAAAGAGTTCAGAGGGATAGCAACAAGATACGACAAAACAGATTGTAGTTACGCAGCGTGTTGGAACCTTGTAGCAGCACTCATAGCCTCAAGATGATTGTCCACAGGCCCTAATTGGAAACGATTGTCAGATCAGAAAATTTATTGCGCAACATCGCAACCTGACCGATCTGTTCACAAGCTGGCATCTGAGCTGCGATCTTTGTCTCGACGAGCGTTTGGCCTGCGTTTGTCTGGATCGTCATTGCATCGATTTCCCGTCCACAATTCTTGGCTGTGACGGTGATACCGACGCGCAGGTCAACGCCATTCTCACGGTTCATCTGGCCTTCCGGGAAAGTGTAGACTTCAGCTTGAAACGGAATCTCTGCATCAACGTCGCCAAGATAGACAATAAACCCATTGCGACCTTCACGCGTGTCTTGTGCAGTGTGGAACGAAGCGGACCATACATGCCCGCGGTCACCGATTCGCGATCCGTTTTCCAATGCATGAAGGCGCATGTTATCGTCAGTCATCCACTGCAGGACAGCGCGATCATACTGGCGCAACTCTGGTACAAAAACCTGGGTGGTTGCTTTGAGAATGTTATCAAAACTGACCATAAATTGCGCATTGGTCACCAGCGCAGGAATTCGAACAACAGCATTGCCCTGCCGGTCAGTCTTGCCGGTGATATGCATCCCGCTATGAGAAACCTCAAAGGACTGTTGTTTGTTACAAGGCGCATTGACGGACAGCGCAACGATCGCTGCAGGCTCACGCGATGCAGAAAGCGTTGTATCGCATATGGCTGAAGGTGTTGCCATGATCACCCCAAGCTTTGGTACATCAAGTTCGGTATAGACGGCATCAACGGCGACGACGTGCTGCAAGTTGACAGCATGGTCCTTTGGCGTCGCGATTACATTTGGTACGCCAAACACCGGCTGGCCCAGCGCATTTGTTGACAGCATCAAAGAACGGGGTGCCTTGTTGTAGCTTTCCTTCATCTCACCACTTGCGAGAGCGGGAGCAGGTTCACCGTATTGCACGACAAATCCAACCGCCACAGCGATCGTGATAGTCGACGCAATCGTTTTGATCGTGCTAAGCCGAGACATCCCCATCCCTCACAGTGGCACCACTACATTCATAACGATGAACGGTTAGCGTGACATGAAAAGGACTGGCAAAAGGTCTTAGCGTGGCCCGATTGTGTCAGGAATTAGGCAATGCGGCCGTGGCAGTGTTTGAATTTCTTCCCTGACCCACAGGGGCAAGTGTCATTCCGACCGGGATTGCCCCACGTACTTGGATCATTTTCATCAAAGCCTTCGCGCGCCGCTCCGGACGCTGCAGTTGCTGCTACAGGCGCAGAGGCCCCCGCCGCAGCTTGAGCGGCAGCCTGCTGTTGCTGCCGGAATTGCGCCACCATTTGTTCTTGTTCTTCTTTCGACATTGGACGGATTTTTGACAGCTTTTTGGTGACATCCGCCCGCAAGCCGTCAAGCATACTTTCGAACAACTGAAAGCCTTCGGTCTTGTATTCGTTCAAAGGGTCGCGCTGCGCATATCCACGGAAACCGACAACGGACCTAAGGTGTTCCAACGTCAGCAAGTGCTCACGCCATTTCGCATCTATCGTCTGCAGCAGAAGCTGCTTTTCGACATTCCGCATCGTTTCATCACCAAAGGTTTCCGCCTTTTCCGCCATGAATTTATCTGCTGCGTCCTCAAGCCGTTCGCGGATGACGTCATCATCCACACCTTCTTCTTCTGCCCAAGCCATGATTGGCACATCAATGCCAATGTTCTCGATCACAGCAGCATAAAGACCCTCTGTATTCCATTGATCTGCATATGTTTTTGGCGGCATATAGTCATGGACAAGGTCATCGATCACCTGATCGCGCATGTCTTTCGTGACCTCTGACAGGTCCTTGGCTTCCATGATATCGCGGCGTTGCGAGAAGATGACCTTTCGCTGCTCGTTCATCACATCATCGAATTTCAACAGCTGCTTGCGAATATCAAAGTTGCGGCCCTCAACTTTGGCCTGCGCGCGTTCCAGCGACTTGTTGACCCAAGGGTGAACGATCGCCTCACCCTCTTTCATACCCAGACCCGACAGCACCTTGTCCAACCGGTCGGAGCCAAAGATCCGCATCAAATCGTCTTCCAAAGACAGGAAGAAAGCAGAACGCCCGGGGTCACCCTGACGGCCGGAACGACCGCGCAACTGGTTATCAATACGGCGGCTTTCGTGACGCTCGGTGGCAAGCACAAAAAGACCACCGGCAGCTTTCACTTTTTCCTTCTCGTCAGCCACCTCGGCTTCGATCCGTGCGCGCACTTCCTCGATGTCAGAATCGGGGTTTTCGGCCATCGCCTGAAGTACACGCATCTCGACGTTGCCGCCCAACTGAATATCGGTACCACGACCAGCCATGTTGGTCGCAATTGTGACCGCATTCAGCTTGCCGGCATCTGCAACAATCTGCGCTTCCTGCTCGTGTTGCCGCGCATTGAGAATATTGTAGGTGATTCCCTCGGCCTTCAACATCTCTGCCAGAGCTTCGGATTTTTCAATCGAGGTAGTACCAACAAGAATCGGCTGACCCTTGGCGTGGGCTTCCTTGATCTCGTCGACGACGCCTGCGAATTTCTCGCGGGCGGTGCGGTAAACCTGATCATCTTCGTCAATACGCGCGATGGGACGGTTCGTCGGAACCTCGACTACACCCAGATTATAGATTTCCTGAAATTCTTCCGCTTCTGTCGCAGCCGTGCCTGTCATACCTGCCAGCTTGTCATAAAGGCGGAAATAGTTCTGGAAGGTCACCGAGGCCAAGGTCACGTTCTCTGGCCGGATCGCACAGCCCTCTTTGGCTTCGATCGCCTGATGCAGACCATCCGACAAACGGCGGCCAGCCATCATGCGTCCGGTGAATTCATCGATCAGCACGACGTCGCCGTCACGCACGATATAGTCTTTGTCTTTGTTAAAGAGCTTGTGCGCGCGGAGCGCCTGATTCACGTGGTGAACCAAAGTGGCGCTTTCGGGATCATAAAGCGTCTGGCCTTCTGGCAGCAGACCCGAGGCGCCAAGTTTTTCTTCCAGAAAATCGTTGCCCTCGTCGGTAAACGTCACCTGCCTTGTTTTTTCGTCCAGCGTGAAATGATCATCCGAGATATCAGGGATCACCTTGTCGATCGTCGCGTACATCTCGGACCGGTCCTGCGCGGGCCCAGAGATGATCAAAGGTGTACGCGCCTCGTCAATCAAAATACTGTCGACTTCGTCCACGATCGCGAAATTATGGTCGCGCTGGAAGATCTGGCCCAGTTCGGATTTCATGTTGTCGCGCAGGTAATCAAAGCCCAGTTCGTTGTTTGTGGCATAAGTCACGTCGCAGGCGTAGGCGGCCTGTTTTTCGTCTTCTGGCTGCTGGGGCACGACCACACCTGTCGTCAAGCCAAGCGCACCGTAAACCTTGCTCATCCACTCGGCGTCACGACGTGCCAGATAGTCGTTCACAGTAACAATGTGCACGCCTTTGCCAGTCAGCGCGTTCAGGTAGGCGGGGAAGGTCGCGACAAGGGTTTTACCCTCACCTGTCTTCATTTCGGCAATATTGCCCTGATGCAGGAAAATCCCACCCTTCAGCTGCGTATCGAAGGCACGCAGGCCCAGTGAACGCTTGGCAGCTTCACGGCAGTTGGCAAATGCTTCGGGCAACAGGTCATCAAGGCTCTCACCGCCCATCGCACGTTTTGCAAGCTCTTCCGTCTTTTTCTTGATGCCTTCATCGGACAGCGCCTCGAACTCGGGCTCCAGCGCATTGATCTTGTCAACCAACGGGCGGGCGGCTTTGACTTTGCGGTCGTTTGCGGTGCCAAACACCTTTTTGGCAATCGTTCCGAAACCCAGCATATTCTCTCCGGTGGCGCAACAGCGCCTGTCTGACATCTATTTGAGAGGAGGTTGGTTGTAGGCTCGGTTCAGGCCAAATAGAAAGGGCCTAGCTTACGCAACTTCTGGCCTCCTCGAGGCATCTTCGGGATGTAAGGGGCTGCTACTACAGTGTCAACGCCGCGGTCTTTCGCGGCCTATCAAGGGAACGTTTAATGCTGAAATATGTTACATTTTTGGGTGGAACTGCGGTGGCTGCCGCTTTGTCCACCGGAGCCTTTGCTCAGGACGTAATGGCAGATACTGTTGTCGCAACCGTCGGTGACACAGAAATCACCATGGGTGAAATCATCATTGCCCGTACACAACTGCCGCAGCAGTACGCACAATTCCCTGCAGATGTGCTTTTCGAGGGTCTTGTCGATCAGCTTATCCAGCAGCAGCTTCTGGCCGATGAGGCGGGTGAAACCTCTGCGCGGATCGAATACACGCTCAACAATGAACGCCGCGCCCTGATGGCAGCCGGTGTGATCACCGAAATCGCCGAAACATCGGTAACCGAAGCAGATGTGCAGGCCGCCTATGAC
>NZ_JAWOAN010000226.1:0-2677 GCF_046498525.1 Yoonia sp.
GGGTGGGTCTACCGCATTCGGACGGAGATCACGGAGCAGGGGAGCCGAGTGGAGGCGGGGGAATGGGTCGGCAAGCGGGACCGGAAGACCCGGGAGCAACGCTGGGAGCGGCTGGATGAGGATCTCGACTACGAGGCGACCCAACTCGACCGGGAGGTGGTGGCGCCGGACCAGATCCGGACGGTGATCGGCACGTTCCGGGACAAGCTGTTCACCGACATCTTCCCCGGCCGGGAGGAGGTGCCGAAGACGCTGATCTTCGCCAAGGACGACAACCACGCCGAGGAGATCGTGCGGATCGTGCGGGAGGCGTTTGGCAAGGGGAACGACTTCTGCAGGAAGATCACCTACAAGTCGGAGAAGGACCCGGAGGAGCTGATCGCGGAGTTCCGGAACACCTACTTCCCACGCATCGCCGTCTCGGTGGACATGATCGCCACGGGGACGGACGTGAAGCCGATCGAGATTCTGTTGTTCCTGCGCCGCGTGCAGTCGGCGACCTACTTCGAGCAGATGATCGGCCGGGGCACGCTATCGTGATCGCAGGCAGCAAGATCGAAACGCAGAAAAGCAGAGACCAGCGACGTGGCACATTCCAACATGCCAGGCCAGCTTTCACGCTCCAATGCTGCGCGAAAGGCCAGCGCAGCCCGATTCGCGCGCTCATCCAGATGATCAGAGAAACTGACAAGAAACCCGTCCACGCCGATAGTACGAATAGCTGGAAAGCCTGCAGTCAAGGGTTTCTCCGTCTGGTCCAGGGCCGACATGACATGGTCCTTATGCCTGAATTCTATGCAGTTTTTTTGCGAACACGCATCTCATATCAAAAACGTTGACAAAATGTCAGCGTATTGTCAACGTCAAACGATGCAGCCGCGACACAGCGGCCAGCACTCACAACAGGGGATCCATCATGACTTTTCGTTTCAGCACCGCTGCCGCGCTTTTCGCGCTGGCCACAGCACCCGCCGTTGCCCAAACCGCATGGGATATGCCCACGCCCTATGGCGACAGCGTGTTCCACACGCAAAACATCATGGCCTTCGCCGATGACGTGCGCGAAGCGACCGATGGGAGTGTCGATATTACTGTGCATTCCGCAGGATCGTTGTTCGCGCATGGCCAGATCAAGGATTCAGTCCGCCGAGGGCTGGCACCGATTGGCGAAATCCTGATGTCGCAACTTGTGAATGAGAACCCGGTCTTTGGCGCCGACAGCATTCCGTTCTTTGCTGCCAGCTATGATGATGCAAGCGCCCTTTGGGACGCCTCGCGTGACGACGTGGCAAGCGCGCTGGCCGAACAAGGGCTGACACTGTTGTTTTCAGTCCCATGGCCTGGCCAATCGCTTTTCTTGCGCGAAGAAGTGACAGACCCTGCCCAATTGCAAGGCGTCAGTTTCCGCGCCTATAACAATGCCACCGAACGCATGGCGCAATTGCTGGACATGGTGCCAACTCAGGTGGAAGCGGGCGATATTCCGACCGCCTTCAGCACAGGCCGTATTGCGGGGATGATCACCTCGCCGTCAACAGGCGTGTCCTCGCAGGCATGGGACTACACGACCCATTACATCGACACCCAGGCCTGGCTGCCCAAGAACATGGTGTTTGTAAACACACGCGCGTTCGAGGCGCTTTCAGCGGATGAGCAAGATGCAATCCTCGCTGCCGCAGAGGCTGCAGAGGCGCGTGGCTGGGAAATGTCCGCCGCAGAGACAGCGGACAAGATCGCAGGCCTTGAAGCGGGTGGGATGACGGTAATGCAACCGTCCGAAGCGTTGTCAGCAAAGCTGGCCGAAGTCGGCGAGGTAATGGTCGCAGAATGGCTGGAAACGGCTGGCGATGCCGGCGCCGCGATCCTCGCACGGTATAAAGGCGAATAAGCCGATGCGGGCAGGGCCACACGCCCTGCCCTTTCCTTTACCTTTTATGCCAAACAACCGGGGGCTGTGATGCTGCGCCAAATGCTTGACCGTCTTTACAGCACGGCCCTTGGGGCTGCCTGTTTGGCCATGATCGCCATCGCGGTACTGGTCTTTTTGCAAATCATCGGGCGGATCATCGACCGCGCGCTTATTTTATCCGGGGCAGAACCGTTGGGGTTGGCCATCCCCTCGCTAAGCGATTTCGGCGGCTTCCTGTTCGTTGCCGCAGCCACCCTGGCCCTGCCAGCCACTTTGCGCGCAGCGGGGCATGTTCGGGTGACGTTGGCGCTGGCGCTGCTGGGACCGCGCCTGGGCGCAGTGTTAACGGTTGCGGTCTTGGCGGTTGCCTTGGCGCTGGCGGGATTTGCGGCCTGGCACTCCGGAGTGCAAATGTGGGATTCCGTGTCGTTCAATACCGTCTCTTTCGGCATGGTAAGGGTACCCTTGTGGATACCGCAAGGGGTGATGACGCTCGGCTTCGCACTGCTGGCCCTGGCCGTGCTGGACGAATTGCTGACCGCGCTGCGCGGGGCCACGCCCGCCTTTCGACTTGCAGAAGGCAAGCGCAGCGAAGGAGGGCATTGAGATGGACATCTTGACCCTGTCCATCATCCTTGTCGTCGTGCTGTTCGGCTTGCTTCTATCTGGCCTGTGGGTGGGGTTCTCGCTCATGGCGGTTGCATTGGTCGCAATGGAACTGACCCGCCCCGGACTGGCCGGCGCGGTTTTTGCGACGAAGGTCTGGGG
>NZ_JAWOAN010000238.1:0-7727 GCF_046498525.1 Yoonia sp.
TTTCGAAAACCCGTTCGTCATTCGTCTGGTCATGGACAGCCTGCGCTATTGGGTCGAGGTCATGCATGTGGACGGCTTCCGCTTTGCTCTTTGCACGGCCTTGGGGCGTACGGCACGCGGGTTCGAACGTGACGGGCCCTTCTTTCGCGCCATCGGGCAGGATCCGGTGCTCAATCAGGTCAAACTGATCGCAGAGCCGTGGGATATCGGGCCGGGGGGCTATCAACTGGGCGCTTATCCCGCCCCGTTCGCCGAATGGAACGACAAATACCGCGACAACGTCCGCGAATTCTGGCGCGGGGATGCAGGCAAGGTCAGAGACGTTGCCGAGCGGCTGGTCGGGTCAGCACCTTACTTTGATCATGACGGTCGGGCTGCGACTTCATCACTGAATTTCCTGACCGCGCATGACGGTTTTACCCTGCACGACACGGTCAGCTATAGCCGCAAGCATAATCTGGCCAATGGCGAGGACGACAGGGACGGGCATTTCAACAACCGTTCCGACAATATGGGTGTCGAAGGGCCGACCGATGACGTCCAGATCAACGCCGCCCGCATACGCCGCAAACGCAATATGATGGCGACACTGATGCTGTCACAGGGCACGCCGATGATGCTGGCAGGTGATGAGTTGAGCAACTCGCAAGGCGGCAACAACAACGCCTATTGTCAGGACAATGAAATCGGCTGGGTCAATTGGCCGGAAGAGGATGATCCGTTCTTTACCTTTTGCCAGCAGGCCATTGCCTTTCGCAAGATGCACCCGTTGTTGCGCCAGACACGTTTCCTGCATTCGCGTCAGCGTCTGATTGATGGCGAGCCTGATCTGTTTTGGCGTCGCGCTGATGGTGAAGCGATGCAGCAAGAGGATTGGGACAACCCGGCCCTCGATACGCTGGTGGCGGAAATGCGGATGGCGTCAGGGTCACCTGAATATGTGAAACGTGAAGGGGCGTTGTTGGTGGTTCTCAACCGCGGGGAGGCGGTTGAGATCACGGCCCCCGATTTGCCACAGGGTGACGTTTGGGTGCGCCGCTTTGATACCAGTCAGGATGATGCGATCAAGGTCACGCCGGGAATGCGGATCGCTGCGGACAGTGTTGTGGTATTCTCGCATGAGACAGCAGAGGACTGATCTGCAAAGATGTAACGAGGGAGGACAAGACATGCCGATACACACCGTACGGACCACTCCGATTGATGGCCAAAAGCCGGGGACCAGCGGTCTTCGCAAGAAAACGGCCGTGTTCAGGCGACCTCACTTTTTGGAAAACTATGTGCAGTCGATCTTTGACGGGATCGGCGGGGTTGAAGGCAAGACGCTCGTGATTGGTGGCGATGGCCGTTTCTTCAACGATGCGGCGATCCAGATCATTTTGCGCATGGCATCCGCGAACGGTGCAACGAAGTGTATCGTGGGGCAGGGCGGTATCCTGTCCACGCCTGCGGCTTCTCATCTGATCCGGCTGCGCAAGGCGGACGGTGGCCTGATCCTGTCAGCCAGCCATAACCCGGGCGGGGCGAATGCCGATTTTGGATTGAAGTATAACGGTCCCAACGGTGGCCCGGCATCAGAGGCCGTGACGGACAAGATCTATCAGCGCACCAAGACGCTTGATCTTTACAAGATTTGTGCTGCGGATGACGTCGATCTTGGCGCGATCGGGATGCAGTCATTGGAGGATATGGCGGTCGAGATCGTAGACCCTGTGGCTGATTATGCCGACCTGATGCAGACAATCGTCAATTTCGACAAGATCCGCGCACTATTCTCGGGCGGGTTCACGATGTGCTTTGACGCGATGCATGCGGTGACCGGCCCCTACGCACATACGATCCTTGAAGACATGCTGGGCGCGCCGAAAGGCACTGTCCTCAATGGCACGCCCAGCCCTGATTTTGGCAAGGGCCACCCTGATCCCAACCCGATCTGGGCCAAGGAATTGATGAATCGCATGTATGGCGCCGATGCTCCCGATTTCGGTGCGGCCTCTGATGGCGACGGGGACCGCAACATGATTGTCGGGCGCGCGGCCTATGTAACGCCGTCTGACAGTCTGGCGCTTTTGACGGCCCATGCGCATCTGGCCCCTGCCTATCGTGGCGGACTGGCGGGGGTTGCACGCTCCATGCCGACATCGCGGGCGGTTGACCGCGTGGCAGAGAGCCTCGGGATTGCGTGCTATGAGACTCCGACGGGCTGGAAGTTTTTTGGCAACCTTCTGGATGCAGGCAAAGTGACGCTGTGTGGCGAGGAAAGTGCCGGCACCGGCTCTGACCACGTGCGTGAGAAGGACGGGCTTTGGGCGGTTCTCTTGTGGCTCAATATCTTGGCCGAGACCAAGAAATCGGTTTCCGATCTGATGGCTGATCTTTGGGCTGCGCATGGCCGCTGCTATTATGCGCGGTTCGACTATGAGGATGTGGAAAGCGACAAGGCGAACACGATGATCGACGCTCTGCGTGCAAAGCTGCCGACGCTGGCGGGGGCCAAGATTGGCGCGATGACGGTGGCGGCCGCGGATGAGTTTTCCTATCTGGATCCTGTCGATGGTTCGGTGTCGTCAGGGCAGGGCCTGCGGGTCGCCTTTGAGGGTGGTGCGCGCGCGGTGTTCCGTTTGTCCGGAACAGGGACGCAGGGGGCGACGATCCGGCTTTATCTGGAGCAGTTGGAAACCGATCCGCATCACCTGCAAGACGACCCGGAAACGGTCTTGGCCAATGTGCGCAATGCAGCATTGGAGATATCGGACTTGCAGGCGATCACAGGCCGCCATGCACCGGATGTGATCACTTGATCCTAGAGCGGAACGGTTGCCCCGTGTGACAGGTAGACAAACCCGTTGCCTTCCAGAACCAGAGTATCGTTGGTCAGTGTGGCGGCCTCGCCCATCGCAATCTCGGCCGCAGCTTTGAGCGGTACGGTCTGCTTCTCTGCCGACAGGTTGAAGACGCAAGTCAGTGTCTGTGCATTGTCTGTGCGGGTAAAGGCCAGCAGCGGTTCAGGCAGAGAAATGAAGGTTGTTTTGCCACGCGACAGCGCAGGGCTGGCTTTGCGGTAGGCGATCATCGCCTTGTAATAGGCCAGAACGCCGCCAGGCCCTTGTTGGTCGACGGCCTTGGCCGCCTGTGGTGGCTTTACGGGCAACCACGGCTTTCCGGTTGAAAACCCTGCGTTTGGCGCATCTTTTTCCCACACCATCGGCGTCCGGCATCCATCGCGCCCTTTGACGGCTGGCCAAAAGCGGATTGCGGGGGGGTCGGTCAGCTCTTCAAAGACCAGTTCGGTTTCGGTCTGGCCCAGCTCTTCTCCCTGATAGATCCCAATGGTCCCTTCAAACGACATCAGCATCGCACAGGCAAGCCGCGCCATGCTGTCCTCTGAAACGGCATGTTCGGCCCAACGGGAGACCTGACGTGGCACATCGTGGTTGCTGAACGACCAGTAGGGGTGGCCGTCCGGTGCGCCGTGCTGGAAGCCTTCGATGCAATTGCGAAAGTGCTCTGCGTTGAAATCCGGCCCCAGCATCGCAAAGCTGTACGCCATGTGCAGACGGTTTGTCCCCGCGGTGTATTCACCCATGATCTCGATCGACCGATGGCCCATTTCGCCAACTTCGCCGACCATCATGATATCCTCATACTGATCGGTCAGAGCGCGCAACCGTTCCAGAAATCCAAGGTTTTCAGGGCGGGTCTTGTTGTAGATGTTGTTCTGCATCCCGTAGAGGTCGGTTGCCATGACCTGCGGTTTAGCCTGTGCAGGCGGATTCGAGCGCAGCTTTTTGTCGTGGAAATAGTAGTTGACCGTATCCAGACGGAACCCGTCCAACCCGCGATCCAGCCAGAATTTGCAGGTTTGCAGGATGGCGTCCACCACATCGGGATTGTGGAAATTCAGATCGGGTTGCGACGCCAGAAAGTTGTGCAGATAGTATTGGCCGCGCTGTGGATCAAACTCCCACGCAGGGCCACCGAAATGGCTGTGCCAGTTCGTGGGAGGCGACCCGTCAGGAAGGGGATCGGCCCAGACGTACCAATCGGCCTTGTCATTGTCGCGGCTGACCCGGGATTGCTTGAACCATTCGTGCTGATCAGAGGTGTGCGACAAAACCTGATCGACGATCACTTTCAGGTCGCGGGCGTGGGCTGCGGCGATCAGTTCGTCAAACGCGGCCTGATCCCCGAATAACGGATCGACCGACAGATAGTCCGATACATCATATCCCATGTCAGCCTGTGGTGAGGCAAAGATCGGGGACAGCCAGATACAATCCACGCCCAGTTCCGCGATGTGATCAAGCCTGCGGGTGATCCCGTTGAGATCTCCGACACCATCGCCTGTGCTATCCTGATAGGACCGCGGATACACCTGATAAATCACGGCACTGCGCCACCACTCTTGCATTTTGATGTTCTCCGCGCAGCCTATGACCAAGATCCAAAGTGACCTATGGTTAACCAGTTGCATCGCGCGAGTGCAAGGATTTGATGTGGCAGGGGCGTGATCAGGATGGCCACGCCCCGATTTTCAAACGTGCTTACATGCAATCGGCGAGTGTCGTGGCCAGATTGCGGATGAGTTGCGGATAGAGAGCAGGCCCCGGTTCAAGATCGGAACCGAGCGGATCGCTCACACCGGTATTCGCTTGGGTGCCTTCCAGCACTGTGGCCACGATACCCGGGTTGAACTGTGGTTCGGTCAATACGCAGTCAATGCCTTCTTCGCGGACCCGTTTCTGAATCTCGGCGATACGCGCAGGACTTGGGTCCGTCGCATCACTCAGCGAGATGGCCCCGGAAGCGGGAAAGTCGAAATCTGCCTCGAAATACTGATAGCCATCATGGAAGACAATGAAGCTGCCGCCCCGCACGGGCTCCAGAGTTGCGTTCACCTGTGCATTCAAGGTTTCGAGTTCTGCTTGCCCTGCGGCGGCATTTGCAAAGTAGGCGCCTGCATTCTCGGGGTCGGCTGACGATAATTCGGCCGCGATCAGATTGAACCATCTCGCTGCGTTTGACGGCGACAACCATGCATGCGAATCGTAGGCACCGTGGTCATGTGCATGGTCGTCTTCGTCATTGTCATGCGCGTCCTCGGCGTGTTCCTCGTGGTCATGCTCATTCTCATGGTCCTGCCCGCTTTCGGCATGCGCCTCGTTATCATGCTCCGCCTCATGGCCGTGTTCATCTTCGGCATGGTCTGCATCATCGTGCTCATCCTCATGGCCATGCTCTTCAAACAAAGCCCCTTCGCGGAAATCGAGCAGCATGGTTTCATCCGCATCCAAAAGCGTGAGAACGCGGGCATCCCCGGCGAGCGTCGTGATCGCGCCTTCCATCCATGGCGCAAGATCTTCGCCCATCCAGACCACGATATCGGCATCCTGCAATGCTGTCGCCTCGGATGGGCGGAGGCTGTATTCGTGGGGTGACGCACCGGGGGGGAGGAGAAGGGTAGGGGTGCCAACGCCTTCCATGACGCGGGCAACCAGTGAATGTACCGGCGCGATATCAACCGCGACGTTTGGCACATCTGCCATGGCCGTGCCGCCCATCAACGTGGCGATTGCGGAGAGTGATATGAGCTTTCTGGACATCGGAACACCTTTGTGATTTTATAACATTGCGATGGGATTATATGATATACAATAACATTACAAGTGAGGCGCGACGCATGTCTGCAAAAAAAACGATCCCGATCGGATTTGAAGAGCACGACCATAAGGTTTGCGTCGCACAGGCTTTGTCCGGGGCCGAAGCGCGCTGCGCCGCTGAAGGATTGCGCCTGACGCCCGTCCGCCGGAAGGTTCTGGAGCTTTTGTTAAAGGAACACCGCGCACTTGGCGCATATGCCATTCTTGATCTTTTGCGGGACGCGGGATTCGGATCGCAGCCGCCAGTTGCCTATCGCGCTCTGGATTTTCTCGCGGAACACGGTTTTGTCCATAAGATCGAACGACTGAACGCCTTTGTGGCCTGCGCCCACCCGGGCGAGCGCCATTCGCCCGCCTTCATGATCTGCCGTCTTTGTGATGCGGTCGCCGAAGCGCAATCATCGCCTGCCAAAGGCGGGCTGGGCGCTGCGGCACAGGCCGCAGGGTTTCAAATTGAAAAGACGGTCGTAGAAGCCGAGGGCGTTTGCCCCGCCTGTGCGGAAAGGGCCAACACATGAGCCTAGTTGCCGTCAAGAACCTGAGTGTCGCCTACGGTGCAAATACAGTCCTGCGCAATGTGGACTTCAATTTGGAACCAGGCGAAATCGTCACGATCGTCGGCCCCAACGGATCGGGCAAGACAAGCCTCTTGCGGGCGATTATCGGTGCGACCAAGCCCACGACAGGTAAGGTGACGCTGCGGCCCGGCCTGAAGATCGGCTATGTCCCGCAACGCCTGCATATTGATCCGACCCTGCCGATCACCGTCGAGAGATTCATGCGCTTGGCAGGTGATGTATCGAAGGCAGACTGCCAGGCGGCGCTGCAAACTGCAGGCGTGCCTGACCTGCTGAAACGGCAGATGTCACAGCTTTCCGGCGGTCAGTTCCAGCGCGTCATGCTGGCCCGCGCCTTGATCAACCGCCCTGATGTCTTGCTGCTGGACGAGGCGACACAAGGGCTGGATCAGCCTGGCTCGGCTTCCTTTTACCGCCAAATCGAGGCGGTGCGCCGCGAAACCGGATGCGCAGTCCTGATGATCAGCCATGAATTGCATGTGGTGATGAGCGCCTCTGACCGGGTGATCTGCCTGAACGGTCACGTCTGTTGCGAAGGGGCACCGGAAATCGTGGCCTCTGCGCCCGAATACCGTGCGCTTTTCGGGTCGGGCACTGGCGGGGCGTTGGCGCTTTATCGCCATGATCATGATCATGACCATGACCACCCACACAGCCATGAGGCCGCAGAGTAATGCTTGATGATTTCATGACCCGCGCCACGCTCGCGGGCGTTGGTGTCGCATTTGCCGCCGCCCCGCTTGGCTGTTTTGTTGTCTGGCGGCGGATGGCCTATTTTGGCGACGCCACGGCGCATGCCGCCATTCTGGGGGTGGCTCTGGCGCTTGCGCTCGAGATGTCGGTTTTCGCGGGCACGATGGCGGTCGCGCTGATCATGGCGCTGACTGTGACGCATCTTGCCGGGAGGGGATATGCGATGGATACGCTTCTGGGTGTGCTGGCCCATTCCGCCCTCGCGTTCGGCCTTGTGGCGGTCTCTTTTCTGTCCGGCATGCGGATCGACCTGATGGCCTATCTGTTTGGTGACATTCTGGCGGTATCGCGGATTGACCTCATGGTGATCTGGGGCGGTGCTGCGCTGGTGGTCGCACTGATCGTCTGGCGATGGTCGGCGTTGTTGACGTCTACCTTGAACGAAGAACTGGCCTATGCCAGTGGCCTTGATCCACGGCGGGAACAACTCATCCTCACGATCGCGCTGGCTATCACGGTGGCCGTTGCGATCAAAGTAGTCGGGGTGCTTCTTATTGCGGCAATGCTGATCATACCGGCCGCCGCTGCGCGCGGCCTTGCCCGCACACCCGAGGCTATGGCGGGGATCGCTGCCGTGATCGGAGCCATCTCGGCTGTCGCCGGTCTTCAAGGCGCCTATCTGTTCGATACTCCGGCAGGACCTTCCATCGTTTGCGTCGCAGCTATTCTCTTTGCCGGTTTGAACCTCGTTGGTTGGCGCAGCAAAAGCGGTATATGAGCCATCAGGGATGCGTGC
>NZ_JAWOAN010000249.1:0-4234 GCF_046498525.1 Yoonia sp.
TGTGAATTGGTTCACTTGAATTTTGCGTTCACTACTAAGCCGCGACCGAATATCGTTTAGAATGTCTATCTGCGTCGCTTGATCTTTATCCATAATCGAATCCTTTGGGGTGCTGTGTCTATCCCCGCAACCTAAGCGATTCCGCCACGTCATGCACGTTTCTTGTAGAGGCTTGGACCTGAATATCCGCCTGTTACCCCAAACGTTACCCCGAGGGAGTTTGGCGCTCTGCTTATTTCCGCTAAGTCTTTGATTTTAATGGTGCCCCCACACGGACTCGAACCGCGGACCTACTGATTACAAATCAGTTGCTCTACCAGCTGAGCTATAGGGGCACTGCTCCACCGTATCAGGCGGGTCGGCTGGACCGAATGCGCGGCGTATAGCAGGGGAAAACGCGGGTGTGCAATGGTGTTTTCACTTCAGTCGCGGAAAAAATCCACGCCCACAGGCACGCTGCATTCATTCGCAATGCGACCCCGCTTTCGCGTCCGGCAAATGACTCTATGATGAGGATCAGGCACTGGGGCTGAAAGGACATTCATGCAGATCGCATTTCACATAGGCGCGAATTGCACGGATGAAGATCGGCTTCTGAAATCGACGCTAAAAAATGCAAATACCCTGCTTCAGCAGGGTGTTGCGGTTCCCGGACCGGGCAAATACCGCAAGTTGATCCGCGAAGCGATCGAGAGCCTTGCAGGCTCTGCGCCCGCCGATGATGCCCGAGATGTTCTGCTGGATGCGATTGTCGAAGACGATAACATCGCCCGCGTCGTGCTGAGCAACGATAATTTCATCACGGTCCCCAAACGCATTTTCGACCACAGCGTCCTTTATCATCAGGCTGAAAAAAAGGTCCGCGGGCTGCACCAGCTTTTCCCCGATGACGACATTTCACTTTTCATGGGCCTGCGGCATCCGGCAAGCTTTTTGCAGGAAACAGCCTCAAGGGCACAGGCAAGCAGTCTTGCGCAGTACCTTGGCGTCCTGTCACCGGTCGAGGTCAAATGGTCAGATGTGATCCGCCGGATCAAGCTGGCTGCTCCGCGAACGCCGCTCTATGTCTGGTGCAATGAAGATACACCCCTGATTTGGGAAGACCTGATCCGCGTCTTTTCGGGGATCGCCGAAAATGTCGAAATCGCGGGCCGGTTTGACGTGTTGTCGCAGATTGTCAGCCCCGAAGGGATGCAGATCGCAAGAACGAAAATCGCTGACATGTCGCCCAAAGACATCGACGCGCGACAAGCACAGATCGCCGATGTACTAGACAAACACGGAGTGCCTGATTTGGTCGAAGACACGATCACATTGCCTGAACTCGACACCGCTTTGGTTCAGGCCATGACAGAGGCCTATGAAACTGACCTTGAGATGATCGCGAAAATGGAAGGCGTGGAACTGATCCTCCCCTTCGATTAGGCGCTACATGCCCAGTGCGGCCATGTACATTTCCAGCACCGCTTCTTCTTCGGCCAGATCATTCGCGTCACGTTTGCGGATCGCCACAATCTTGCGCAGGACTTTGGTATCGTAGCCGCGCCCTTTTGCTTCGGCCATCACCTCTTTTTGCGCATCTGCGATGTCTTTCTTTTCAGCTTCCAACCGCTCGAAGCGCTCAACAAACTGACGCAGTTCTTGTCCGGCAACGGTGCTTGCGGTCTCGGTCACGGAATCGTTCATCAAAGCTCTCCTGAAAAGTTGCCACTGACTAGCCCCTGCCCCGTAAGCCTGCAACCCTTGCGAAGCGCTCCCCCGCGCGATAGATGCGGCAAAACTGCGGAGAGATCATGGAAATCATTGTCTGGATTGGTGCGGCCCTGACTCTCTTGGGTGTGTGCGGAATTGTCTACAGTATCGCGGCCGTCGCACGCGCAAAGCGGGCAAACCTGACGGATGAAGAACTGCGCGCCCGTATATCGGGGGTCTTGCCGATCAACTTGGGGGCGCTCTTTGTTTCGATGATTGGCCTGATGGCCGTGATCATCGGGGTCCTGTTGGGTTAAGGCGCGGCACCGACCGCAGCCCAGTAATGCCAGCAAAGTTGGCGTTTATTCGACCGGGCAAAAAAGCTCGTAAATACGTTCAAGCAAGGGTCTCACACGCGGATCATCCAGGCGATACCGCATGCTGCGCCCATCACGTTCGCAGGCCACAAGTCCCTCATTGCGAAGCCGCAAAAGCTGACCCGATACATAGGATTGGCTGGCACCCAACGCATTTTCAAGCTCGCTGACCGTCATGTCACCGGGAACCAGAGCGCATAAAATGCGCAAGCGTCCAGCGTTCGACAACGACTTGAGCAGGTCTGCTGCGTCAACGGCTGCGGCATCCATTTGGTCAGCGAGCATTTCAATCTGATTTTCCATAAAATCAACATACCCTGACATCTTATACATTTCAACATTGAAATATGTCGAAATCCCACTATCTTGGGGTCAAAGGAGATTCGATATGACACCAAATGTAAAAGCATTCTTCGACGAAGCAACCAACACAGTATCATACGTGGTGCGCGAACCTGAGGGTCGTGCCTGCGCAATCGTGGACAGCGTCCTCGATTACGATCCGGCAGCAGGCAGAACGAACACTGATTCCGCGGACGAGATCATCGCCTGGATCAAGGCCGAAGATCTGCAGGTCGCGTGGATATTGGAAAGCCACGTTCATGCCGACCACCTTTCCGCAGCCCCCTACCTGCAAGAGCACTTGGGCGGCAAGATCGGAATTGGGGCGAATATCACTATCGTGCAGGACACATTCGGCAAAGTCTTTAACGAAGGCACCGAATTCCAGCGTGATGGATCGCAGTTCGACGCGCTGTTCAAAGAAGGCGACAGTTTTCATATCGGGCAAATGCGCGCCGATGTGCTGCATACACCCGGCCATACGCCCGCGTGTTTGACATATGTCATCGGGGACGCGGCTTTTGTGGGTGATACACTGTTTATGCCCGACTTCGGCACGGCACGGTGTGACTTTCCGGGTGGCTCGGCAGAAGATTTGTACGCCTCGATCCAGAAGATTCTGGCATTGCCGGATGAAACCCGCATCTTTGTCGGTCACGACTATAAGGCACCGGGACGCGATAATTTTGCCTGGGAAACCACGGTAGGCGAGCAAAAAGCGCTGAACGTGCATATCGGCGAAGGGCGGCCGATGGAAGAGTTCGTCGCGATGCGGCAGGAACGTGATGCCAAGCTTGGCATGCCGCGCCTGATCCTGCCTTCGTTGCAGACAAACATGCGCGCAGGCAACTTTCCGGAGCCTGAAGACAATGGAAAAAGCTATTTCAAAGTGCCGATCAACGCGCTTTAGAAACTACAAACAGAACAGGAATACACCATGCCTATGGATTGGATCATGGGGCTCGCCGGTGGCGTGCTCATCGGAATGGCGGCGGCCCTCTATCTGCTCGTAAACGGGCGGATCATGGGGGCCTCGGGTATCATCGGCGGCCTTGTCGATGGCAGCGCGCGGCATGACTGGCTTGAGCGTTCGGCGCTGATCGCCGGCTTGCTGATCATGCCGGCAATTGCCGCATTTGCAATGGGAGGGTCGGAAACGCACCTGACCAACAACTGGGCCGTGATCATCGTTGCAGGGTTGCTTGTCGGTATCGGCACGCGTTTGGCCAATGGCTGCACGTCAGGCCATGGCGTCTGCGGGATTTCGCGGCTTTCGCTGCGCGGGATCGTCGCAACGGCGTTCTATATCGGCGCGGGCGGCTTAACTGTCGTGATCTTCAAACATGTTCTAGGGGTAATCTGATGCGTGTCTTTGTTTCATTTCTGGTCGGTGCGCTTTTCGGGCTTGGCCTGCTGGTGTCCGGCATGACGGACACGACGAAAGTCCAGGGTTGGCTTGATGTCTTTGGCAATTGGGATCCGACACTGGCCTTTGTCATGGGCGGTGCGATCATTCCGATGGCGATCGCTTGGCGTATCACGACCGGTCGCAAACCTGTCCTGGCCGACGCGTTTCCTGCGCCGCCTGAGCCGAAGTTGGGTCGCAACCTTGTTCTAGGATCGACGCTCTTTGGCATGGGTTGGGGCCTTGCCGGGCTGTGCCCCGGACCTGCTGTCGCATCGCTGAGCTATGGCGGCGTGGGTGGTCTGCTTTTCGTGGTATCCATGATTGCAGGCATGATGGCGGCTCCCCGTTTTCGCAGACAGCTAGACCAGAGCGCGATGGCAGTTTAGGAAAGCACATGGATATCAAACAGCTTAGC
>NZ_JAWOAN010000303.1:0-3307 GCF_046498525.1 Yoonia sp.
ACACCTTCTTTGGTGTACGATCCGGTTTCCAGCGTGCGGTGGAGGATATCGTTGCGGTTGGTCGCCACAACCAGATCCGCGATAGGCAGCCCCATCTTCTTGGCGATGTAGCCCGCGAAGATGTCGCCGAAGTTGCCTGTCGGCACCGTGAAGCTGACGTCCCGGTGTGGTGCGCCCAATGAAACGGCGGCGGTGAAATAATAAACCACCTGCGCGAGAACACGGCCCCAGTTGATCGAGTTCACGCCCGCCAGCTTCACCTCTTCGCGGAAGGCAAAATCATTGAACATATCTTTCACTGCGGCCTGACAATCATCAAAGTCGCCATCCACGGCCAGCGCATGCACGTTGGTTTCAGTCGGCGTGGTCATCTGGCGGCGCTGCACCTCGGACACGCGGCCATGGGGGTACATGATGAAGACATCGACGGCCTTCAGCCCGCGGAACGCCTCGATCGCGGCCGAGCCTGTGTCGCCCGAGGTCGCCCCGACGATGGTAACGCGGTCACCCGAACGCGTGAGTGCGGCTTGGAACATCTGGCCGATCAACTGCATGGCAAAGTCTTTGAACGCCAGTGTCGGGCCGTGAAACAGCTCAAGCAGGAAGTGGTTGCTATCGAGTTGCACCAAGGGCGCGCGGGCCGCGTGTCCGAAACCGGCATAGGCTTGGCTGATCAAACGCCGAAACGTGTCGTCGGTGAATGTGTCACCGATGAAAGGGCGCATGACGTCATAGGCGACCTCTTCATAAGACTTGCCTGCCATCGCGCTGATCTGCGCATTGGTCAGGGTCGGCACCTGCTCTGGCACATAAAGGCCGCCGTCACGGGCGAGCCCTGTCAGCATCGCTTCTTCAAAGCTCAACGTCGGCGCGCTGCCACGGGTCGAGATATAGCGCATCAGTCTAGGGCGTCCTTTTGGCGTGTCGTGCGGAGTATCAGGTACAGGGTCATAATCGCCCAGACGAAGGCCAGCAAGAACCATGTCACTGCATATTCGAAATGATCGTTCTTGATAGTGGCGGTGTTGACCGGAAGCGGCGTAAGGCGCGGATCGGCAGGCGACGTTTGCGTCGCAACAACCATGAAAGGCAGCGTATCGAGTGCTGCGGACATGGTTTCGATATTCCGGGCGAACCAGATATTTTCGGCAAGGTCCGGATCAGGCGTACTGCTGTTCTGGTCGTCGGGCCACAATAGCGTGCCGACAATATCCATCTGAACCGTCAGCGGTTCTGAACCCTTGTCTTCGAGCGCTAAGAGACCCTGATCAACCAGAATGGGGCCGACTTCGGTCTCGAACTTCGAAATGACACGGTAGCCTGTCCCAGCCTCGGTCCCCGACACCAGAACATGCAGTTCCTCGCCCGTTGGTACGCCACTTACAAGGACACGCGAATATTCGTCGGCGGCTTCCGTCGCGAACCGCGAGAAAGGAACCGGTGGCGCGCTCAGGCGAGCGTCGATATCGGTTAGGATTTCTTCTTTCCAGGCCAACCGCTCGACCTGCCACAGGCCGAGGCTGATCAGCACGCCGCAACCGGCGATGCCAAGTATCACAGGAAAGAGAATCTTACGCAGCATCTTGTGCCCTTGATGGTAAAAACGCGCGAGATTGCCCTCGCGCGCTTGATATTCGGGTTAGTGGATCATGATCCACCGTCCATCGTCGCGGCCCTTAGATGCCCCAGATGTAAACTGCAAAGAACAGGAACAGCCAGACCACATCAACGAAGTGCCAGTACCAGGCTGCCGCCTCGAAACCGACATGTCTTTCCGGTGTGAAGTGGCCGGCCCGCGCCCGCAGATAACAGACGAACAGGAAGATGGTACCGATGATCACGTGGAAGCCGTGGAAGCCGGTAGCCATGAAGAAGTTCGAAAAGAACTTATCGCCACCGAATGTCCAGTCCTGCGCGACCAGAAGATACCAGTATTCATAGGCCTGCAGCCCGGTGAAGAGGATACCCAGAACGACAGCCAGCAACAGACCATGCTCAAGGTCTTTGCGGTTGTTTTCGTGGACCAGCGCGTGGTGCGCCCAAGTGACGGCCATACCGGAGCAGAGCAACACAAGTGTGTTGATCAGCGGCAGGTGGAAGGCGTCAACCTGATAGAAGGTTGGTTCCACATAGGTTGTGCCCGCATATTCGCTCATCGGATAGATCGTGTGCTTGAAGAACGACCAGAACCATGCAGCAAAGAACATGACTTCGGACATGATGAACATGATAAAGCCGTAGCGCAGGCCGATCCGGACGACAGGCGTATGGTCACCGACGTTGCTTTCAGCGATCACATCCGCCCACCACGCGTACATGACGTAAAGAACGGCGGCCAGACCCATCAGGAAAATGTATGGCCCGGAGCCGTGCATCCAGAGTGTCGCGCCAAAAAGCATGACAAACGCACCAACGCTGGCCATCAGCGGCCAGATTGACGGTGGTAGAATGTGATAATCGTGGTTCTTTGCGTGCGCCATGTGGTGCGTTCCCTATCGGCTGGTCTTCAGTAGTTTTGTATGGCGTCTTGCGAAGCCGGTGTCAAAGCTTGCGGCGCGAGAGAGGCTTGGATTTCCTCTTCGGGCAGGTCGATCTGGTAGAATGTGTAGCTGAGCGTAATCGTGTGCACATACTGGCCTTCGCGGTCATCCACAATGGCAGGATCCACGAAGAAACTGACGGGCATCATCACGGTTTCGCCCGGCATCAGCACCTGTTCGACAAAGCAGAAACATTCGATCTTGTCGAAGAAAGCACCCGCCTCGTAAGGCGTCACGTTGTAGGCCGCTTGCCCTGCGATCGGAACGTCAAGCGGGTTATGCGCCTCGTAAAAGGCAAGTCCGGTTTCGCCGATCCGGATTTCCATCTGGCGCACTTCGGGTTTGAACGTCCACGGCATATCGCGTTCAAGCGATGCATCAAAGCGCACCTTGATCGTTTGATCCAGAATAACGTCACTGCCGGTTTCAGCGATATTCGTCGCACCGCCAAAGCCCGTTACCCGGCAAAACCAGTCATAGAAAGGGACCGATGCCCAAGCGAGCCCGCCCATCAGGATCACCACTGAAACGGTTTGCGCCACGGTCCGTTGCGGCCCTTGGAGATTTGGAAAAAGTCTCATTCACCTGCCCCCTCTTCCGGGATGATCTGTGGGCGTGCCACGTGATCGAACTTTTCAAACTGGGCGGCATCGCCGAGTTGCAAAACCTTGACGACCGTCAGGCCGAAAATGATCGCTATGAAGGCAGCGAGGATCAGCCCCAGCCCGTAATTGCGCCCTTTGCGCCGCGTGTGCAGTTCGTGTTCG
>NZ_JAWOAN010000137.1:0-12880 GCF_046498525.1 Yoonia sp.
CTGAATTGGTTTGGCTCAGCCCGTTTTGGCCGGTCGCGGTTAAGATTTACACTTTACTCGGTGAGGGAGGCTGAAAAAAGCTATCGTTATGGATAGTTGCTGACCTAGCCAAATGGCCAGTATGGGCGGTTCGAACCGTAGCCGCTTCGCCGCAGGGCCCGTTTCGGCCCCTTGGTTGCTGCCCGGGTCTGGGCTGAGAAGATGCACGGTACGCCATGCTCAAAGCGGTCCCGGTGCGGCATTGGTGTGAATTTGGAAGGCTATGAAATCCCCCGGTGATTTGGCGTCCACGGCTTTGAGATTGTCACAAACCAACGCCTTGCGCACCGCATTTAACAGACTGGTAATCTGTTTCCAATTTATGGTACACGAAAAAATGATGCGCAATATTATTTGCTGAAGAGGTTTTAGATGAAAATCCTGCCAATCGCAGCGGTATTGTTCTTGGTGGCATCTGCTGCATCCGCTCAGACGGAAGCCGAACAGGCCCGCTATATGCAAATCGCGATAGACAGTGGTGTGTGCGGCGAGGCCTTTGTCGCCTCGGCCCGTTTCGAGGCGGACGAGAACGTGATCATGGTCACCTGCGAGGAAGATGCCGAAGGCTTCATTCCACTGGTCGGTGGCCTTGCGCCCGGCTTGGCCGGCGCGGCTGCGGCGGCTGCCGGAGCGGCCATTCTGTCTGCGACATCTGGCGGTGGAGCCCCCGCAGACACGGTCTCGCCATAATTCGCGTGTGGTGTCACGCCAGCCACCATACGGGACCGAAGGAAGCAAAACCTTTGCGCCCTTAGACTGTTTGGCAATGGCATTCAGCCTGCGCAAGGCTGATACCCCATCTCAATGATTTGTTGGCCCGAAATCCGCATCGGTTGCGCTTGTGCGTAGCGACCGGTTTGCAGATACCATAACCGCAGGGCTTCGGGGTAATATCGCGCCATAACTCGCGACCAGTGATCGAATTCATTTGGGGGCAGGGACCGCCCATTACGGCTGGGCCCATGGAAGCCGAAGGTTGTGGTGGGACTGACGCAGACGTCGGCAACCCCCAGATACATAGTGCAGGCCGAATAGCACAAGTCGCCGCGTATTTCGACGCGGGCCTGCGCGGCGCGCAACCGCTCAATCGCTTTGGCCCTTTCGCCGATCATCCCACCCCGATCATTGCCAACCACAAGAATTTGCTGTGCAATAGCAGGCTGGCCATCTACCGAGAGTAAAACCCCGATCGTCAAGGCAAAGCCAATCTGTCCCGCGACCAATAGGTCGCGCAGTCTTTTTCCGTACATCATATTTCCGTCCTCTTTGGACGCCCGTTGCGACCCGCCCCAGTCACCCACGATCCAGAAAAGCAGATGCACCTTTAAAGGTATGTTGATGTTATATTTTTAAGCTTTTTACATCTTTTTGCAGAATCCCCTTTTATAGACTGCCAAGACCATAGACGCAGATCAAGGTATTTTGCTCTGCAGTGCGGATCAACTTGGCCTTGAGGGCTGGCAATATGGCCAGTCTGTCGAATGCGGCGCGATGATATGCATCGATATGCTGGGTTTTTGCACGGAACCTCCTGACCCCTTGCACCTCCAAAGCCACTGGAAGGTTCGAAAACCAGATGAGGTGTCAAACGCCTTGACCCGATGTCGCAAAATCGTGGATATATTGGAAAATTTGCGAAAGACTAAGTTTAAGACGAAGGCCAAGCGCAGGTCTTCCAAAGAGGTCAGAGCCGTGAGACGGGACCACCACAGGACACCGGCCAGAAATCGCGCCGGCAGATCGGGTAGGGGGGCTGCTCTGGCTTTGTGTTTCGCATTGGTCTCTCCGGTCGCATACGCGCAAGAGTCGACCATTGGCTTGAACACCTATGCCGTCCCCGGTCTGGTCGACATGCCGTCGGCGGGGACCTTCGAACGCGATGATCTGAGTTATTCGCTCACTGTGTTTCGCAACACCATACGACACGGCATCAGCTTTCAGCTGACCGACCGTCTGACCTTCGGCCTTCGTTACAATCTGTCATATTTCACCGGGCCGGACGGAGAGTTGTTCGCCGAAGAAGACAACTTCGACCGGAGTTTCGGGTTTCATTATCGCCTTTTGGACGAAGGTCGTAATCGTCCCGCGGTCAGCGTCGGGATCAACGACATTCTAGGCACCGGGCGCTTTGAATCCGAATATCTGGTAGCTTCAAAAACCCTCCCGGCGGGTGTGTCTGTCACCGGTGGTCTGGGATGGGGGCGTTTGGCCGGGGTCGGGGCCTTTGCCAACCCCCTTGGCGATCTGGTCCCCGCCCTCAGCGAGCGCGAGGGACTGGGCGAGGACAACACCATTGGCGAATTCAACAGTCCCCAATGGTTTCAGGGAGATGCGGCGCTGTTCGGTGGCGTCACTTGGCAAGCGAACCCCAAACTGCGCCTGGCGTTCGAGATTTCAAGCGACAACTACCCGCTCGAGGACGGACGCGCCTTCGATTATCGCGAGCCCTATAACCTGGGGCTGCAATACAAACTGTCCGACCGAACGACAGTAGGGGCGGCTTGGCTTTACGGCTCGGAACTGGCGTTGCAGTTCAACTATCAACTGAACCCCGGCAAGCCGCGCAACCCCTCGGGGCTGGAGTCTGGGGGGCCACCGATCGCACCACGCCCGGCGGGCTTTGCCGCCGCTGCGACATGGTCCCCGGACCAGACGGACATGATGGGACTGCGGCGCAACACCCGGACGCAGCTGGACGGCCAGGGCATCGCCTTGCACGGGCTCAGCGTCACCGGCACCACCGCCCGGGTCGAGATCGAGAACCGCGACTTTCATCAGTCCGCCCAAGCCTTGGGGCGGACGGCGCGGGTGCTGACGCGCACCCTGCCACCGGAAATCGACCGGTTCGATATCGTGCTCGTCGAGGCCGGGTTGCCGATCAGCAGCAGCAGCATCCGGCGCGATGATCTGGCCCGCTACGAATTCGCCCAGGATGGGTCCTGGGACATCCAAAGCCGCACCCGGAGGGGCGATGCCGGCCCCGGCACCCAGCCGCTTGCGGGGCTGTATCCGCGTTACACCTGGGGCATCGACCCCTATATCGCCCCCGCCTTCTTCGATCCCGATGCGCCGCTGCGCTTTGATGCCGGGCTGGACCTGTCGGCAGGACTGGACCTGCGCCCGGGTCTGGGTGTGTCGGGCGTGTTGCGCTTCCCCCTTGCAGGCAACCTTGATCAGTCGACCCGGGCCTCGACATCGGTGCTGCCGCGGGTCCGCTCGGAAAGCTATCTTTATGACAAGGCGGGCACGCGGATCGAACGCCTGACCGGGAACTGGAATTTCCGCCCCGCCGAGGATCTGTATGGCCGTGTCACAGTGGGCCTGCTTGAATCGCAATATGCCGGCGTGACGGGTGAAGTGCTGTGGTACCCAACCGATGCGCGTCTGGCTTTCGGCGTTGAAGTGGCCAATGTGCGTCAGCGCGGGTTCGATCAACAGTTCGATCTGCGCGACTACGAGGTTACGACCGGCCATGTGTCGGCCTATTGGGACATTGGCAACGGGTTTCACAGCCAGCTGGATGTCGGCCGGTATCTGGCAGGCGATTATGGTGCCACGTTAACACTCCGGCGCGAGTTCGAGAACGGCTGGTCCCTGGGCGCCTTTGCGACACTCACCGACGTGTCTTTCGATGATTTCGGCGAAGGCTCTTTTGACAAGGGGGTCAGCGTGTCGATCCCCATCGGGTGGTTCACCGGCCAGCAGACCCGCGAGACATCAGATTTCGTGTTACGCCCGGTGTTGCGAGACGGTGGCGCGCGGTTGAACCTGGACGGCCGCCTTTATCGCACCGTCAAAGATGCAACCTCCGCTGAACTGGCCGATGGCTGGGGGCGGTTCTACAGATGATCCGTGCGCGTCTGTCTGCCCTTTTTGGCCTGACCCTCGCGGGTTTGTCCCTGACCCTTGGGGCATGTGCCCCCGCCTCGGGACCGGACGTGCGCGGCAGCCTGACCCGTGCGGTGATCGACCGTTCACCGCAACCTCTTATCCTGGCCGAGGGCACCGAACGTGGGCTTGGGGCCACCCTGATCCCGGCAGGCCGCAATGGTGATGTGGTGACCTGGCGGACAGGGCAAAACCAGATGCTGTCGTTTGATGGCGGTGTTCTGGTGGCCACCCGTGGACTTGGCGCCGATCTGATGAGCGCCGATGTCGCAGCCACCCGTGCCGCCCTGACCGGCGGGCCGAACAGAGGCTACGCGCGGCTGATGAGCTATCTTGACGGTGACGACAACACGCTGTTGCGCGCAATGGTCTGTGACATGGCGCCGGGAACGGCGGCGACCGTCGACAGTTTCGGGCTGTCTTTCCCGACCACCTTGCGTGTGGAAACCTGCCGCACGACCGGCTTTACGACACGCAACCGATACTGGTTGAACCCCGACGGCACGATGCGCCGGGCCGAACAATGGGTCGGCCCGGGTGCTGGCACACTGGTCACTGAATGGCTTACGCGATAAAACGTTAAAACACTCCGAGGACACCATGACACGCACGCGCCTTGCCATCTTTCTGGCCCTGATATTCGGGCTTTCGGCCTGCGATGCGACCTATGTCAGCAGCCGTGTCACCGACCGGGCCGACGGTCTTGATGTGCGGGTGGTGCCGATCTCGGCGGAAACCACATTGCAGGCCAACCGTCAGGCCTATGCGCCACGCAGCCTGCCCGACGTGTTTCTGGCCGGGGCAGGGGGGGGCAGCCCCCGGGGCACCGGAGCCTTGCCGCCTGCCCCCCGCTTTCCCGATCTGACGCCGGGCCGGTTGGAACTGCGCGCGCCCCCCGCCACGGAACCGGGCGCCTATCGTCTGGGCCCGGGCGACACCCTGCGCCTGGCGCAGTCCAGCGGCCAGGAAGTGGACCCGATCACCGGCACCACCGACGGCCTGACAGCACAGCAGGAACTGATCGTGCGTGATGACGGCGCGGTATCGATCCCAAGGGTCGGCGCGGTCGAGGTGCAGGGCCTCACCATCGATGAAGCCGAAGGGCGCATTTTCGAGCGGATGATCGATGTGGGCATCGACCCGGCCTTCGGGTTGCAGATCAGCGGCTTCAATTCAAAACTGGTGTCGGTCGGCGGCTCTGTCGCCAACGAACAGGTGATATCCTTGGGGCTGAACCGAACAAGCCTGGCCCAGGCCTTGGCCCAGGCGGGCGGCATCACGGTGCGCGACCCTGAATATGCCTCGGTCCGGTTATATCGCGACGCCACCCTTTATCAGATTCCGCTCGAAACCTTTCGTGACCGGGCCGATCTGCAACGCTTGGCGGTGCTGCCCGGCGATGCGATCTTTGTCGATACCGGATACGATCTGGATCGCGCTCAGGAATACTACCGCAACCAGATCGACATCATCAGCCTGCGCCGCGCCGACCGCACTGCTGCCCTAAACGAACTGGGCACCGAGATCGGATTGCGCCGTGCCGCCTTGGAAGAACAACGCGGCATCTTCCTGCAGCGCAACACACTGGGCGCCGTAAAACGCGATTATATCTATCTGGCAGGCGAAGTCAGTTCCCAAACCCGCTGGCCCTTGCCTTTTGACGAACAGGCCAGTCTTGCCGATGTCTTGTACGACAACGGTGGGTATAACACCGTCACCGGCAACCCGGCACAAATCTACGTGCTGCGCGCCGCCACCGATCCGGCGGCCTTCGGTGCCGTCACCGCCTGGCACCTTGACGCACGCAATGCCGTGGCCTTGACCCTCGCCCCGAAATTCCAGATGCGCCCCGACGACATCGTGTTTATCGAACAACAACCCATCACGACCTGGAACCGCGCCGTGCAACAGGCCCTGCCTTCGCTGTTCTCGACCTTGGGGGCGGTTCAGGGGTGAGGGGTGTAAAGATGGTTTTGAGTGTCAGACCGTTTAAGTTCAACACTGTCTTCTCAAGAGATCAGTCTATTGATTCGTAACCTAAAGTTTTAAAGTCAACTGCATAAACCTCACGTATGATGGATCGGCTTTCCTCATCCAATTCCATTTTACGGTCGATCGGGTTGCTGGACGAGTTGAGACGTGGAAGGTTGTTCTCATCTGCATCTATCTTCGACGATAAATATTTGAACTCATTTTCAATATTTTCGAACTTCCCGAGGTGATCAACGGCTATTTTGCCATTGCGCGGATCAATAATAAAACCCGACTGTGGTGTGAAGTGAATATAAGACAAAATAGCTTCCCTCCGAAGGTATTCTTTAACAAAGGCATTTATATCAGACACATCTGATAAATAATCTCTTGAAAACTCACGATCGTCTTTGTTCATGCCCCCATTTTTGAGAAATTTAAAAGCTGAAACTAATCGCGTTTCCGGATGACGACAGATTGAGAACTTAAATCTACGGTCAAATTCAAACGCACCGTAAAATAGTAGGTATTGAGTCACATCTCTGTGCCCACCACCAAGATCACCATACAGCGCCTTTGAAAAAGAAACTCCCGCGCATTTCGGCAAATGAAAAAATATACTCTTCGTTCGATCAAACCCTATTAATGAATGCCCAGTTTCGACTTTGGAAGCCTGCATTTGACCCAATTCTGAATACCAGCTTTTCCCTGATGACAGAAATATCAAGCGCCTAAGTTGGTTTGGAAGGTATGAGAGGTATGGCTTCGATTTTTCGTACATAGGATCTTTCAAAAGATATTTGAGGAATAAAAGAGCGCAGGTTATATTCTATATAAAGCGCGTATCAAACTGATATAAAGTAGAAAGCAAATTTTAGTTCAAATGCCCGCGCACCATGCCCCAAACATAATTCCGCCGGATTCGCCACTCATATAGGTGAGAGTCAAAAACAGACATCACCAAAAGCAGCAAAAGCTTCAGAATTGAAAGAGAAAGAGAAAACTTGAACGGAATTTTCTGTATAGATTTATCAATAGAAAGGATGTGACTGTACCCACCCCAATAGGCCCGACGCAAGGCCCATTCTGGGTCCAGTCTTTCGGGCTGAACTCTGTGGTGAACCAAAATACGACTGTCATAATATGAACGAACGCCGCGGTTTCGAAGACCCATTTCCAACCGCACTTCCTCGCCTCCAACTAGGCTGAAGGTTCCCTTACGGCCAAGTTCTATTGAAAATGCATCCGCTGGCAGGTTGGCACGTCGATAAATGACGTTCGCTCCAACCGCTGGAAAGGAAGGATCTTTCAGGTCGTTTTGTTCTTCAATCAGGCTCAAAAGGCCCTTCCACCTTGGGCCTAGATCGGGTAGCGGGTCGCCCGACGATTTCTGCCCAACGACCTGGCCACCTATTATACCAAAGTCGTTCGGTATCATATCGATCCTACAGACAAGGTTTTTGAAATAATGGGGATCAGCGATGATATCGTCATCCAGAAACGCAACCCAATCGCTTGCTCCCTTGGCGATTCCAAGGTTTCGCGCCAAACTCAGTCCCGGTTCGTTGGCACGATGATAGGACACGTTAGAATAAGTTTCGACCATTTTGACGATCTGGTCGGCTATGTGCTGATCGCTACAACTGTCAACGATCATGATATGGCCCATCTCTGTCGTAACCTGATCGACAAGCGATTTGATGCAGATATCCAGATCCTCTAATCGATTGTGCGTACATATAATGATGTCGACTTTTAGATTTTCTGGCCTATCAATCATCATTTTAGTTTCACCCCTCATAATACCCCTTCGCAAAGCGCGAATAGGCTCCGTATTGGTCACTGTAGCCATAGCGGCGCATGCCCTTGGGGTCGATCTGCGACAGAACAAGCCCTGTGATCGGCACGTTCTGACTGCGCAGCTGTTTCAGCCCGTCGTCCACCTGGCCTTGGGTGGTTTTGTCCCAGTGGACGACATAGACGATTGCATCTGCGATGGCGCTGATGATCCGGGCGTCGGGCACCACCAGGACAGGCGGAGTGTCTATGATGACATAATCATATTGCTGCCGCAGCCCGTCGATCAGGGCCGTGAACTTTGCGGATGACAACACATCGGCGGCATTGACCGAACTTTTCTGCCCCATCAGAACGTCAATCCCGCTGGCGGGATCGCTCCAGACCGCTTGAGCCAGCGGCGTTTCACCGGTCACCACGGACAACAGACCCTTGTCGATTTCAGCATTTGGAAAATACTCGGGAAACTTTCGGCGACGGATGTCGCCCTCGATCAGGATCACCTTCTTGTCGAGTCCGACGAGGTTCTGGGCCAGGGCGATGGCCAGGGTGGTCTTGCCCTCTCCGGGGATCGATGAAGTGGACAAGATCACCTTGCAGGCCCGGTCGGGGCTGGACATCAGGATCGATGTGCGCAGGTTGCGCACCGCCTCGGCTGCGGCCGAGGTGGGTTTTTTGGCAAGGTATGCGATGGTGTCGGCGCGGGTGCGGGCCGGGATGCGCGGGATCTGACCAAGCACGGCACGACCGGTGTGACGTTCCAGAGCACTGGCGGAGCGGAAGGTATTTTGCAGCGCCTCGCGCGCCAAGGTGGCGATGGCCCCAATGATGAACCCCAGCACCACGGACATCGCCAGCAAAATCCCCTTGCGCGGGGCCACCTGATACCCGGGGGTTGCTTCGGACAACAACCGGCTGTCGGCTTCGTGTACGCCGACCTGAACCGAGGTTTCCTTCAGTCGGGTCAGGAAAGTATCGTACAGGATGCGCGTGGCTTCGGTGTCACGCTCGGTTTGCTCGATTTCGATCAGGGCTTGGGATTGCTGTTCGAACTGGGAGGTGATCGAGTCGACCTGTTCGCGCAGGTCGCCCACCGCCTCGCGGGCGCGGGCTGTGTCGCCGCGCAGTTGCAGCAGCAGTTGGTTGAACCGCCTGTCGAACCGCGCGATTGCTGCGGCATCCTGCTCTGCTGCGGCTGTCGAAAGGGACATCAGTTGTGCATCCCCCGCTACGGCGGCGCGGGTCTCATAGTCCGCCGTCGCGGCGTCCTCAAAGGCGGCCACCCGGTCCTGGGCGCGGCGCAGGGCCAGTTCGGCGCTTTGCAAATCGGCTGTCACCTCGACCGACTGGGCGCTCAACGCGGCGATCGACTCGGCACTGATCAGAGTGTTGCGGGTCCGCAACGCATTGATTTCCGTTTCGGCCTCTTCGATCTCGACCTGCAGTTCGGCAACCCTGTCTGCCAACCAGATGGCGGCCCTTTCGGTGGCATCGACTTTCAGCGCGATCTGGTCGTCTCGGTAATATTGGGACAGGGTGTTGGCGATCAGCGCGGATTTCATCGGATCCTGTGTCGTGACCGCGATGTTGAAGACATAACTTCTTTCCTGAGGCTCGGTCGCGATGATCCCGCGCACCCGGTTGATCACGGCGTTGCGAATAATGATCTCATCAGGCAGCACCTCCGGTTCAGGGGGGGGCAAGTCAAGCAGGCCTCTGACTTGGGTTACAGTCCGCTCGATCAGCCCCGGCTCCCCTGGGCCAGGGTTGAATTCAGGATCGTCCATCAGATTCATCCCGTCCACCAACCGCCCCACGATCTCGCTCGACCGGATGACATCCATTTCGGTGTTGATGCTGGTCTGATCCGGGTTCACGCCCGACAGGACCGCCTCCAGATCCAACAGGTTTTCGGTGCGCACCCCCAACGACATCTGCGCGCTTGCACGATAGGTTGGCACAGCGACGCCTAACGCATACCAGACGGCAAGGCCCAAGGCACATATCATGCACAAAAGGATCAAAAGCTTACCGCGCCAGAGAATGCCCATAAGCGTCATAAAGTCGATGTGGTCGTCCGGGTCGATGTCTGCAGACGATGCCTGCGACAAGTGCTGTGGATCTGACATCGTGGCGAATTGCCCCTCAAAAGGTCTAAAACGGACTATCCATCTGTTCTGCAAGGGGTCAAGTGGCTTGCCTAGGTAAACTGCCGGATCGATGGTCTGGATCTTTTTTCATCAAGTTCCTGCGCCGGTTCAGGTCGATTTTTCCAACATAGCACAAGGCGAAGCGGACGGATCCGCATATCCCCCTCTCGCGATCACAATGCTGCGTTGCAGGTAACGTATGTTGCTCACTGCCAAGTCTATGAGACTTCTGTGCCAGCTCCGCCCGTCACGGTTCAAGGTTTTGGTGGGAAAGGTCGAAGGACGTTGAGGCGCTGTTCGGCTCTGCGCCAAGTCATCCAAGGCGCACCGCGAGGATCAGAAATGCTCACGATGCCTTAATCTTTCCATCTTCAACCTTAATCTTTCCTTATTAAATTTGTACGAGGTTAGCCGAAGACCTTGATCGTTAAGGTTAATGAAACGTACCGCCACGCGGTACTTTTAAAGCCGATTTCTCGGTTGGTTTAACGTTGTTAGATTGGATATGCGATGATCTTAACTCAAAATTTCAACAGTCCGGTCGTCGCTAGTGCAAGCAATACTGTTCAATCACTGCATAGGGCAAACGCCCTTTCTGGGCGCTCTGTTTATCGGAGCTTTGGTAAACGTATTTTGGACATCATGCTGGTTGTTCTGTCATTGCCGGTGGCATTGCCACTAATCCTGATTCTGGCACTTTTGGTGATGCGCGACGGTAAGGTGCCGTTTTTCGGTCACCGCCGGGTAGGCCGCAACGGCCGTGAGTTCACCTGTTGGAAGATACGCACCATGGTGCCCGATGCAGCGCTGCGGTTGCAGGAGCATCTGGCCAAAAACCCTGACGCCCGCGCTGAATGGGACGCGAATTTCAAGCTCGACAATGACCCCCGCATCACGCGACTGGGTGATTTCCTGCGGCGAAGCAGCTTGGACGAGCTGCCGCAGTTGTGGAACATCCTGAAGGGCGAGATGAGCATCGTTGGCCCACGCCCCATCACCGTGCCTGAACTGGCGTTCTATGATCGGCATGTGGATCGGTATCTGGCGATGCGACCGGGCCTGACCGGCCTTTGGCAGGTCAGCGGCCGCAACGATCTGAACTATGACGAACGGGTGCGCCTTGATGCCGCCTATAACCGGCTGTGCAATCCGGCCCTCGACACGGTGATCGTGGCGCGCACGGCACTGGCGGTTATGGCCCGTACGGGACGGTAATCTTGGGGCCTGTTCATCTTGTGCGGATGGTGATTCTCACTCTCGGTGACAGATCAAGGCTCCTTCCAGAACGTGTATGCACTATGCGTCACCGCTCTTCATCGATGTTGAGGATCGGGTAAATCCATCTACTGAACCCTGTTTGCCTTCTCCCTACCAATGACACTGACGTTCTATGCCATCTTTGTTTTCGCAGTGGATCGTCCGATTTAAGACTTCAGGGTGGCCCGCGACAATGCCGTGTCGGTGCCAGTCCTGCAAGATCTCCACATGCTTGGTTATCCCACGCGCCTTTGAAACCACCCCATCACCGCCCCTTCAAGCGCGCCGTGAGGACGCTTTTCGAACTGCCACAAGACCAGCATGGTTGCCAGCTGACCGCCGAGAGCGACGCCAAATGCCAGTAGCGTTTGCAGCCCCAAGCCTCCCCGCCCGAGAAGGCCGGTGTCCGAAGTTGTCACGGTAGGGCAAAGCCAGAAAGCAAGGATGGCAAACACGACCAGCCCTGCTATAGTGCGCCGGAGGGCGAAGACCTGTGTCCTTACGCTAAGCTCGGTTAGTTGTCGGGCGGCGGTCAAGGCAAAGCCGGCGCTGGCCAACCCGGCCAGCCCTCGGGCTGCAATGGCCCCCCATAGCCCGAACCAGGCGATCCCGATCAACATCAGGGGCAGCTTGACCGCCAGATCAACCATCGTGCGCTGCGCAATCAGTTTGGGCCGGTAGAGGGCGATCGCAAGGGGCGCAAGGATATGACCGATCACGCTGGGTAGGGAAGTCAGGGCCAACAGCGCAAGGATCGGGCCCATCTCGCGCCAGGTGCCACCCAAAAGCGCCTGAACGATCGGCACGGCAAGCAGGCTCAGGCCCAACAGAACAGGCCCCATGATGCACAGAGCCGCGTTCAGCACCTTTGCCCAAGCCCTTTGACGCTGGTCAATCGTTTCGGCCCGCGCCAGAGCGACGGTCAGGGGCGCGCCCAGTGGAAAAAGAATTCCCTGAAACGGAATGCCCGTAAGATCGCTGGCCAAGGCATAGCGCCCCATATCGGCCGTGGGCAGGGTGCGGCCCAAGAGAATACGGTCGATCTGGAAACTCAAGGCGGCAAACAGCTGGTTCACGCTGTTCCACCCTACCACATCGGAAAACTCGGCCCACCGCGCCAGGCTTAGACGCGGCCGATAGGGGGCTTTGATATAACTCAGAATGCTCATCAGCAGCGGTGCAGTTATCGTTCCTGCGGCAATCGCCCAATAGCTTTGGGTTAACAATGCGATGATCACCACCACACAGAAGGCCCCCGCCTTGGCCAGCAGCGTGTTCATCATGTCGGGCCGCATGTTGTAGGCCCGGGCAAAGACCGCCATGCGAGGGCTGATCAGGCTGCGCAACACCGGCGCCAGTGTCAGGGCAACGATCAGCGGAGGAAGTCGCGGTTCCCCATAAAACGCTGCAACGGGCCAAGCCGCCCCGATCATGACCACAGCGAGCACGCAGGCCCGCAGCACCCCAAGGGTGAACGAGGTATCATAGTAATCGGGTGTCGGGTCGGTGGCACGCAGGATCGGCTGGATCAACGGCACTTCGCTTAACGCCTCGATCAAAAGGACCACGGTCATCGCCAAGGCGATCAAGCCGAAATCCTCGGGCACCAAAAGTTGCGCCAGGACCAGCAGCGTGCCGAAATCGATCAGCCGCGCCCCCATTTTGCCCGCAACCGATTGCAGACCCGCCTGTGCCACGTTTCTGCCGGTCGAGTTGGTCATATTGGCCAGCCTGGCCCGGTCGTCAGGAATGCCTTTGGTGGACATGACCGCAGGGAC
>NZ_JAWOAN010000279.1:0-15864 GCF_046498525.1 Yoonia sp.
GCGCCTTCAGGCGCTGACCCGCGCGGACGAGGGATTTACTCTGGGTCTCGCCTATTCAACACAGCGCGGCTACGCCCGCAATCATGCTTTTGTCGGTGAGTTGCGCATCGGTGCTGTGCCGGTCGAAATGGATATTCCCGAGCTTGGGTTCGCGATTGATATCGGAGAGGTGACACTGACCGAATGCGAGACGGTCAACCAGTTTACAGGCTCAAAAACCGAACCGCCCCAATTCACCCGCGGCTATGGTCTTGTCTTTGGCCAGACGGAGCGCAAGGCGATCTCCATGGCGCTGGTCGACCGTGCTATGAGGTGGGAAGAACTGGGCGAAGACAACGTCGGCGCACCCGCGCAAGACGCGGAATTCGTCCTTTATCATGCTGATAATATTCAGGCGACGGGCTTTCTGGAGCACATCAAGCTGCCGCATTATGTGGATTTCCAATCCGAACTGGAACTGGTGCGCAAGCTCCGCCGTGACGCGACGGCCAATCAGGTGCAGGAGGCTGCGGAATGAACAGTTATAATTTCGCCTATCTGGACGAACAGACCAAACGCATGATCCGACGCGCGATCCTCAAGGGTCTTGCCGTGCCGGGCTATCAGGTGCCTTTCGCCAGCCGTGAAATGCCGATGCCCTACGGGTGGGGCACGGGCGGCGTGCAGGTCTCGGCTGCTGTGCTGACGCCGGGTGATATATTCAAGGTTATCGACCAAGGGGCGGACGACACGACGAACGCGGTTTCAATCCGCAGCTTCTTTCAGCGCACAGCCGGTGTCGCGACCACGACCAAAACACGCGAGGCGACTGTGATCCAGACACGCCACCGCATTCCCGAAGAGCCGCTGACAGAGGGCCAGATTCTTGTCTATCAGGTCCCGATCCCGGAACCCTTGCGCTTTCTTGAACCGCGCGAAAGCGAAACGCGCAAGATGCACAGCCTTGAAGAATACGGGCTGATGCATGTGAAGCTTTATGAAGATATCGCCCGCCACGGACATATCGCGACCTCATATGCGTATCCGGTCAAGGTCGAAGGGCGCTATGTGATGGACCCGTCACCGATCCCGAAATTCGACAACCCCAAACTGGGTGACATGGCCGCGATACAACTCTTCGGCGCAGGTCGCGAACAGCGGATTTACGCGCTTCCGCCCTATTCGAACGCCGTCAGCCTCGACTTTGAGGACCACCCGTTCGAAGCCAGCAAAGCAGACCATCCCTGCGGCTTGTGCGGCGCGGATCACAGCTATCTTGATGAAGTCATCATCGATGATGCGGGCGGGCGTATGTTTGTCTGTTCGGATACGGATTATTGCGAAGGCCGCCAAGCGGCGGGGCATCGCGGAAAGGATGCGGCATGACGCCATTGTTGTCCGTTGAAGGGGTTACCAAGCGCTACGGCAGCCATATCGGCTGTGCGGATGTGTCTTTCGACCTTTATCCAGGTGAGGTCATGGGCATTGTCGGGGAAAGCGGGTCTGGCAAATCCACGCTGTTGAACTGTCTGGCAGGGCATCTGACGGCGGATGCAGGGCGCGTGGTGTTCGACACCCGCGTGGACGGTCCAAGGGACACGTTGACCATGTCAGAACCGGAGCGCCGGATGCTGGGCCGCACCGACTGGGCCTTCGTGCACCAACACGCCCGTGACGGGCTGCGCATGGGCGTATCTGCGGGCGGCAATGTGGGCGAAAGGTTGATGGCCGTTGGCGCGCGCCATTATGGCGACATCCGCGACAAGGCCACCGATTGGCTGGAGCGTGTCGAGATTGACGCCACCCGCATTGATGATCGCCCGACGGCATTTTCTGGCGGGATGCAGCAACGCCTGCAAATCGCACGCAATCTGGTGACCGGTCCGCGCTTGGTGTTCATGGATGAACCCACAGGGGGGCTGGATGTGTCCGTGCAGGCGCGATTGCTGGACCTGTTGCGCGGTCTTGTTCGCGATATGGGATTATCGGCGATCATCGTGACCCACGACCTTGCGGTGGTGCGTCTTCTGGCTGACCGGCTTATGGTGATGAAATCAGGCCGTGTTGTGGAGGCAGGCCTGACCGACCAAGTGCTGGATGATCCACAGCACGCCTATAGCCAACTCCTTGTCAGTTCCGTTTTGCAGGTGTGAGAAATGATTGAACTCAAAGACGTATCCAAGACCTTCACGCTGCACAATCAGGGCAGTGCGGTTATTGAAGTGCTCAGCGGTGTGTCACTCAGTGTCGCGCCGGGTGAATGTGTGGCGCTGACCGGGGCTTCCGGCGCGGGCAAGTCCACTTTGATGCGGATGATCTATGGAAACTATATGGCCCAGTCCGGCGCGATCCGTATCGGTGATGTCGATCTGGTGCAGGCCGAACCGCGCGACGTCATTGGGTTGCGGCGACAGACACTTGGCTATGTCAGCCAGTTTCTGCGCGTCGTGCCGCGCGTGCCGACACGCGACGTTGTTGCAGAACCCTTGCGTGCCTTGGGTGTACCGGCAGAGACTGCGCTGGCGCGGTCCGAGGCCTTGCTGTCGCAGCTAAATATTCCGCAAAGGCTGTGGTCGCTTTCGCCCACGACATTTTCGGGCGGCGAACAGCAACGCGTCAACATCGCGCGTGGATTTGCCCATGCCTATCCCGCCATGCTGCTGGACGAACCGACCGCCAGCCTTGATGCCGCCAACCGCGAGGTCGTGCTAGCGCTGATCGAAGAGGCCAAGGCGCGGGGTGCTGCGATCATCGGCATTTTCCATGACGAAAACGCGCGCGCGCGCGTCTGCGACCGCGAAATCGACGTGGCCCGTTTCACGCCGGGAATGGCGGCGTGAAGCCCGGGCGGCTCATCGCTGTCGTAGGCCCCTCGGGGGTTGGAAAAGACAGCGTGATGGCGGGTATCAAGGCCGCCGCGCCCAAGATGCATCTGGTGCGCCGCATCGTGACCCGAGAACCTGATCTGGCTGGAGAGAACTACGATTCCGTCAGTGTGTCCCATTTCAGACAATTGGCAGAGGAAAATGCATTTGCTGTCCATTGGGGCGCGCACGGGCTGTTTTACGGCATCCCGAACACCGTCAGATATCAACTTGGCCGTGGCACCGACTGTCTTGCCAATTTTTCCCGGTCAGCGCTGCTAGAGGGTGCAAAGGTTTTTGCCAACTTTACAGTGCTCCACATCACGGCAAGCCCCGAAATCCTGTCACGCCGCCTGATGACGCGGGGCAGGGAAACACCGGAAGAGATCGAAAAGCGGCTTGCCCAGTCTGAAAAGCCGTTGCCAGCGGGCCTTGATGTGCTGGAGCTTTGCAACGACGACGAGCTGAGCAAGACTGTCGCAAGGGCGATTGCCATGCTTCAACCGGAAAGGGCGTAGCGTTGGATTTGTTCGAAGCGGCCATCCTGCCGTTCCCCGCAAAGCGCGACCGCATCGACCACGAAGGGCGCGGGCAAAGGCGGCAAACGGGGCTCCAACACTTGCGTCCAACGGGCGATGGCCTTGGCATCCAGACGCCCGCTCAGGGTCAGATGAAAACGGAATTCATCCATAACGTAAGGATAGCCCCAATCCGCCAGCAAAGCCTCTTGGCGGGGTGTCAGCCCTGCATTTCGCCGCCGCGCCAATTCTGCCTCGTTTGGTGGTGCGCGAAAACGGTCAAGCTGTTGCACACAGGTGCCGGCGACCTGGCGCAAGCCATCGGTGTCGCCTTGCGGGGTCAATGCCAGAAAACCACCAAGCGCCGTCAGTGCCAGCCCGTCGCAATGCGTGGCAGGACAGTTTGCAGTGACCTCTGCGACAGCCGCCTTCAAGTCGTCTGCGGTCGTGCCTTCGGCAAGGCGGAACGGTGGTTTCAGCGTCCCGTGAAAACCGTATTTTCGGGGTGTCATGGTAATGTCATCAAGGCCGGTCACATCCGGTTGAACCGCGTCACAACCGCGGGCAACATCCCAGCCCAGCCAGGCTGCACCGAAATCCGCCAAAGCCCCGGCAGGTGGTAAATAATAGATCGCAAAGCGAGAGTATGTCATGACTTATCCCTTCAGTTCGCCCTCTGTCGCAAACGCAGATGACACCTCTATGTCAGGTGACCTGTGTCTCGCCAATGGCACACTTGTCCTGCCGGACCGCGTACTGACCGGGGCCGTCACGATCGAAGGCGGCGTCATCACGCAGATTTCCGAAGGCGATTACGTGCCCTCGGGAGCGATCGACTGTGGCGGAGACTTCATCACGCCAGGTTTGATTGAATTGCACACGGACAATCTGGAGCGGCATCTGGAGCCACGCCCGGAGGTCGATTGGCCCCACTTGCCAGCGCTTATCGCACATGATGCGGAACTTGCCTCGACCGGTATCACAACGGTCTTCGACGCGCTGCGCGCGGGCTCGATCCACAGTGGTAAGGGGCGCTTCCTCGACTATGCGCGCGCAGTTGCGGACGAACTGCTCAAGGCGCGCGCAGAGGGTATGTTCAAGATCAGTCATTTCCTGCATCTGCGGGCTGAAATCTGCTCGGAAACGCTGTTGGAAGAACTTGCGCTGTTTGGCCCTGAGGATCGGGTCGGCATCGTCAGTCTGATGGATCACACCCCGGGCCAGCGCCAATTCCGCGATCTTTCGGCATTGAAGGCCTATGTCGCGAAAAAGCGCGGCATGACGGACGATGATTTTATAGAGCATGTGGCGAACCTCAAACGCCTTCAGGCGGAATTTGGCGCGATACATGAGGCAGGTGCGGTGACCGAGGCGAAACGGTTGGGTGCCGTTCTGGCAAGCCATGACGATACGACGCCAGCCCATGTTGCAAAATCCGCCAGCAATGGTGTTGGCTTTGCGGAATTCCCGACAACTGCAGAGGCAGCGCAAGCCTGTCGAGATCACGGAATTGCGGTGATGATGGGCGCGCCAAACCTTATCCGCGGCGGCTCTCACTCGGGGAATGTCGCGGCAGAAGACCTCGCGCGTGCGGGGCTCTTGGATATCGTCTCATCGGATTATGTTCCGGCTGGGCTGTTGATGTCGGCGTTCCAGCTTGGTGACCTGTGGGATGACCTGCCGCGTGCGATTTATTGCGTATCATGCGCCCCGGCTAAGGCGGCGTCCCTGCATGATCGCGGTGCCCTCGCCACCGGTCTGCGCGGCGATGTGCTGCGTGTGCGCAAACTAAAAAACACACCCGCGCTGCGGGGGGTGTGGAGTTGTGGAAATCGCATTGCGTAACTTGGGTCCGGATACGGGGTGGCAAAACTATGCCGTAGCGACGTATTCAACGCTGGGTTCTCGGCAGTTCATCCTTAGTTGAACCTGCCCCGGGTTCAGGCTTGCGCGAGCCAGTCCGCCAGCTTTTCCCGCGCCGCGCCAAAACACTCCTTGGTGTCGAGATCACTGAGCTTAAGGTCGTAGCGACGGATCGGGCGGGCAATTCTGGATTGCGCCGACTTGCACCATAAAGCCACGACGCGGCCTGCTTCATCTGTTTCGGCTACGTAGAAATCAACTGCTGTTGTCATGGTCCCCTGTCACCCCCCGGCCATCAGGGTTTTACGTTTCGATATATTGTTAAATGAGTCAAGTATCGCCAATAACCGCAAAGGTCGGACTGGCGCACCGTCGCCGCGGGCCGGTGCGCTGGTTCCTCACCGCGGTGATGATGGTGACTTGATGCATGCTGGCAGTGCAACGCACTTAATTTTACAAATCCTTCACTTTTAATATGTCTGACTTCCGATATTCTAGAAATATGGAATTAAGCATATCAAACCGCCTTTCAGCACTTGGCCATCCGCAGCGACTGGCCTTGTTTCGTCTGCTTATGCGGCGCTATCCAGACCGCGTTCCCGCAACCGAACTGGCGCTGGCGTTGGAGCTCAAGCCCAATACGCTGTCGAGCTACGTCAACGCCCTGATGCAGGTCGGGCTTCTATCGCAAGAGCGTGTGGGTACATCACTGCGCTACTCAATCAATATGGATATTGCGCGCGAAACATTCGACTATCTGCTGCTTGATTGCTGCAGGGGTCGTCCGGAAACCTGTTCGTTCAACACTTTTCCCGCTCTTTCAGGAGTCAGCCCAATGACTGATCGCAAGTACAATGTTCTCTTTATCTGTACGGGCAATTCGGCCCGTTCAATTTTTGCCGAATCGATCCTTCGCAATGTGGCGGGTGACCGGTTCGTTGCCCATTCGGCAGGTACGAAGCCGAATTCCGAGCTCAATCCTTTTGCTGTCGAGGTTCTGGAGCAGAAAGGCTATGATATTTCGGTGCTGCGCGCAAAAAATGTGGTTGAGTTTCAAGGCGGTGATGCGCCGAACTTCGACTTTGTATTCACTGTCTGCAATCAGGCCGCCAACGAAGATTGCCCCTCTTGGCAAGGCCAACCGGTGAGTGCGCATTGGGGGCTGCCTGATCCTGTGAAAGTCGCAGGATCGGATGCCGAAAAAAGCCTTGCTTTCCAGCAGACTTATGGCGCGCTGCACAATCGGATCATCGCTTTTACCTCTTTGCCGATTGCATCACTTGACCGCATTTCACTGCAAAAAGCCGTCGATGACATCGGACAAGACCATGAAGGAGCATCAGCATGACCGTCTATGCACTCAACGGCCTTGGCCGGATCGGAAAATTGGCGCTCAAGCCCTTGCTTGGGAAAGGCGCTGAAATCGCCTGGATCAACGATGCAGTCGGCGACCCCGAAATGCACGCGCACCTGCTTGAATTTGATACCGTACATGGCCGGTGGCGTGCCGATTTCGCCTATGACGCAGACAGCGTCAGCATCGACGGTGTGCGCCTGCCATTCATCGGGGCGCGGGATATTTCCGATCTGCCACTGGAGGGTGTGGATGTGGTGATCGACTGCACCGGCGTTTTCAAGACTGAAAGCAAACTCGCGCCCTACTTTGATGCAGGCATCAAAAAGGTTGTCGTCTCCGCTCCGGTCAAGGACGGCGATGCTGCTAATATCGTTTACGGCGTCAATCACGATATCTACGAACCGGAGCGCCACCGCATCGTAACGGCGGCAAGCTGTACCACGAACTGTCTGGCCCCTGTGGTGAAGGTGATTCATGAAAACCTGCGGATCAAGCACGGATCAATCACGACGATCCACAATGTGACCAACACACAGACCATCGTTGACAAGCCCGCCAAGGATCTGCGGCGCGCCCGGTCTGCACTGAATTCGCTGATCCCGACCACAACCGGCAGCGCGACCGCGATCACCCTGATCTATCCCGAACTGACAGGCCGCTTGAACGGTCATGCGGTCCGTGTGCCGCTGCTGAATGCATCCCTGACCGATTGTGTGTTCGAGGTGGAGACCGAGACCACGGCGCAAGAAGTGAACGCGCTGTTCAAGGAGGCCTCGGAAGGGGCGCTGAAGGGCATACTCGGCTATGAGGAGCGCCCGCTTGTATCGACCGACTACACCAATGACGAACGCTCGGGGATTGTCGATGCGCCATCGACCATGGTCGTGAACGGCACGCAGGTGAAGGTCTATGTCTGGTATGACAACGAGATGGGCTATGCGCATCGTCTGGTGGATGTCGCTATGATGGTCGGGGCGTCGGTGTGACTCAAACCTCGACGCGGCCCGAGGGGCTGTCGGCCTATATCGCGGTAACGGCGGCTTATTGGGCTTTCATGCTCACCGATGGCGCGCTGCGTATGCTGGTGCTGTTGCACTTTCATACGCTGGGCTTTTCGCCGGTCCAGTTGGCCTATCTCTTCGTGCTTTACGAAATCGCGGGGATTGTCACCAATCTGGGGGCAGGGTGGATCGCGGCGCGGTTCGGCCTGACATCAACCCTTTATGCCGGGCTGGCGATACAGGTGTTGGCCTTGCTTGCGCTTGCGCAGCTTGATCCGGCGTGGGTCATTGGGGTTTCGGTCGTCTATGTCATGCTGGTGCAAGGGGCGAGCGGGGTTGCAAAGGATCTTGCGAAAATGTCTTCCAAATCGGCGGTCAAGATTTTGGCCCCGACAGAAGATGGCGGTTTGTTCCGGTGGGTGGCCATTCTGACAGGCTCCAAGAATATAGTCAAAGGCATCGGCTTTTTGTTGGGGGCAACGCTTCTGGCCACCTTGGGCTTTGTCTGGGCTGTTCTGGGTATGGCCGCGATCCTTGCGATAATCCTGATTGCCGTGCTGATCGCGATGCCATCGGGTCTGCCCAAGGGTCGTAAGGGCACGAAATTTTCAGAGGTGTTTTCGAAATCGGCGAACGTCAACTGGCTTTCGGCGGCACGCGTCTTTCTGTTCGGCGCGCGGGATGTCTGGTTCGTCGTTGGTATTCCCATCTATTTCTATGCCGTGCTGTCCGATGGCACGGTTGCGGGGAACCGGACGGCATTTTTCATGATCGGCATCTTTATGGCAGCCTGGATCATACTGTACGGGCTGGTTCAGGCAAATGCGCCGCGCATACTGCGGGCAAACGCCCGGCCAGAGGCAGAACTGATAGGCGCGGCACGCGGTTGGGCGTGGTCCCTTGCGGTTATTCCTGCGGTACTGACGGTGGCGGTGCTCTTGGCGGGTGAGCCACAGATGTGGCTGACGATTGTGCTGGTGATCGGTCTGTTGGTGTTCGGTGCGGTCTTTGCGGTGAATTCGTCCCTCCATTCCTATCTGATCCTGGCGTTCACCAAGGCAGAACGGGTCACGATGGACGTGGGCTTTTACTATATGGCCAATGCAGCGGGGCGCCTGCTTGGAACTCTATTGTCCGGTCTGACATACCAGATCGGGGGACTGCCTTTGCTTCTGGCGACAGCCGCCGTCATGGTTGCGTTATCGGCCAGTGTCGTCGGATTTTTAAAGCCTCATGCAGACCCGGTGTGAAGGGGCTGTGGCAAGCATGATGTGACTTGACGACGGCCAACCTCGTTTCGAATTGCGATATCCCGTAAAGCAAGGCGCTGTCTTGTGATCTTGTCGTGAACACGAGCCAAAACTCAGGGCGATTGCAAGCCCATCAGCAAGCGAAAATGGCAATGCCGCCAGTTCAATGCAGCTAGAAACGCGGCTCATCAACGGACTGCGCAATTGATGAATATCAATACCTCACGGCGCGATTGCGCGAAAACTAAGGTCATAGGGTTGCCGATTCCCGTTCGTGTAATCCCTTAAGGGTCAGCCGCCGCCTGTTTCCCCAGAACGTCCCCGCGGCTGACCCCCCTTACATCCAATAAAGTCGAGCAAGAGGTTTCAGATGTACGAGATCAAGCTAGAGAAGGCTGACGGTGAAAATACATGCAGTTGGTGTTTTGCAAGAGACGACACGGTTCAGCGTCACGTCGATAGTGACACCTACTGGCATGAAGGTTGCGTTGATGCCGCCGGCGATACCGTCGAACATATCATCGACTGGCTCCCCGCGCAGAAAAGGTCTCGATCTTGAAAATGGTTAAAAGAACAATGTCCGACAAATTCAAACGGGCCTAAGATTACGATCTGCTAGCCTAAAATATCAGTCCCTCAGGGGAACATAGCCGATTAGAAGAAGCGTGGTTTCGTGTGGCTGAAAGCTAGCTAGGCAGAGCGGCCAGTATGTATGCAAGCAGAAAAAATTGCCCTGAAAACGAACAAAGGACTACAAATTTTTGTAGTCCTTTGTTTCTATATGTCCGAAATGGAGCGGGCGAAGAGATTCGAACTCTCGACCCTAACCTTGGCAAGGTTATGCTCTACCCCTGAGCTACGCCCGCGCGCCAATTCGTGTGCTGTGATCTATAAAGAGTTGCGCCGTTCTGCAAGACCAAAATCACAAGATTGCATGTTTTTATCGTGGGACTAGGCAGAACCCGTTTCTTGGTGTCGTGGCGATCCAAAATGTCTGTGACTTCGTCACGTTGCGAACTGTATCAGATCCCACCGGTTGCCGAAAGGATCGCGAAAGACCGCCACCTGACCATAGGATTCACTGCGCGGCGGTGCCTCGAATGTAATGCCGTTTAGCGACATGGCGGCGAAATCACGTTCAAAATCATCTGTTTGCAAAAACAACCAGACGCGGCCACCGCATTGGTTACCAATCGCCGCGGTTTGTTCGTCGCCGACAGCCTGCGCCAGAAGGAACGCAGTTTGTGCCCCTTTGGGGGCGACGCGCACCCAGCGCTTGCCTTGGCCAAGGTCGGTATCTTCCAGCAGGTCGAATCCCATTTGCCCTACAAAAAATCTGATCCCCGCGTCGTAGTCCGGCACGAGGATCGCGACCAAAGCAAGGCTCTGAGTCACTCAAGTTCGACCAGCAGGTCCTTAGCGTCAATCTGCGCCCCTGCCTGCACATGCACGGCCTTGACCACTGCATCACGTTCCGCATGAATGCCGGTTTCCATTTTCATCGCTTCGATGGTGAGCAGCAGATCGCCCGCCTTTACGTGCTTGCCCGGTACGACCGCGACGGTCGCCACAACACCCGGCATCGGTGCGCCGATGTGGTTGGGGTTGCCGTTTTCGGCCTTGGGCCGCGAGACTTTCTCGGCGGCGGCCAGTCGGTTCATCACGCGAATCGTACGCGGTTGCCCGTTGAGTTCGAAAAAGACTTTGACCTCGCCGTCTTCGTTCATGTCGGCGACAGCCTGCAGCCGGATTTCCAGTGTCTTGCCGGGGTCGATCTCGGCCACGATTTCCTCGGCCGGTTCCATCCCGTAAAAGAACGTACGTGTCGGCAGGGTCCGCACCGGGCCATAGATCCGGTGACGTCCCATGTAATCGAGGAACACCTTGGGATACATCAGATAGCCGTTCAGGTCCTCGTCATCGACGGCTTTGCCTTCAAGCTGTGCTGAAAGGTCGGCGCGCGTTGCCTCCAGATCGACAGGCGGCAGGTGCTTGCCGGGGCGGTCCGTAATCGGCTTGTCCCCCTTGAGTATTTTTTTCTGGATGGCTTTGGGCCAGCCACCAGGCGGTTGGCCCAGATCACCGTGCATCATTTCCACCACGCTGTCGGGGAAGACCACATCTACTTCGGGGTCTTCGACCTCATCCCGCGTCAGGCCCTGGCTGACCATCATCAGTGCCATGTCGCCGACCACCTTGGAGGATGGTGTGACCTTGACGATATCGCCGAACATCTGGTTCACATCAGCATAGGTCTGCGCGACCTCGTGCCACCGCTCCTCCAGCCCCAAGGACCGCGCCTGCGCCTTGAGATTGGTGAATTGGCCGCCGGGCATCTCGTGCAGATAAACCTCGGAGGTAGGTGCCTGAAGCCCGGACTCGAAGGCTGCATAATGCGCGCGGACCTGTTCGAAATAGTTGCTGATCTGGCGGATCGCCGCCATATCCAGCCCGGTGTCGCGGTCTGTGCCCTTGAGCGCCTCGACGATGGACCCAAGTGTCGGCTGCGACGTATTGCCAGAGAGCGAGTCCATCGCAGCGTCCACGCAATCCACACCGGCAGCAGAGGCAGCCAGAACCGTCGCGATTGCGGCACCGGATGTATCATGCGTGTGAAAGTGGATCGGCAGGCTGATTTCTTCTTTCAGGGCCGTAAACAATGCGGATGCAGCGGCAGGTTTGAGCAGGCCCGCCATGTCCTTCAGCCCAAGCACATGCGCGCCCGCGGCCTCCAGTTCCTTGGCCATGCCGACATAGTATTTCAGATCGTACTTGGACCGGTTCGGGTCCATCAGATCGCCGGTGTAGCAAATCGTGCCTTCGCAGACCTTTTCCGCCTTGACCACCGCATCCATCGCGACGCGCATGTTTTCGACCCAGTTCAGGCTGTCGAACACGCGAAACACATCCACGCCAGAGCTTGCCGCCTGCGCCACAAAGCTTTGCACCACATTGTCGGGATAGTTGGTATAGCCCACCCCGTTCGAGGCGCGCAGCAACATCTGCGTCATGATATTAGGCATCTGCGCGCGGATATCGCGCAGGCGCTGCCACGGACATTCCTGCAAGAAGCGGTAGGCGACATCAAAGGTGGCCCCGCCCCAGCATTCCACGCTGAAAAGCTGGTGCATGTTGGCGGCATAGGCGGGGGCCGCGTTGATCATGTCGATCGAGCGCATCCGCGTGGCCAGAAGCGACTGGTGCCCGTCGCGCATGGTCGTATCGGTCATCAAAAGCTGTTTCTGGTCGCGCATCCAGTCGGCCACGGCCTCTGGTCCGAATTCATCCAGAATATTGCGGGTGCCGGGGGTGATGTCTGTGGTCGGTTTTACCGGCGGGCGAGGGGGTTTCACATCGGCGGCCGGACGCGGGCGGCCTTGGGTTTCGGGGTGCCCGTTGACGGTGATATCGGCGATATAGGTCAGGATTTTCGTGGCCCTGTCGCGGCGCTTGGAGAATTTGAACAGGTCCGGTGTCTCGTCAATGAACTTGGTGTGGTATTCATTGTTCAGGAACGTCGGGTGCTTGAGAAGGTTTTCCACGAACGCGATATTGGTCGACACACCGCGAATACGGAATTCGCGCAAGGCCCGGTCCATCCGCGCAATCACCATTTCGGGGGTCGGCGCGCGGGCGGTCACTTTGGTCAGCAAGCTATCGTAATAGCGGGTTATCACGGCACCGGAATAGGCGGTACCACCGTCAAGACGAATGCCCGGTCCGGTGGCCGAACGGTACATCTGTATGCGCCCGTAGTCGGGGATGAAGTTGTTCTGCGGGTCCTCGGTCGTCACGCGGCATTGCAGGGCGTGACCGTCCAGCTTCACATCGTACTGGCTGGCGCAACCGGTCGCCTCGACCAGCGATTTGCCTTCGGCAATCAGGATCTGGGCGCGTACGATGTCGATGCCGGTGACTTCCTCGGTCACGGTGTGTTCCACCTGTACGCGGGGGTTTACCTCGATGAAGTAGAACTCACCGTTGTCCATATCCATCAAGAATTCGACGGTGCCGGCACATTCGTAATTCACATGCTGGCAGATCTTTTTTCCCAGATTGCAAAGCTGTTCGCGCTGGGTGCCGGACAGGTATGGGGCGGGGGCCCGCTCCACGACCTTCTGGTTGCGGCGCTGGACGGAACAATCGCGTTCCCACAGGTGGTAAATCTGGCCGTGGCTGTCGCCCAAAATCTGCACCTCGACATGGCGGGCGCGCATGATCATCTTTTCCAGATAGCCTTCGCCATTGCCAAAGGCGGCTTCGGCCTCGCGGCGGCCTTCGAGCACTTTTTCTTCCAACTCGTCCTCGGACATGATCGGGCGCATACCGCGGCCACCGCCGCCCCAAGAGGCTTTGAGCATCAGCGGATAGCCTACTTCGGCGGCTTCTTTCTTGATCGCGGCCATGTCATCGCCCAGAACTTCTGTGGCGGGAATGACGGGAACGCCCGCCTCCATCGCGACGCGCCGCGCGCTGGCCTTGTCACCCAGCTGGCGCATCGTTTCAGCCTTCGGGCCGATGAATGTGATGCCGTTTGCCGTGCAGGCATCCACAAAATCGGGGTTTTCCGACAGCAGACCATAGCCGGGGTGGATCGCGTCGGCACCGGACATCTTGGCGACGCGGATGATTTCTTCGATAGACAGATATGCGGCAACGGGGCCAAGGTCCTCGCCGATGCGGTAGGCTTCATCCGCTTTGAAGCGGTGCAGGCCCAGCTTGTCCTCTTCGGCAAAGACCGCCACCGTCTTTTTGCCCATCTCGTTGGCGGCCCGCATGATACGGATGGCAATTTCGCCGCGGTTGGCAATCAGGATTTTCTTGAAGTCGGTCATGGCAGGCCCCTTTGCAGTTGCAGCATTGGTAAGGATCAAAATGCGGATCGTCTATAACGATTAGTGCGTAGGTCGCAGGCGATCAGGCACATCCCCGAGCGTTTTTGTGCCAAGCTGGCCCATGTTGCTGATCATATCCTGCCGGAGAATATCAAGCACATGCGCGGCCCCGGGTTCGCCCAAAGCCGCCAGACCATAGTGAAAAGCGCGGCCCAGCATCACGAAATTCGCGCCAAGCGCCAGAGCCCGCAGCACATCCAACCCGCCCGCGATGCCACTGTCGAAAATCACCGGCAGCGGCGTTGCCGCGCGGACCTGTGGCAGGGCTTCAATCGCCGCCGGCCCACCGTCAAACTGGCGGCCCGCGTGGTTGCTGACCCAGATCGCATCCGCCCCTTCATCGGTCAGCCGTGCGGCGTCATCGGGACTGCCGACGCCCTTGACGATCAGCGGACCGTCCCAGACATCGCGCAAGGATTTGAAATAATCCCAGTCGGGCGAGGTGCGCAGCAGATAGCCCACATGTTCGTTCGACGGCAGGGTGCCTTTGACGTCGGAATAGCCTTCCATCAGGCGCAGACGGGGCATACCGGTCTTGCGGATGCCGTTCAGCCACGCGGGGCATTGCGCCGCCTGCAGTGCCAGACGCGGCGTCAGTTTGGGCGGCTGGGTCAGCCCGCCGCGTGTCTGGCGTTCGCGGCGCGAGGCCACTGGCACGTCAACTGTCAGTACGAGGGTATGAAACCCACTGTCCTTGGCGCGTTTCAGAATATCGTCGCGAATGCCGGGATCGCGCGGCGGATAAAGCTGGAACCATGCATGTGGGCCAGCGTGCGGCCCAACATCCTCGGGCAGTTGGCTGGCCACGGTGGACAGGGTGTAGGGAATGTTTTCCGCCGCTGCCGTTCGCGCCAGCATCTTTTCGGCTCCCGGCCAGATCAGCCCTGACATACCGACCGGTGCGATACCTATGGGCAGCGGGTGGGTTTGGCCAAGCAGGGTGGTTGTCAGATCCGGCGTGAATTCGCCATGCAGGATCGAGGGGTTGAGCAGCACCTGATCCAACATGGTGCGGTTGCGCTTTTGGGTGGCTTCGACCCCCGTGGCGCTATCGAGGTATTCCCACACGAAGTGCGGGATGCGCGACCGCGCACGGGCTTGCAGATCGGAAATAGCGGGATAGCGGCTGTGTAATGTCATGTGGCGCAAGCTATGGCGACTGTGCCGCGTTTGGCAATCCTTCGGAGCCTCCGGCGGGGATATTTATGGGCCAATAATAACGAGGGGAACGGAAGTAGAACAAGCCTTTTCACGCGCGGCATGAGGCGCTATGTAAACGACATGAGCAATTTTTCCGAAGATGACGCATTTGAAGCGGCGGCGGTGCCATTAAGCCAGCAGGCGATGGCGCGGCCGAGTGCGGGTGGTCCTAGCGATCATCTGAAGTGGTTGAATGAACCACAGTTAGATGCTGCGACTAGAGTAGAAGGGCCTTTGCTGGTTTTGGCTGGTGCCGGAACCGGTAAAACACGAACTCTAATCTCGCGGATAGCTGAGTTACTTCACAAGGGGAAAGCACAATCCAACCAAATTCTGGCGGTCACGTTTACCAATAAAGCCGCAAAAGAAATGAAAGAGCGCGTGGTAAAGTACCCGGTGAACGTCGATGACGGGCTTCAATGGATGGGAACCTTTCATTCCGTCAGCGCCAAACTGTTGCGCCGCCATGCCGAACTCGTCGGGCTCAAATCGAATTTCACCATTCTGGATACAGACGATCAGATCCGCCTGATGAAACAGTTGATCGAAGCGGCGGGCATCGATCACAAACGCTGGCCCGCGCGGATGCTGGCGGGCATTATTGACGGATGGAAGAACACGGCATTCACGCCTGACAAGGTGCCGGTCGCGGACAGCGGTGCCTTTGACCAAAAGGGGGTGGACCTTTACGCCGCCTATCAGCGCCGTCTGCGGGATCTGAACGCCGTCGATTTCGGTGATATCCTGCTGCATATGGTCACGATTTTTCAAAACCATCCGGATGTGCTGGCGCAGTACCAGCGCTGGTTCCGCTATATTCTGGCGATATTGCACCTGGTAAAGGAAAATGCTGACCTTCAGGAAAACCTTGGTGCTGCCGCACATCTTATACACGGGAGCACTGAAAACAGGTTCAGGGTCACTTACTGTGCAGGGC
>NZ_JAWOAN010000290.1:0-13483 GCF_046498525.1 Yoonia sp.
CTTGGATCGCGTCATTCAGGATCGCGTGCAGCCCCGCGATCTCGTCCTTGATACCTCCACCGGCCGACCCGTCGCCGTCGAAATCGGCATGCCGCGTGCGGATCCCGGTGATCTCGTTGACACTAGGGAATGGTCCCGCGAATTGCCGATTGCATAGGCCACATTGCGGACAAACCGGTCCCTCCCGATCCGCTTGATCGGTGAACCGGAAAACAGCGCGCGAAACGCAGCATCATCCAGCCCTGCCAATTCTGCCAAAGAGGGCGCAAGCAGATCATCGCGTGCGGCCAGCTTTGCATCACGGCCTTCCTTGGCAAACTTGTTCCACGGGCAAACGGCCAGACAATCATCGCAGCCGTAAATCCGGTTACCCATCAGAGCGCGCAATTCCTCATCCACCGGACCTTTATGTTCAATCGTCAGATAGGAAATGCAGCGCCGCGCATCCAACCGGTAAGGGGCCGGGAAAGCATCGGTCGGGCACACATCAAGGCAGGCCGTGCAAGACCCGCAGTGTTCCTGCCCCGCCTTGTCCGGCGCCAGATCGACGGTCGTGAAAATCGCCCCCAGAAAAAACCAGTTTCCCAGATCACGGCTCAGTAAATTCGTATGTTTGCCCTGCCAACCAAGGCCCGCAGCCTGCGCCAGCGGCTTTTCCATGACAGGGGCCGTATCCACGAACACCTTGATCTCGGCATCAGGAACCTGCGCGATCAACCAGCGGCCAACCTGTTTCAGCCGCTTCTTGACCACATCATGATAGTCGCGGTTCTGGGCGTAAACACTGATCGCGGCACGGTCCTTTTCTTCCAGAACCGCCAAGGGATCATGCTCCGGCGTATAAGGCTCGGCCAGCATGATGACCGACCGCGCCTCCGGCCAGAGCGCACAAGGATCAGCGCGCCACGCCATCCGCTCGGCCATCCACCCCATCTGGCCATGCATTCCCGCATCCACAAAAGCCTGCAACCGTTCCGGCAATTGCGGCACTGCATCAGGGCGGCAGACCCCGACAGAAGCGAAACCCGCTTCTTGCGCAAACGTCACAAGCTGCTCTTTCAGGCTTCTCATGTTTGAAAATACCTCGGGGGGAATCCCGCAGGGATGGGGGGCCGGCCCCCCTTAAAAATCAAGGTCCGCATAATGCGCAGCGGGCTGAAAGCCCGGGACCTCATCCGCCAGAATAGACCGGAACGCAGGGCGGGACTTGATCTTGGCGTACCAATCCTTGAGTACCTCATGACGGTTCCAATCCACGTCACTTGTGTAATCCAGACACGACAGCTGCGCGGCAGCCGCAAAATCCGCCATCGTCATGTCATTGCCCGCCAGCCAGCGCCGCTCTTCCAGCAATCCCGCCATGTAATCAAGATGATACTTGATCGCCTTGGCCCCGGCCTTCACGTTGGTGCTGTCGGGATAACCGCGCCCCATGACCTTGCGGTAGACCCGCTCACCCGTCAGCTTGGTGGTCACGTCGTGATAGAACTTGTCATCGAACCAGCCGACCAACCGGCGCACTTCGCACCGCGCATCCGCCGTTTTGGGCAGCAGGGCGGGCGTCGGATGTGTCTCTTCGATATATTCGCATATCGCCACACTGTCGGACATCGTGCGGCCATCCATCCTCAGGACCGGTACTTTGCCTGCCGGGTTGCGGCGCAGGAAATCCGGGGCCTCTTCCCAATACCTTTCTTCCACCAAGACCACTTCGATCTTCTTTTCTCCAAGGCACAGGCGCACCTTACGCGAAAACGGGGACATGGGATAATGATAAAGGGTGTTCATGGCAGGCTCACTCAAGGGACTAGCCCTTCAATGACGCAAGCCGCGTCCCTGATCAATGGCGCGGGTCAGTTTTCAAAGCAATCAGACCGCCCGTCAGCGGCAATTGTCGCAGCCCCGCTCATGATCGCGGCCGCCCGGTTGCGCGTGAATGTGCTGGGGTTGCTCGCCGACCGGTTCTTGGGCGACGGCAGGATCGCAGCCAGACGCGCCGATTGCCGCGCTGACAGATCTGAGGCGTCCACACCAAAATAATGCCGCGCCGCCGCTTGCACGCCAAACACGCCCTCGTCGAATTCGGCCACATTCAGGTAAATCTCGATAATGCGGCGCTTGGACCAGACTGCCTCGGTCAGCGGGGTCCATAGCGCCTCGATTGCTTTGCGCGACCAACTGCGTCCGTGCCACAAGAACACGTTCTTTACGACCTGCTGCGAAATCGTCGAAGCCCCCCCGCGTCCGCGATCGACTGCATCCTGAATGGCATCCACATCAAGCCCCCAGTGCAGACAGAAATTCGCGTCCTCCGCCGCCACAACAGAGCGCGCCATCACAGGCGCGATATCCTCCAGATCAACCCATTCCTGCTTCACGCTCACAAGACGATGGGCCTCGGCGCGCATATAGGGTGTCGTTGGCGGATTGACGATCGCGTAAAGCAGTGTCCACATCAGCACAAAAGAAAACGCGGCCAAGACACTCACAAGAACAGCCCGCCGCACAAACCGCCTAATCCGGGCAATAAGGCCCGGTTTCCTGATTTGCTTCGCAGGTTTCTTTCCGGGTGTCGGCTTTCTTGCCGGTCGCTTCTTTGCTGTGCTCGTTTCCGCCATCATGCAACCTTAAGCCACGACCGGCATGAAAGGGTCAAGAAGAGTGGCCGCCCCCGCACGTATTTTTGGCGCGGGGGCGTGATATTTATTCCGCAGGGATCGCTGCCTCTTCAATGCTCAACGGATGCGGCAGATGCACCAGCATTTCTTTCGGGCAGACCTGCAGGAAATTGACCTTCTCAAGATCCCAATGCTGCAAGATATCCGCTGCTTTCCGGCTACCTGTCTCTGCGGCATGGCGCTCGATCAGACCTTTCAACTGGTCATGCCAGTGATCCACCGTCACCGGATTGGTGACCAGCGTTTCCATGTTGATCAGATCAGCAGCTTCACCCTTGGGGTCGTAAAGATAGGCCATTCCCCCGGTCATACCCGCACCAAAGTTCGCACCAATCGTACCAAGGATCACTGCCACACCACCGGTCATGTATTCACACCCGTTGGTGCCGCAGCCCTCGATCACCACATGCGCGCCAGAGTTACGCACCGCGAAACGCTCGCCCGCACGACCGGCGGCAAAAAGATAACCCGCAGTCGCACCATAAAGCACCGTATTGCCGATGATCGTGTTCTCAGATGCCACCAGCGGGCTGACCATCGGCGGACGCACGACAATCGTGCCCCCCGACAGACCCTTGCCGACATAGTCGTTGGCATCACCCGACACTTCCAGCTTTAGCCCCGGTGCCGCAAAGGCCCCCAGCGACTGCCCGGCAGAACCGCGCAGTTTCACCGTCAGATGGTCCGGCTGCAACGCATTGCGCATGCCAAATTGCTGAACGATGTGGCTCGATGTGCGTGTGCCGATGGTCCGCAGCGTGTTCTGCACGGCATAATCCAACTGCATCTTCTCACCATCATTCAGGAAACGCGCAGCGTCCTTGACGATCTGCGCATCCAGCGTGTCATCGACGGGATTGCGCGGGCGATTGCGGTCATAGGTTATCTTGTTGGACCCATCGACGGTGATCAGCAGCGGGTTCAGATCAAGATCATCCAGATGGGCGGAACCACGCGAAACCTGCGTCAGCAGGTCGGCACGGCCAATCACATCATCCAATGACCGCGCACCAATCGACGCCAGAATCTCGCGCACTTCGGTCGCATAGAAGGTGATCAGGTTCACGACCTTCTCTGCGTTGCCCGTAAACTTCTCGCGCAGGGCTTCGTCCTGCGTACAGACACCCACGGGGCATGTGTTCGACTGGCACTGGCGGACCATGATGCAGCCCATGGCGATCAGTGCGGCGGTGCCGATGCCGTATTCCTCGGCCCCCATCATCGCCGCCATAACGATATCACGGCCTGTGCGCAAACCGCCATCGGTCCGCAGTGTGATACGTTCGCGCAGGTTGTTCATGGCCAGCACCTGATGCGCCTCTGTCAGGCCCATTTCCCATGGCAGACCCGCATATTTGATCGACGTCGCAGGCGATGCACCGGTGCCGCCATTGTGACCCGAAATCAGGATCACATCGGCCTTGGCCTTGGCCACACCGGCAGCAATCGTCCCCACACCGGATGACGACACCAGCTTGACCGTCACCTTGCAGCGCGGGTTGATCTGCTTGAGGTCATAGATCAACTGCGCCAGATCCTCGATCGAATAGATATCGTGGTGCGGCGGCGGTGAAATCAGGGTCACACCCTTGGTCGAATGGCGCAGGCGGGCGATCAGGTCTGTGACCTTCATACCGGGCAACTGGCCACCCTCACCGGGCTTGGCACCTTGGGCGACCTTGATCTCAAGCTCTTCACAGGCATTCAGATATTCCGCCGTCACACCAAAACGGCCGGATGCCACCTGCTTGATTTTCGCAGACGGGTTGTCGCCGTTGGGTTCGGGGTGGAAGTGTGCCGGATCTTCGCCACCCTCGCCACTGTCGGATTTCGCGCCGATGCGGTTCATCGCGACGTTCAGCGTCTTGTGGGCTTCGGGCGACAGCGCGCCAAGCGACATGCCCGGCGTCACGAAACGCTTGCGGATCGCAGTGATGCTTTCCACCTCTTCAATCGGCACGGGCTTGCCCAATGGCTTGATGGCCAGCAAATCACGCAGGTGGATCGGCGGGTTTGATTGCATCGACTTCGAAAACTGCTGCCAAAGCGCATAGCTCGCGGTGTTGCACGCGGCTTGCAGCATATGCATCGTCTGCGCTTCCCATGCGTGCTTTTCTCCCGTCCGGCGGGCCTTGTAGAAACCACCGATGGGCAGGACATCAGAACCGCCCTTCCATCCCTTCGCATGGACCTCTTCCAGCTTGGTCTGGATACCATTGGTCCCGATGCCAGAAATACGCGAATGCATTCCGGGGAAGTATTCAGCCACCATCGCACGGGACAGGCCTACGGCCTCGAAATTCAAACCACCGCGATAAGATGACAGAACCGAAATCCCCATCTTCGACATGATTTTGAGAAGACCCGCATTGATCGCCGCGCGATAGCGGTTCATCGCCTCTGAAAGGGTGCCGTCAATCAGCCCCCGCCGCAGGCGATCCGCGATGGAATCCTGTGCCAGATAGGCGTTTACCGTGGTCGCTCCACAGCCGATCAAGACGGCAAAATAATGCGGATCAATACACTCTGCCGACCGCACGTTGATCGAACAGAAGGTGCGCAAGCCCTTGGCTGTCAAACCCGAATGGACCGCAGAGGTCGCAAGTATCATCGGCATCGGCACGTGATCTTCGGACTGGTTCTGATCCGTCAGCACGATGTGGCCCGCGCCGGAACGTACTGCATCCTCGGCCTCGGCACGGATGCGTTGCAATCCGGTATTCAGCGCACCGGTGCCGGGTCCGAAGACGCAGTCGATCACCGCGACACTTTCACCAAAGTGGCGTACCATTTCATCAAATTCAGCGTTGCCGACAAAGGGACTGTCCAGCACCAGAATTTCTGTCTGGGAACTGTCCTCGTCCAGCACGTTCTTGAGGTTGCCGAACCGCGTTTTCAGCGACATGACGCGGCTTTCGCGCAAGCTGTCGATCGGCGGGTTCGTCACCTGAGAAAAGTTCTGCCGAAAGAAATGCGACAGCGGGCGATAGGTCTTGGACAGCACCGCAGAGGGCGTATCATCGCCCATGGACGCAATCATTTCCTTGCCGTCCTCGGCCATCGGGGCCAGCACCTGCTCCAGCTCTTCGATGCTGTAACCGGCAGCGATCTGACGCTTGCGCAGCTCGGCACCCTCGAACAACGCCTTTTCCGGCGCATCGCTCATGATGTCGTTCAGGTCGACGACCTTCTCGACCCACGCGCCAAAGGGCTGGGCCGCAGCGAGTTTGTCTTTCAATTCCTCGTCATGGAACAGACGACCCTCCTGCATATCCACGGCAATCATCTGGCCGGGGCCAAGCGCGCCCTTTTCGACGACAGTCGCCTCGTCCACCGGCACCATGCCCACCTCGGACCCTGCAACCAGCAGGCCATCACCTGTCACGACATAACGCAGCGGGCGCAGGCCGTTGCGGTCAAGACCGCCGCACACCCAGCGGCCATCGGTCATCGCCAAGGCTGCCGGACCATCCCATGGCTCCATGACTGCGTTGCAATAACCGTACATGTCCTGCCACGCGGGCTTCATCTCGACCGCTTGCTGGGACCACGCCTCAGGCACCATCATCGTCTTGGCCATCGGGGCGTTGCGGCCCGCACGGACCAGAACCTCGAACACGGAATCCAGCGCCGACGAATCCGAAGCACCCGACGGAATGATCGGCTTGATATCTTCCGCCTTATCGCCGAACGCGCCGGACGCCATGCGGATTTCATGGCTCTTCATCCAGTTCACGTTGCCCTTTAGCGTGTTGATTTCGCCGTTATGGGCCAGCATGCGGAACGGCTGCGCCAGCGACCACTGCGGAAAGGTGTTGGTGGAATAACGCTGGTGATAGATCGCAAAGGCACTTTCAAAGCGCGCATCCATCAGATCCGGATAGAATTCGGCCACCTGCTCGGCCAGCATCATGCCTTTGTAGATCAGCGAACGGCAGGACAAAGAACAAACATACATACCGTTGATGCTGGCAGCGGTCGCCGCCTTTTCGATCCGGCGGCGGATGATGTACAGTTCGCGCTCGAACTGCTCTTCATCCAGACCTTTTTCATCACGGATCAGGATTTGTTCAATCTCGGGACGGGTCGCATTGGCTTTTTCGCCCAGCACCTCGGTGTTCACCGGCACATGGCGCCAGCCATAGATATAGTGCCCCATGCGCAGCACTTCGCTTTCCACAATCGTACGGCAGCGTTCTTGTGCGGCGAAATCGGTGCGCGGCAGAAAGATTTGTCCAACCGCAATCAGGTGGTCCTGATCCGGCTCGTGTCCGGTGCGCTGGATCTGGTCATAAAAGAACGGCACGGGGATTTGCACGTGAATACCAGCGCCATCACCTGTCTTGCCATCTGCATCAACAGCACCGCGGTGCCAGACCGCTTTCAGCGCATCGATACCCTTTTCAACAACATCGCGTGACGGGGTACCATTGATCGACACCACAAGACCCACACCACAAGAGGCATGTTCGTCCTCGTGCTTATAGAGGCCGTTTTCAGCCATCCACTGGCGCTTGGCTTCTTCGGCCGCGACCCAAGTCTCGTCATAGGTTGTCATGTGCATTTCCTTTCTGGGCGGGGCCACCACGCAGGGTGGACTTCAAATTCAATTCTCAAGAGATAGCGACACCGCAACCATGCTTCGGGCTGCTGCTCAGGAAGCCCGGTTCACCGGGATAGATAAACTCGACCGGGCGGTTACTTTGCTCGAACTCGCCCTCGGACGTGGTCACAACACCCGTACCGGCAAAAAACATGCGCCAGTCGCGGCTGATGAATTCGCGGCCCTTCGAGGACCACACCTCATTGCCTGCTTCGTCATAGGCGGTGATATCATAGGTCGTCTCTGCCAGCGTCACGCCATCAATCGTGATCTCGCGGCCGGTCAATGTGTCCTGCCCCACATAGCGGGTGGTGCCGATCTCGTCCGAAAGAGTGCGGAAATCGTAATCATCCACGCCAGTGCGGATCAGATCAGAAAACGACGCAGGCTCTGCAGGGCCGTCTTCAAGCGTTTCGCGATGGCCGCTCAATACATGAAAACTGCTGATCCACTGGGTTTCGTCGTCGATCTCACCCACGTAGGTGACGCCCCGTTCATCAAGGCTGACGCGTCGCTTGTGGCCTGCGGGATCACCCTGACAGGTGAAATGATGATCCACCTGACAGCTTTCGCTTTGCACGGTCACAAAGGCGTCGCAGCCATCAGGCAGGCTGAACGTGTCAGGGGCATCCTGCGCACTGGCGGGAAGCGCCAGACATATAAGGGTTAACGCCAGTCTCATGGCTGAAACCCTGATTCAATGACGTTACATTCGTATTTCGGACTGTCGGAAAAAAAGCCGGGTTCACCGGGGTAGATGAACTCTACCGGGGACATGTCAATGACCTGCTCGGGATCGTCCTGCGGCCAGTTTTCGCCAAAAAAGAACATGCGGTGCTTTTCGCTGACGTACTGGCGGCCACTGCTGGCGTCGATCTCGTTGCCGTCACCGTCGATCGTGCGGCCCTGATACTCAGTATTCAACAGAACCTCGCCATCAATCTCGGTCGTCTCGCCTGTCAGCAGATCATAGCCCACATTCCGCTCGGTCCCGTCATCGGTTTCCAGCGTGAAATCCCATGTGTCGATCTGGTTGTCGAAAAGATCGGTCAAAGACGCGGGGTCTTCGGCAGGCGTGACCAGACGCTCGTTGCCGGTCAGCTTGTAGGCCTCGATCCACTGGAACTCCGCATCTACCTTTTGCACGCTGAACACGCCCGCCAGCGTGATGAGGGCAATCCATTGTTCGCCGGGCGCGTCAGCTTCGCAATGCCAGACATTGGTCATGACGCAGCCTTTGTTCTGAACGGTCAACACGGCCTCGCAGCCTTCCGGGGCGCCAAAGCTTTGTTGTGCCGCAGCGGGCATGGCTGCAACCAGAACTGTCAGGATCACACAAGGCTTCATCATTTCTCAATCCTTCAGGTCAGCATTGATGACCTATGTAATGACAGGTGTACGTACGTGTTCTGTACAGGTTCTGTACGCGTTACATATCACTCTGCAGCGACGTTGGCCGCTTGACCCAGATACTCCAACATTGCGGTTGCCGCGTCACGTCCATCGCGAATAGCCCAGACAACAAGCGAAGCGCCGCGCACGATATCACCGGCGGCATAAACACCCTCAAGGCTGGTCGCGCCGGTGTTGAAGTTCGCCTTCACGGTGCCCCAACGGGTCACTTCCAATCCCTCAACGCCCCACAGCTTTGGCAGGTCTTCGGGTTCAAAGCCCAGCGCCTTGATCACGATATCCGCGCCCTCGACATACTCAGAGCCTTCGATCAGCTCCGGTGCCTGCCGGCCCGTCGCATCCGGTGCGCCAAGGCGCATTTTCTGCACCTTCACACCGGTGACAGGATCGCCTTCGAAACCGTTGGGTGCAGAGAGCCAGACGAATTCAACGCCCTCCTCCTCGGCATTCTGCACCTCGCGCTGCGATCCGGGCATATTCGCACGGTCGCGGCGATACAGACATTTGACGCTTTCGGCACCCTGACGGACGGCAGTACGGACACAGTCCATCGCGGTGTCACCGCCACCGATCACGACAACGCGCTTGCCGTCAGCGTTCAGTTCACCGCTGTCATATTCCGGCACTTCATCGCCAAAGCTCTTGCGGTTGCTGGCGGTCAGATAATCAATGGCATCGACGATACCTTCCGCGGCAGAGTCAGGCAGATCCCTTGTTTTATAGACGCCGGTGGCGATCAACACGGCATCATGCTTGCCGCGGATCGCATCGAACGACAAATCCTCGCCCACGTTGCAATTCAGGACAAACTGCACACCGCCATCCTCAAGCTGCGCCATGCGCTGCATGACGATGTTTTTTTCAAGCTTGAAGCCGGGGATACCATAAGTCATCAAACCGCCGCCACGATCGTAACGGTCATAGACTGTGACCTGCACACCCTGACGGCGCAGCATATCCGCAGCGGCAAGACCACCGGGGCCGGCACCGATGATACCCACGCTTTCACCACGTTCGGCGTGGGGGCGGATCGGCTTGACCCACCCTTCCTCGAATGCGGTATCTGTGATGTACTTTTCGACCGCTCCGATGGTGACGGTGCCGTGGCCGGATTGCTCGATTACGCAGTTGCCTTCGCACAGGCGGTCCTGCGGGCAAATGCGGCCGCAAATTTCTGGAAAGGTGTTTGTCGCCTGACTGATCTCGTAGGCCTCTTCCAAGCGGCCTTCGGCGGTCAAACGCAACCAGTCCGGAATATTGTTGTGCAACGGGCAATGGGTTTGACAGTAAGGCACACCACACTGGCTGCACCGGCTGGATTGCTCGGCGGCCTTGTCGCGTGCGTACTCTGCGTAAATCTCGCCGAAGTCTTCCTTGCGCAAATTAGGCGGACGTTTCTCGGGCATTTCCCGACCTACACGCGTAAATGTCAACATTTTCTGGCCAGCCATACGCCACCCTCCCATATTCCAGAGCGAACTGCCTTTTAAAACGGTCCAAACGAAATGAAAAGGCAGTACTACTGACCTATATGAAAGAAAAATCAGCTTGAAGCAACAAGTGGCGCACAGAAACAGCAAAAATTAGGGCCGGTATGTTACCTAAATACGCTCTTCCCCCTAAAATCAGGCAGGTTAGGTTGTGGCGGACGAATCAAAGACCGGATCAATGACGACATTCAATCTGCTTCTCATCGCATTGATCCAGGGGATCACCGAATTCCTGCCTGTTTCGTCTTCCGGTCATCTGATCCTGCTTCCGTCCCTGTCGGGATTGAACGATCAGGGCCAGATCATCGATGTCGCAGCCCATGTCGGTACGCTTGCGGCAGTCGTTCTCTATTTCTGGTCTGACGTCAGGCTGGCACTTGGCGGTACCCTGCGCCTGTTGCGCGGCAAGATCGACACAAAGGGCGCTTTCCTTGCGCTGTGTTTGATCATCGCGACGGTCCCCGTGATCGTCGTCGGCCTGATCCTGAAAGTGACAGGCCTGTCAGACGCCATGCGGGGGATCGCGGTAATCGGCTGGGCGATGATCATCTTTGGGGTCGTGCTGTATTGGGCCGACCAGAATGGCCCAACCGAAAAAACCGCCGCAGGCTGGACCCTGAAAGACGCTGTAAAAATGGGGATGTGGCAGGCCGTTGCACTGATCCCCGGCACATCGCGATCAGGCATCACCATTACAGCCGGACGGATGCTGGGCTATACGCGAACGGACGCGGCAAAGCTTTCGATGCTCATGTCGATCCCGACGATCATCGCATCGGCAGCACTGCTTGGGCTTGATGTGATCAACGCAGGAGATACCGGCGAAATGCGTGATATCGGGATCGTGGTAGGAATGTCATTTGCCGCCGCCCTGATGGCATTGACGCTGATGATGCGCCTGCTGCAATCCGTCAGCTTCACGCCCTATGTGATCTACCGGATCGCGCTTGGCGTGGCGCTTCTATGGATCGCCTACGCTTAAGACTTGAGGTTCTTCGCTGATTCCTTGATCGCGTCATACTGACCGGACGGACGAAAGCGCCACAAATAATCAGGCAATACAGCTTCCATTGCGGTGGGATGTATGCCCAAAGCATCAAAGCCGCGGGCGTCATCGGATACGACGTTGTCGATCGCCAGATTGATCACCTGATCCTTGGTCACGGGGCCCTTGATCAAACCAAGCGACAAGCTGCGCACCACACCAAACCCAAACGCCATGACCCGCGCCATCCAGAACGGCGTATTGACGATCAAACGACGGCGCCGGATGATCCCCAGCATCAGTTCCATCAACTCGCGAAAGGTATGCACATCGGGGCCGCCCAGCTCGTAAACGCCACCCTCGGCCTCGCCCGACACGCCTTTGACAGCGGCAGCAGCAATATCATCTACGTATACAGGCTGGAACCGCGTATCAGCGCCGATAACGGGCAAGATCGGACCAAGGCGGGACATACCGGCAAAGCGGTTAAAAAACTGATCCTCGGGACCAAAAACAATCGAAGAGCGCAGGATCATGGCGTCCGGCATATGTTCCAGAATGCCAGCCTCACCCGCAGCCTTGGTCTTGGAATACGCGCTCGCTGCGTCCGCATCCGCACCGATAGCAGAGATGTGAACCATGCGTGCCACGCCATTTGCCGCAGCAATACGCGCAACGCGCGCAGCCCCTTCGGCCTGTACCGCTGAAAATGTGTTCTTGCCCACTTCGTCCAGCACGCCAACGCAGTTGACCACTGCATCCGCACCTTCAGTCACTGCCTGAACGCTGGCATCATCGCGGATGTTGCAGAAAACAGGTTCGACCTGACCGACAACACCGTAGGGTCGCACAAACATCGCCTCGTTGACGTTGCGGACCGCAACGCGCACGCGCCAGCCCTCTTTTGCCATGCGCCGCGCAATGTAGCGTCCGATAAAACCGGAACCGCCGAAGATGGTGACAAGCTGAGACATCTTTTGGCCTTTGGATAAGTAGCTCACCAGCGGTTTACCTGCCACCCCGACGCCAGACAAGGCGCAATCCCGATGTTTCAAACACCGCACGCCCTTTTTGTCCTCGAATCGCGTTGACAGCGCAGTAAACCGCGCGTAATTCCCCCATCACGTGACCTGCCCAGGTGGCGGAATTGGTAGACGCGCCAGCTTCAGGTGCTGGTGTCTGTATGGACGTGGAGGTTCGAGTCCTCTCCTGGGCACCACCAACCCCCCGTTAAGTTGAAGAAAACCAAGGAAACTTGGCTTTTAGGGTTTTGTGGGACCATTTTCGGGACCGCTTTTAGGACCACTTACGTCAATTTCCGCCAGTGAATTGTCACTCTTGGAAGGTCGATTTGGGTTGCGCCGGGTGATCCTCCGGCTGAGATTACTCAGCATGGAAAAGACAATGCCCCTCAAGCTCCCACGCTATATGTTCCGTCGTGCGAGTGGTTCTTTCCGCTACAAACGGAATGTTCCCAAGGACCTGCGGAAGGTGATTCCCAAGGCCACGGTCTATCGGCAACTGGGCACGACCTACCAAGATGCACTTAAGGCATTGCCCAAGGTTCACGCCGAGATTGAAGCTCTCTTTGATCGTGAACGACGCACGACAGATGAAGAGCGAGCCAGAGCGTTGGTCCGGGAACGCCTGAGTGAACGCCACCAATCCATGTTCATAGACGGGGCCGTTGATCCTGAGTGGCCTGAGTTCGATGACTTTCAAGAACTTGCTGAGGATGTGGAACACGCACTCCCCAAGGGTGTAGTTAGGCAGCTCAAAGCAGCGACCTTGGAGGCCGCGCCCATGTCGCTCTCTCGGGTTCTGGAAGAATACTACAACTACAAGGCCGAAGAGAGTGACAACGGCCTGCGCACCCGCATGGATCGTATCCGCAAAGATCTGATCCTTTGCCTTGGCAAAAACCGCTTTGAGTGGACCGAGCTCAAAGACCTTACCCGGGCAGATGCCAACAGCTATCGTGACCTGTTGTTGTCCCGCATGTCTCCTAACTCCGTCCAGCGGAACCTTGGTGTCGTGAAGGCAGCCATCAATCATGTCTTGCTGGAGCATGATCTGGACCTCCGCAACGTCTTCCAAGCGATCAAGATTAAGGGGGCGGGAAGCAGCAACACCGATCGACTGCCGATCACGGATGAGCAACTCGACCTCATGACACCTGCCTTTGCCAGCAGTGACGTCGCCAAGGCTCTGCTTCTCCTCCTGACAGACACCGGAGCACGGTTGGGTTACAGATTAATGCGAGTCATGCACAACTCCTACTATGTTTGGTCAGGCACATATTATAACGGAAAAA
>NZ_JAWOAN010000105.1:0-19520 GCF_046498525.1 Yoonia sp.
ACGGCACCCGCGAGCGAAGACATGGGCCTCTATTACAAAAGTGGCCTGATCTACGCGCTCATGGATTACGCCCGCGAAAACTGGGGCGATGGCAGTCTGACAGCGCAGGATATTATCGACTACTTCCAGGCAGGGTTCGGCTTTGATCTGGGAGCCAACGGCGCCACACATCACCGCTTCATCCCCAACGACCTTGGCGACGGGGTACGCTGGGACAACCGGTTGAACTGGAACTCCGACGCGCTGCCAATCGACGGCGACACCGTAGATTTGGGCGGTAACTGGGTTAATTTCAGCGATACTGTGACGGTGGCCAGTCTTGATCTGGGCACCGGCGGCAAGCTGCAGGTAGGGTCGGGGAAACTCACGGTCGATGCGTTGGAAACAGGTGACAACGGCATGATATTTGTCGAGCGGGCTGGGCAGGTCTGGACCGACGGCTATAGCGGTGATGCCGCCCTGTCGGTGCAGGTCACCGGGGGGCGTTTTGCCAATACCGGCGATGTCAGCGGGCCGGTGATTGCCAGCGTACAGGGCGGGCAGGTGATACTGGCGGCCGATAATGCGCAATTCTTGCTGGCCGAAAACAGCGAACTCCGCATCAATGGCACAGCGGCCAAGGTGGGCTTTGATGGCGCTACCGGCGGTGTCGCGACGTTGATAATGCAGGACGGGGGGCAGCTGTCCTTTGTCGCTGACGCTACAGGGCTCGCCCGCGTGAACGAATTCCGCAGCGGCGCATGGGATCAGCAGGGCAGCGCTGTACATTCCGGTGTCGCTCTGGATGGCACGCTGGCGCTGGACCTGAGCGATTACATCGGCACAGGCTCCATGAAGCTGATCGAGGTGGATGCCATCTCGGGCATGTTCGACAACGTGGATATTCACGGGCTAGGCGACAAGCGTGATGCGAATCTGATCATCGACTATGCCGCCGACCTTGTAACGCTGGAATTGAGCGCCGGAACCGGGCAGGGCAACCTGTCGGTGATTGGCGATGCCAGCGACGGCACAGACGAAGAGGCCGGCCTGTGGGACGCGCTGACGCTTGGACTGGAAGAAGATGGCGGTCTGGATCCGCATATCACCATCCTTGACGATATGATCGATCCGCTACCAGATATGACTTTCATTTGATTAGTATCCACGCCCTTCAGCGTTTGTTATCGTAAGGTTCAAGGTTGAGGCCGGAGTGATTTCAAACATCAATACCCATCCGCGCGCCGACGAAATTCTGGCGAGTGGATGGCTGGCCTTGGTCGCATATCATTGGGGCGCACATTTGCGAAGCTTCTTTGCGCAACCTCTTGTCGCGGCTGCGCTGATTTTGGTCTAGTCAGGCTTGTTTATGGCGTAATCGCATGACTATGGCGGTGTGCTGGTCGATCTGCGGCCCTACATCACAAGGGGTTTAGTCCCGTAATCCGGTGGATAGGGTTGAGGAAGAATCTTTCTGGCTCTGATGTCCAGATTTTGCAGATGTATTCTTAGGATGTTAGAGATTACGTTGCTTGCCCATGGCTGAGCATTGCGGCAACGTCGGCACCATGACCCAACCCATCACCCCTCCCGCGCCTATCTTGTCATCTCGCCCGGCCGGAACGAGGCGGGGTATATGCGTCGCACGCTCGATAGCATAGTGGCGCAGACGCAGCGACCCGCGCGTTGGGTGATTGTCGATGACGGTTCCACCGATGACAGCCCGGCGATCCTAGCGGAATACGCAGCACAGCATGACTGGATCACCGTTGTCCGGCGCGAGGATCGGGGGCATCGGGCCGTTAGGCCAGGGGTGATCGAAGCGTTTTACGCAGGATTAGAGACTGTGTCGCTCTCGGATTATACCTATCTTTGCAAGCTTGACCTCGATCTTGATCTACCACCGGGGTACTTTGCCGGGCTGATGAACCGGATGGAGGCCGACCCTCGCGTTGGCACCTGTTCGGGCAAGACCTACTACATCGACAAGGCCGGTCGGAAGGTCAGTGAAAAAATCTCGGATGAGATGTCGATCGGGGTATCGAAATTCATGCGGGTCAGTTGTTTTAACCAGATCGGCGGCTTTGTCCGCGAGGTGATGTGGGACGGGATCGATTGCCACAAGGCGCGGATGCTGGGCTGGAAGGCGGTCAGCTGGGACGAACCGGAGCTACGATTTGAACACCTGCGCCCGATGGGGTCGAGCCAGCAAAGCATCTATTCCGGGCGGCGGCGGCATGGGTTTGGGCAGTATTACGTGGGATCCGACCTGTTGTATTTTACGGCAACGGCGATCAAGAAGATGGCACATCCGCCATATGTTCTGGGGGATTGGCGACACTGCAAGGATACTTAGGGGCGTGGTGGCGGCGCGCGCCACAACACGGAGATGCCGATCTGGGCGCTTTTGTCCGCGCCTACCAGCGCGAGGTTCTTTGGCGCGGTAAGGCCCGCACCGTCGCCCGGATCGAGGCAGAGCGCGCAGGGGTGTGGGTGCCACTTTAGGTTTTTTGCATCATGAGCACCCTAATGTTTACGCAATGTTCAGATTTGTTGACGCCATCAAGATAGCGTCGTGAGATAAGATTTTTTAATTATTAACAAAAACGATTGGTTGGCAGGCTTTCTTGCCGCACAATACCCCAGAGGATTTTGTATTTTATATGATTAATCTTGCAGGCACATCTTCTAACGCAGCGCGTACCGGCGCGCTGATCCCTTATGTATCGTGCCTTGACGGGGTGCGTGCGGCAAGCATTCTGCTGGTCTTACTCGCGCATACGGCACCTCTTGGACCCAAGCCCTGGCTGCTCAATGCCATGGCTGCGCGTATGGGAATGGCGCTTTTTTTCTGCCTGTCAGGCTATCTGATCGTGAGCATGCTTTATCGCAAGCCTGATGTTTTGCCCTTCATCACAAAACGGATAATGCGTATAGTCCCCGCCTTGTTTCTTTATCTGACTGTACTGCTGGTTTTTTTCGATCTGCCGATACAATCTTATATTCTGAACTTGATGTTCGTTTCTAACTACGCGGTTAGCGGCCTGAGCGATGGTCCAGTTAGCCACATCTGGTCACTTTGCGTCGAGATGCATTTCTATCTTGCGATCGGTCTTGCTGTATTACTGGGTGGAGCACGCGCGGTCTGGCTGGTGGTCCCAGGGGCACTGATCATCACTGGTTTCAGGGTTGAGGCCGGAGTGATTTCAAACATCAATACCCATCTGCGCGCCGATGAAATTCTGGTAGGTGGATGGCTTGCCTTGGTCTCATATTATTGGGGTGCGCATTTGCGAGCTTTCTTTGCACACCGCGCCATAGCAGGCGCACTGATAGCGCTTTTGTCAGGGTTGTTTATGGCGTCATCGCATGACTATGGCGGTGTGCTGGTCTATCTGCGGCCCTATATTGCCATGGCCCTTGTCGGGGTCATCATGCATTGCCAGTTACGCCCTCTGCTTGATGTTCTGGAAAGCAGGATCGCGCGGTATATCGCACGCATTTCCTATGCTCTTTACATCTGGCACCCTTTGATGGTGTTCGGAATGATGAATACCGGTAGCACCATGGAGCGCTACCTGTTCAAGCGTCCGATCAGCTGGGCGCTGACCTGGATCGCGGCGCATCTGTCAACCAAATACTGGGAGGCTTTCTGGCAACGCCGCGTGCGGCAATGGCTCCAAAAGCGATGCGGCACAGGATGATTCCAATTTCTGTGGGCTGACGGATCCGCCAGAATACACCACGTAAAGCCACTAACCGGGGTAGGTTATGACGGCAAAGAACGCGGTCACGGTATCCTTTTACATGCGACCACGAGTTCCAGAGACAGTGCTCAAAAGTGGCTCATAAAAATGGCACTGGACAACTGTTTGCGGGTAAGGACATCTTCTATGTTGGACGGCCCTTGGTCACGAATTGCCCCATATGGCTTGTCAACGCGGCGCTACCATCCACAGCCAGCCTGCCAACCAACGGCCGCATCACTGAAACAAGCGGCAGACGATCCGCATTATTCACTTCCTCATATCCCGCCAAGCGCCCAAACAGAGATTGGCGCAACAGACCTAACAGAGAATGAAGGGCGCCTCTAAAAATTGTCTCAACCCCTTCGTGACGAACTTGTCCCACATTGCTTCCTTCCATTTCTGAGAAGGGGTCGACGATCACACCAAGGGATCAAACACCGATCTGGCTCTCGAAACTCGCAATATGCAAACCCTAGATTCATCATTGATAACAAAAATTCAAGTAATGCTGTCGTAAGTTTCACTTTACGGCCCAGCATTGCATAGCCGCCTCAACCGCAAGCTTGAACGGCTATCATCATCAAGACAAGGGGCTATCCGTCGTCAAATTCTGGTGGGCGGTCATTGGCAACAGCCTCTTCCCCCAAGAGATCTTCAGCCGAGATGATTTTTGGCGGCAGTTCAATGCCACGGCCGAAGTTTTCGGGATCAACCCGCATCGATTCTTCCGGCGACCGGATGATCACCTTCATTGGTGCCTCGATCTGGTTATAAAGATGGATCACATCCTGATTGAACATACGGATGCAACCAGCAGAACCGGAATTGCCTATTGATCCCAGATCATTCGTGCCGTGAATCCGGTAGTATGTGTCACGGCCGCCGCGAAACAGATATAACGCGCGCGCCCCGAGCGGGCTGCGCAGGCCCCCGGGAATACCCGCGCGGAATGGTCCATATACTTCGGGTTCGGTCCGCAGCATGTTCTGCGTCGGTGTCCAACCCGGCCATTCACGCATGAATTTCATCGTTGCCGTACCACGGATCGAACGTCCTGCACGACCAACGCCAACGGGATACCGCGTGGTCGTTCCGTCTTCGCGCACATGGTAGAGGAATTTCGCATAAGGATCGACGTCGAGGGTATTTGGCCCGGCTTCGCCATTGTACCACCCTGTCATGCGACGGTTGACGCCTTGCAGGTACTTGGACGGCACTCCGGGAAGGATATAACCTGCGTCCTCGATAGGACCATATCCCTCGATAAAAGGTTCCGGCACGGTCGGTTCAATCTCAGCAACGGGCAAACGCGGCGCACAGGCTGCCGCCGTAGTCGCCATTGCCATCGCAGCGAACGACCTTCGGGTCAGATTTGTCACAGAAGTCATCATGCTACCTTAGAATTTCCGAATCCCCTGATAGCACCCTCGTCGGGATAGGCGAAATAACCTCAGGCGAGATTTCGCGAATCCCGCAAGAACGTGACAATCTGGTCAAGCAAGCCATCAGACAACTGTTGGCCCCAGCGCCAGACCTTTCAATATTTCATCAGCCGACATCGCTTTCTTGCCAGGGCGTTGCGCCTGCGTCACCTCGACGGCACCATCACCGCAGGCGATGGCAAAACCGCCAAGCACCTGCCCCGGCTCTCCGGCACCATCTACTGCGCGGGCTCCCAGTAATTTGATACGTTCGCCCGCCACATCACACCATGCTCCGGGAAAGGGTGACAATCCACGTATTAACCGGCTGACCTCGGCGGCTGACTTCGACCAATCAACGCGGGCTTCGGCCTTGTCGATCTTGGCGGCATAGGTCACCCCGTCTTCGGGCTGCGGATCGGGTGAAAGTGCGCTCAGGTCATCCAAAGCTTGCACAATCAATCTGGCGCCCATCTGCGAGAGCCTGTCGTGCAGTTGCCCGGTCGTTTCTTCGGGGCCAATCGGCGTTCTTTCACTTAACAAGACCGGCCCGGTATCCAGACCTGCCTCCATCTGCATGATACAAACGCCGGTTTCAGTGTCACCTGCCATGATCGCACGGTGGATAGGGGCCGCACCACGCCAACGCGGCAAGAGCGAAGCATGGATGTTCAGGCATCCTGCCTTTGGCGCATCCAAAATCGCTTGCGGCAGGATCAGACCATAGGCGACGACCACTGCAACATCCGCTTCCAGCGCAGCAAAGGCGGCCTGCTCTGCCGCGCCTTTCAGCGAAACAGGATGCCGCACTTCAAGCCCCAAAGCCTCGGCACGTTTCTGCACAGGCGACGGTCGATCCTTCTTGCCGCGCCCCGCAGGTCGGGGCGGCTGACAATAAACGGCAACGACCTCATGGCCAGCAGCCACAAGTGTATCCAGAACCGGAACCGAAAAATCAGGTGTCCCCATGAAGATGATACGCATCGGCCTCGACCCTCTTTATTCAATCACATTCGCACCAGCGGCACCAAATTCTTAACGGCGCTGCAACTTTGCCGACTTCCTGATCAGCATCTCGCGCTTTACCCGCGTCAGGCGATCAAAGAACATCTTGCCCCCCAAATGATCAATCTGATGCTGCACCGAAGTCGCCCAAAGTCCGACAAAATCCTGCCGGTCCCATTGACCGTCCGCATTCAGGAACCGCACTGTCACCGCCCGTGGTCGTGTCACCTTGGCCCAAACACCCGGCAGATTGGGTGACCCTTCCTCGTGCACACGAGGCTCTACACTGCTGTGCAGAACCGTTGGGTTCGCCATGCGGATCGCCTGTCCGCGCGCCTCGGAAGCATCCACGACAGCAAGGGCCATGTCGATGCCCAACTGCGGAGCGGCCAGCCCGACACCCGGCATCCGATCCATCGCCAAGATCATCTCTTCCCAGATTGCGCGCACCTCATCCGTGATTTGCGCAACCGGGGTTGCCGGAGTGCGTAGTGCTGGATGCGGCCACATGACAAAAGGGCGGTGGGTCATTGCGGGCTTCCCGTCTGGGTAATCAAAAGACCTTCAAGGTGGTCGAATTCGTGGCAGATACAGACGGCCTGAACACCTTCGAAACGACCACTGCGGGCACTTCCATCCAGATCCTGCCAAGAGAGTGCAACCCATATGGGACGGCTGACATCAAAACTCTTGCCGGGGATGGACAGACAGGCCTCCGTGCCAATCGCCTCTTCATCCGCGCGGGCCGTGATCTGCGGGTTCACAAAGATCATCGGATCAGGCTCCGCCTCTTTCCACGCGGTATCCACCACGAAAACGCGGCGGCTGACACCGACTTGCGGGGCGGCCAGACCGCGCCCGGGGGCCGCATACATCGTCTCGAACATGTCCCTGACAAGCGCGGCAAGTGTTTCGTCGAACACGTCAACCGGGGCCGCCGTGTGCAGCAAGACCGGATCACCTTCGAACCGTAGCGAACGCACAGCCAAGGCTCAGCCCCGCGCCATTTCGCGTTTCAGCTTTTGCATCTTGCGGGTAATCATCTGGCGCTTGAGCGGCTTGAGGTAGTCAATGAAAAGCTTGCCGTCGAGATGGTCTATCTCGTGCTGTACACAGGTTGCCCACAGCCCGTCAAACCGTTCGCGTCGGGCTTGCCCGTCAAGTTCGGTCCAGATGACTTCAACCTCCGTAGGCCGCTCAACCTCTGCATATTGCTCGGGAATCGACAGGCAGCCCTCTTCATAGACGTTCTGCTCTTCGGAACGCCATGTGACTTCCGGATTGATCAACACCATCGGCTCCGGTGTTGCATCGTCTTCCTTCGCGCAATCCATCACCAGCATCCGGCTCATGACCGCAACCTGCGGGGCGGCCAACCCGATACCCGGAGCATCATACATCGTTTCAAGCATATCATCGGCCAAACGGCGCAGATCGTCGTTCACCGTTGTTACGGGCGTGGCCACTTTTTTCAAACGTGGGTCGGGGTGGATGAGTATATTTCGCAATGCCATAGCGCTGATTTAGTGCGTCCTGCCGTGCACCGCAAGCACAGGGCGTTTTTCGCCTTGCACCGAGCAGCGCATCCTACCAGTTTGCCTGTAAGACAGCAGGAGAGACACATGTCGTTCAATACCCCCATCGACCGTCGCGGCACCAACAGCACCAAATGGGACCGGATGGAAAAGCTATACGGTGTATCGCCCGAAGATGGCCTCGCGATGTGGACGGCTGATTCTGACTATCAAACCGCCCCCTGTGTGATCGCGGCGGTGAAAGCCGCTGCTGACCACGGTGTGTTCGGTTATGGTTTCGAGGACGACGCATATCTGGGCGCAATCAAATGGTGGATGCAGACCCGCCATGGCTGGTCAATTGAAAGGGACTGGATTCTGACGACGCAGGGCCTTGGAAACGGGATCGCCCTGTGCCTCGATGTCTGGACAGAGCCCGGCGATGCCGCAGTGATCTTTACGCCAGTCTATCACGAATTTGCAGTAAAGATTAACAAGACAGGCAGGGTCGTGACAGAGTGCCCGCTGGTCCGGAAAGACGAAACTTACGTCCTTGATCTGGACGATGCGCAATCCCGCCTGACCGGCAAAGAGAAGATGCTGATCTGGTGTTCTCCGCAAAACCCGTCAGGCCGCGTCTGGACGGCAGACGAGTTGCGCGCCGTCTCCGCATTCGCCCGCAAGAACGGCTTGATGCTGATCAGCGACGAAATCCATCACGATCTCGTCTATCCCGGGAATACATTTGTGCCGATGGCCGTTGCAGCCCCGCAGGACGCTGACAATACAGTCTATCTGACCGCCGCCTCCAAGACCTTCAACATCGCAGGACAACGCACCGGAAACATGATCATTGCCGATCCGGAATTGCGCGCGGCCATGCGCAAGCGGCTCTCTACTCTGGACTACGGTCCTTCCTCGCTGGGCATCAAGATGATTACCGCTGCCTATTCACCTGAAGGTGCCACCTGGGTCGATGAACAAATCGCGCATCTGCAAAGCAACTGCGAGATTTTCAACACCGGCATCAACGCCATCCCCGGCGTGTGGTCCATGCCGCTGCAATCCACCTATCTTGCGTGGGTGGATTTCTCCGGCACCGGAATGACCCACGAAGAGGTCGCAAGACGCATCCGCGACACAGCCAAGATCGCTGTTTCGCAGGGGCCGACATTTGGCACCGGTGGTGAAACTTTCATGCGTTTCAATCTGGCGACCCAAAGGGCCACAGTGGAAGAAGCGGTCCGCCGCATGCAGGACGCCTTCAGCGATTTGCAATGATGTTCACTGCCTAGCGGCTGATCAGGCCCGCCGGTACGAAATCGGGGCGTACAAAGTCCGCTGCCGGTTCTGTCGCGACGGGGGTAGCCCATTTGAATTCAAAGACCCGCTCAAACTCCGCATCGACCGACGACACAACAAGGCAGGTATAAAGATGCTTGGGCCCGTCATAGATATCGACATGGCCCCGCAACCGATCGGATCCTTCCAGATCAAGGGCAAAGCCCCCGTCCCAGAAACGGCAAATGCGATAGGTGTCGTCCCCGTCGTGAACCGCCAGACGGTCCTTGCGCTTCAGCGCAGCCTTGCGTGCTTCTTCCAAACCCTGACGTACCGCATCAGGCAAAAACGTAAACATACCAACTCCCTCCAGACAGTCCGAAAGATGCCCCGAGAATAGTAAATATCAAATGACAAAATCCGCCGCAGCGCAGAAACGCCTTACTTTCAAGCCTTCAGGCGCGGTCGCAACACATGTGGCTTGGCCGCATCATAGAGCGCAGAGTCCGGAAACCCGTGCGAATCGGCCAACGCCGGTCCAACAAGGATCAATGCCGTTCGCGTAATCTTGGCGGCACGTACCTTCTCGCGCACGTCCGTCAAAGTACCGCGAATGATCATCTGATCGGGCCAGCCAACACGATAGATCACGGCCACGGGGCAATCCTCGCCATAGTACGGGGCCAACTGCCGCTCGATCTCGCGCAGGGCACGGATACCAAGGTGGATCGCCAGCGTCGCACCCGTCCGTGCGAAATTTTCAAGCGTTTCCCCTTCCGGCATACCCGTCGATTTCATCGACATGCGCGTTAGAATGATCGACTGCGCCACTTCCGGCACAGTCAGTTCCGTGCCCAACGCGGCGGCTGCCGCCGCATAAGCCGGCACACCGGGGATGATCTGGTAGTCAATCCCATCCGCCTTCAACCGGCGGATCTGCTCGGCAATGGCCCCGTAAAGCGAAGGATCACCTGAATGCACTCGGGCCACATTCTGGCCATTTGCATGCGCCTTGAGGATCTCCCCGTGCGTATCATCCAAAGTCATCGGTGCCGTATCCATGACAAGCGCCCCCTTGGGTGCACAGGCCACAACCTCGGCAGGCACAAGCGAGCCTGCGTAAAGACACACCGGACATTCCCCTATGATACGCGCTGCCTTCAACGTCAGCAATTCGGGATCACCCGGACCTGCACCGATAAAAAAAACAGTCAATTCAAAGCTCCCATCTTCATCTTGGCACAAATACTCCCGCGCGGCGCGCAATGGGATGGCAGGTGGGGCGCATTTGGCGCCAGCCAAAAAGCGTCATCCTGCCAGATCCCCGTCAATCTTGCGCGCATAACCGCGCGGCGTATACATCCGCGGCCCTTCGCCAAGCGCGGCCAGCCGCGAATGCGACGACCCGACCAGAACCACCGTCAGCATATCCACTTCGTCCACTTCAAGCTCATCAAGCCTGCGATACCGCACGTGCTCTTCCGGCCGCCCCAGCGAAGAAGCCAGCATCACAGGCGTATCAGCGGGCCGATATTGCAGCAGGATATCGCGCGCCTCGGCCAAAAGGGTCCGGCGTCGCAGCGAAACCGGATTATAAAAGGCAATCACAAAGTCACCGACTGCCGCAGCATTCAAGCGTTTCACGATATCTTCCCGCGGGGTCAGCAGATCCGACAGGGAAATCGCGCAGAAATCATGGCCCAAAGGCGCACCGGCACGCGCCGCCGCCCCTTGCAGCGCGCTCACCCCTGGCGAACATACCACTTCGACCCGGCGGGCGGCGTCACTCACGCCCATCTGGTCCGGACCACGATCCAGCAACTCAAAGACCAAGGCCGCCATCGCATAGATGCCTGCATCACCCGAACAGACCAAGGCCACGTTCTTGCCCTGTCCTGCCTGTTCAAGCGCGTAGCGGCAACGTTCTTCTTCGCCACCCAGAGGAAAAACGGAGCGGTCTTTGCCCACAGCCAACGGGCCCAGCAAATCAATATAAAGGCCATAACCCACGAGTTCCTCGGCCTCGGAAACCAAGCGCGACACTTCCGGCGTGCGCCATGCTGCCTGACCAGGCCCAATACCCACGACAGACAGACGCCCCCGTGCGCGCCCTTTCAGGGTCACCAAGGGGTCTGGCGTCACAACCAACGCACAGGTCGCATTCGCGGTCTTGCGCTTGGCCACCAGAAATTCACCAGCATCACCCGCTTGCGCCAGCGCCGCCGCCTCGGACACGCCATGTGCACCCACTTCGGCAAAGACAACATCGGACGGGTTCTGCAACTGCGGCGTCTGCGCTTCCAGCGCATCGGCGTCAAACAAACGTAGCGGGATGCCCAGATCGGTGGCCAACGCGATGATCGCAGGCTCATCCGCCTTCAAAGAGATCGTGTTCACAGAATGCACGGCCTCTGGCGCGACACCTGCCTGTTTCAGAGTATCCGATACCAAGGTCGCCAACTCATCCGCAGGACAATTACGCGCACAGCCGACACCCAATGTCAGCCGTTGCGGCGCAAACTGAAGATGGGCAGCACCCAGATCACCCTGTCGCGCCATCGTGCAAGACACCCGCAAGGCATCACCCCGAGGCAAATCTGCCAACCACGGCGCATCGCCGACTACCTCTGCACCACCTCCGGCCAGCAAGCCCGCCATCGCCGCCTTTGCATCACGGCGATTGACCAAGCGCCACCCGGGGGGTGGTTCATCCAATGCCACGCCAAGGGCCACATCGCCCGCCGTCGTGACCGCAGATACAGCACCCAGCGCCGCGGATATCTGCGCAGACAGCCTGTTTGCACCACGATGCCCACCCAACAGCGGAACGACGACCGCGCCATCTTCCGATACGGAAATAACCGGCGGTTCGGTCGTTTTGTCAGCCAGAAGCGGGGCGACTGCTCGGATCAGGATGCCAGACGCACAAACCCCAACAACCGGAACACCAGCGGCAAACAGGTCACGCGCGTGATCCAGCGCATTGGCAAAGAATGCGTCTGCCTGATCAACGCGGCCTTCGCGTCCATGGACTTGGGCGCCAAGTGTCGCCGCGACGCGATGCGCCGTTGCCTCACCAGAGCGCGACAGCGCCAAAACTACAGGTTTCAAAGCCAAGGATCGGCCCCTTTCGTCAATAAGATCATCGAGAAGTATGGTGCCTTTTCGGGTGCATCGGCCAATGGCAGCACGACCTCTTCCGGCAAGGTCGCCCGTTCCACATAAACGGCATCGCCGGTCAGACCCAGCGCATCAATCACGCCACGTATCTTGGACAGATGCCGCCCGACCTTCATGATCACGACACTTTCCGCGCCTTCGATCCGCGCACGCAACTCATCTTCGGGCAACGGCCCGGGCAGAACCGTCAGCCGCTCATTGCGCGCCGCCAGTGGCATGGCTGCACGCGCGGCACAGGCGGTGACCGAAGTGACACCCGGTACAACCTCGACTTGGTAGTTCGCGGATAAACGCGCAAAGAGGTACATGAAAGAGCCATAAAAGAACGGGTCACCCTCGCAAAGGCACACGACATCCTGTCCGGCATCCAATGCAGCCGCAATCTCGGCCGCGCCCTTGTCATAGGCGTCCTGCGCAGGCGCACGTTCCACCGACATGGGCACATCCATGACGATTTCCTGCACTCCGGGCGCAATCAAGTCTGCCGCGATCGAACGCGCAAAACTCGCAGCACCGGCAAGCGTGGGATAGGCCACCACGGAAGCCGCCTCGATCAGCCGCGCCGCGCGCAATGTGATTAGATCGGGCGCACCGGGCCCTAGCCCAACACCGTAGAGAACTCCAGTCATCGCTTCACCAGACTCCACTGCGTGACCGGCATCAGCGGCCGCCAACCGGTCAGGCGACCCACAGGTTCTGCACGGTGGACCGAGAGCTTTACCAGATCACCACCGTGCAACTTGTGCAGCGCAATCAATTCAGCTTCGCTCTCCAATGTCACCGCATTTGCCACAAGGCGGCCCAGCGGACGCAGGGCGGACCATGCCGCATCAAAGGTTTCGCGGCTCAGCCCGCCACCGATAAAGATTGCATCCGGTGCATCAAGTCCGTCCAGCGCCTCAGGCACCGACCCTTCGACCAAAGCCAGCTTCGGCACACCAAGCGCCAAGGCATTCGCAGCCGCCATCGCGCGTCTGTCGGCGCGGGGTTCGATGCCCACCGCACGGGCGTAGCGCGCCGCACGCATCCATTCGATCGCAACTGATCCGCAACCACAGCCAATATCCCACAACAGGGCACCGCGCATCGGCATGAGCTTGGCAACAGTTGCCGCGCGCACCTCTTGTTTTGTCATAGTCCCGTCGGACTGAAAGAGATCATCCGCCAACCCCGGAACACGCGGCAGCAGGGCCGCATCAGGGGCAGCGACACAGTTCACGGCGAGCGTATTGAAAGCGGGCACCGTGTGATCCCAGCTTTCGGCCAGCCCATCGAAACGTGCCTCATCCTTGCCGCCCATCGCTGCCAGAACGGTCATTCTTGACTGCCCGAACCCGCGTTCTGTCAAGAATGCGGCAATCTGCGCAGGCGTTTCCGCCCCGGTGGTAAGAACAAGTAACTGCGCATCGGGCTGGATAAAGGCGATCATCTGCTCGACAGGGCGACCGTGGACAGTCAGCGTTTCGACGTCAGGCAAGGACCAGCCCATGCGGGCCGCAGCAAGCTGGAACGCCGATAGTTGCGGGTGGTAGACAATCTCGCTCGGATCAATGGCACGGCCAATCCGCGCCCCGACAGAAAACCACAAAGGGTCGCCCGTCGCCAGAATGACCACCCGCTTGCCGCGCAGGTCCTCGATGGTTGCAATCAACGCATCGAACGGATGCGGCCACGCCAGACGTTCAGATGTCAAATCCTTGGTAAGCGTATGGTGCCGCTCACCGCCGATAATGATCTCCGCCGCCTCGACCACGGCACGTGTCGCCGGAACAAGACCGTCCATCCCGTCTTCACCAATCCCGACGATATGGAGCCATGGATCAGTCATCGCTTGTCGCCCCCCTTGCGGCGGCGTCGCGCGGGATATCCAACGGTCATGATAAGCACCTGCCTACACATCTTCCGGCAGTCCCGCGGCCAGTGCATTGACAGCCGCAGAGGCCATTGCAGACCCGCCACGCCGTCCGCGCAACGCGACATAATCACACCCGCGCGGGTTTGCTGCTAGCTCGGCCTTGCTTTCCGCAGCCCCGACGAAGCCCACCGGAAAGCCCAGAATGACCGCCGGTTTCGGCCATCCCGCGTCCAGCAGTTCAAGCAGATGAAACAGCGCCGTTGGCGCGTTCCCGATGGCGACGACAGCACCCTCGATCCGGTCGCGCCAAAGCTCGACGGCGGCGGCAGAGCGGGTGTTGCCGATCTCTTTGGCATGCGCTGGAACCGACGGGTCATTCAACGTCACGACCACATCATTCGCTGCAGGCAGATACCGCCGGATGATCCCTGCACCGACCATTTCACAATCACACAGCACCGGCGCGCCGGCTTTCAAAGCCACATTCCCGGCGTCCACGGCCCGTTGCGAGAAAGCCAGCCGATCGGCGATCTCGACCATTCCACAGGAATGGATCAGCCGCGTGATGAGCGGATGCATTGCAGGCGCAAACCGCTCGAGCCGCGCTTCTGCGCGGACGGTTGCAAAGCTTTGTGCATAGATCGTTGCAGGGTCTGTTTCGTAGGGGCGCACGTGCGGGCCTTTGTCTGGAGTGGCACCCGCCGGAGCCTCCGGCGGGCGTTTTTGGAGCAAGCTAATATTCAGCCAGCTTTGGTCTTACGCGCGCTTTCCGGGCCATGCGGGTGTTTGGCATGGGGGTAAGGTGCGTGGTGATGGTCATGATGATGATCATGATCGTGATCATGGTGGTGATGGTGGTGATCATCTGCGGCCTGCAACCTGCACATGCCGGTACAGAAAGTATCGCACAGCGTGCAATCCGCCACATTGGACCCCGGCGCATTCGCACCCTGCCCCTCGACGTGATGGTGGTGACTTTCCTGTACCGCACCCACTTCGCCCTCGAAACCCAGCACAGCGGTCCGGTATTTGCAAAGAACACAGGTCGGCGGCGGAACCGCCCCAAAGGCAGGATGCGCGCGATCCTCCGCGCTGATGTGGTGATGTGCGCCTTCTTCCAGAGCCAGAACCTGACTGCGATACCCGCAGATGCCGCAGTTCGGCGGGGGTGTTTCGCTGACCTGCTCCATGATCCGCTCGGCAAAGGTTTCAAGTACCTTGGGATGATCGCCCAGATACCCTGCTTTGACGAATTGAATATCTGTGTGCTCTGCGGCGACTTGATCCGTAAACCCGTAAATCCGGTCAATCAGAATACCCGAGAACAAAAAGTAGGGGAACACAATGACACGCTTGTAAGGCAAACGCGCAACATGTTGCAGACACGGCTCTACCAAGGGGAAAGTAACGCCAGAATAGCCGACCTCGCACCAGCCAAAACCCATGCCCTCTTGCAGCATCCGCGCGATCTTGGCGACGTTACCGTTGGCATCGGGATCAGACGCCCCACGCCCGATCACGACAAGGCAGGTTTCGGTCAACGGCAATTCACCATGTTCCGCATTCGCCTGATCGACGGCATCCTGAATACGGCCAGCGGCGGCGGCGATCATCTTGGGATCAACGCCCAACTCGCGACCGTATTGTACTGTCATGCCATGTTTCGCAGCATAGGTATTCAGGACCGTCGGGATGTCGTTCTTGGCGTGCATCGCAGCAAAGAGCATCCCCGGCACTGCCAAGATGCGTTCGCACCCAGCCTCCCGCAGCTTATCAAGTCCATCACGGATCACCGGGTTTGCAAACTCCAGATAGCCGTAGTCGGTCATCCAGTCGTCAGGGAGATAGGCAGGCAACTTGTCCGCGAGGGTCGCAAATTCATTAACAGCCGACTGGCTGCGCGATCCGTGGCCGCAAATCATGACACCGGTTTTCATGCGGTTTCCTCTTCCAACTCTTCCTCAGCCTCGGCAGCGGCTTCCTTTTCTTTCTTGCCCTTCAAGGCACCCCAGATCGCGGCCAGACCGGCCAGACCTATGGCAGCACCCGCAATCCAGTGGTCATGTCCAGCCACATCCGCCCAATGGCCCGGATGCGCCATCGCCGATGACCCAGTGCAGATAAGCAAGATTGTTAAAAACCCTCGCATGAGCGTCCTCCGTTTCATCATACTTCCAGAGAGACCGTTCCACCGGGTCTTGACGACGAGATGCGCAGTTCCCGTTTTGGGTCAACCGTGCCGTCTCCAACCTCTCTGGCCTTGTATTGGCTTCGTCAGAAGAGGGTATAGTCGGCACGACAACGCAGAGCAAACGCTTAAGCGACGCATGGATGACAAGTGGCGGCAATGAAAACCCTGTGGTGGTCTGTGCACTCACGCACGAAAGCTGCGCCCCTACACCTGTTTGTTCGTTTGCGCTATGGCATTAGCTACTGATCAAACAAATGGAAGGATGATCAAGATGGGCCAATTAGTAGACGGTGTATGGCATGACGTTTGGTACGACACCAAATCAACGGGCGGTGCTTTCGTGCGCAAGGACGCGCAATTCCGCAACTGGATCACTGCGGACGGTTCTGCCGGGCCATCCGGTGAAGGCGGATTCAAAGCCGAGAGCGGACGCTACCACCTTTATGTTTCCTACGCCTGCCCATGGGCGCACCGGACGCTCGTCTTTCGGCAACTCAAGGACCTGACCGACCACATTAGTATTTCGGCAGTACACCCTGACATGCTGTCGGATGGCTGGACGTTTAAAACGGATGAGCATGGGGCCACGGGTGATACGCTCTTTGGCCTGCCTTTCGCGCGCGACATCTATCTGAAGGCCCTGCCGGACATGACCGGACGTGTGACAGTCCCGATCCTGTGGGACAAGAAACGCGGGACGATTGTTTCCAACGAAAGCTCGGAGATCATCCGGATGTTCAATTCGGCCTTTGACGAGATGACGGGCAACACCGATGACTACTGGCCGGAAGACCTGCGCGAGGACATCGCCCCGGTAAATGACCGCATCTACGACACGGTCAACAACGGCGTCTACAAATCCGGCTTTGCGACGTCGCAGGAAGCCTACGATAAAGCAGTATATCCGCTGTTCGATACGCTGAACTGGCTGGAAGATCGGCTTGCCGAGAATCGCTACCTGATGGGCGACCGCCTGACAGAAGCAGATTGGCGCCTCTGGACGACACTGATCCGTTTCGATCCGGTCTATCACCTGCACTTCAAGTGTAACCGCAAGCGGATCGCGGACTATCCGAATCTTTCAGGCTACATGCGCGAATTGTACCAAATGCCGGGCATCGCCGACACGGTGAACATGCACCATATCGTGCGGCACTATCACTACAGCCATGACACCATCAACCCGCATCGGATCATCCCGATCAACCCTATACTGGATTATGACGCCCCGCATGGTCGGGGGGCCTGATCCCATAGTGGTGAACGATTGCGGCAAGGTCTTCGGGCGGCGTCGCAGTCTTCACCAACGCCCGCGCATTGCCCGCGTGATTGAAAATGGACCCGTCTGAAAAGAACGTCGTATCAGTGACGAAAACAACATTGGCATGAGGTTGACGGAACTGCACAAGGTCGGCAACCGCCAATGCGCTGCCCTCGACCAGAACCAGATCCAGGACAATCACGTCGAACGCTGTTGAGTCGACAATCTGCAAAGCATCTTCGGCAGTTTGAACACAGGTCACAACGACGCCAAGCCGCTCAAGATGCCGTTGCCATATCCGCCCCAAGCCCTCATTTCGCTGGACAATCAAAGCCCTCATCGTATCCTCCCTTTCGGTACACACTACACTCGTTAAAACTGGTTCTTCACCTTCGTACCAAAGACACCTGTGACGAAATCCTTAACGAAGTGTTAACGGCGGAATTGCACTGTACCAAAAGACCGATTCTTGCCGACGGGCTTGTGTTGGCGGCGCGAATACGCTTGAAACGCCGCAGCAAAAAAGAGGCACCCCGCATGACAACCTGGATCACGATCTGCGACACCTGCAAACGGGAAGGGTGGGACGCGGGCGATATGGCTCGGACCGACGGCGAAGCGCTTGCCAAGTTGATCGAAGCTGCGGCAACCGGCCTGCAAGACGTCAAAACCCGCAGGGTCTCTTGCCTGATGGGGTGCAAGAAAGCCTGCAATGTCGCGATACAGGGCGCGGGCAAACTCAATTACACTTTGGGTGAATTCGAACCCACGACCGAAGCGGCAAGTGGCATCGTCGCCTATGCCCTGGCACACGCGGCTTCGACCACAGGGCAAGTCCCCTACCGCGAATGGCCACAGGCCGTGAAAGGCCATTTCGTGACCCGCCACCCTCCGCTGCCGCAAGACGAATGAACAACAAGCGTGATCATGGCGGTGGCATTGACGCTGCAATCGCCGCCTACGGCGGCACGCGGGCAGACTGGCTGGACCTGTCAACCGGCATCAATCCGGTCTCATACCCGATCCCCAAGATCCCGCAGGATGTCTGGACCGCCTTACCCGATGAAGCCGCATTCGCGCGGCTCTACGCCTTGGCGCGTAGCTTCTGGAATGTCCCCGATAGCGCGGCGATCATCGGCGCAACAGGTGCTTCTGCCATTATCGCCGCCCTGCCGCGCGTGATCCCGACAGGCGAAGTTTGCATTCCCGGGCCAACCTATAACGAACATGGAGCCGCCTTTTCCGCATCGGGATGGCGCTTGGGTCAAGACCCAAGCCACGCGCTGGTCGCGGTGCATCCCAACAATCCTGACGGTCACATCTGGACGATCAGAGATTTTGAGGCCGCCTACACCGTGATCGACGAAAGCTTTTGCGACGTCATGCCGGATCAGTCCCTGATCCATATGGCTTCACGCCCCGGTGTTGTCGTCCTCAAGAGTTTTGGCAAGTTCTGGGGGCTTGCCGGTCTGCGCCTTGGCTTTGCCGTCGGCGACCCAAAAATTATCGCAAGACTGAACGACCTTCTGGGGCCGTGGCAAATCTCCGGACCGGCCCTGTCGATCGGGGCCGAGGCCCTGTCTGACCCTGCCTGGGCCGATGCAACGCGGGTGCGCCTTGCAGCCGACGCCACACGTCTGGATGCGCTTGTGGTAAATAACGGGACAGAACTTGTCGGCGGCACTACCCTATTCCGCCTCTACAAGGTCAAGGACGCAAGCGCGGTCCAAGACCGGCTTGCCGAACACCATATCTGGTCACGCATCTTTCCCTATGCCCCTGACTGGCTCCGTCTGGGGTTGCCCGCCACGGACCGCTGGGCGCAGTTGGAGGCCGCATTTTGACGCTTGTGTTCGCCATGTTGCTGGATGCGCTGCTGGGCGAACCCAAGTGGCTCTGGTCTCGGTTCCCGCACCCGGCTGTCCTGATGGGCCGGTTGATCGGGTGGTGTGACCGAACGTTCAACAAAGGCGAACGCAGACGGCTGACGGGCGTCTTGACCCTCGTTGCATTGTGCATTGCTGCAGGCGTGTCGGGCTGGATCATACAGCTTGCACCGGGCTACCTTCTTGATGTGATCGTGC
>NZ_JAWOAN010000121.1:0-3628 GCF_046498525.1 Yoonia sp.
GCCGAGATTCGCATCCAGACCGAGGCGCTGGCCAAGGCGCTCAACGTCGTGGGCCTGATGAACATCCAATTCGCCGTGAAGGACGAAACCGTCTACCTGATCGAGGTAAACCCCCGCGCATCCCGCACCGTGCCTTTTGTTGCGAAAGCCACGGACAGCGCCATCGCGTCCATCGCCGCGCGGCTGATGGCGGGTGAACCGCTGTCGAACTTCCCGTTGCGCGCGCCCTATCCCGAAACCGAAAACCCGATGGACGTGCTGCCCTTGGGCGATGCTTTCACCCTCGCCGACCCCAAAACACCGTGGTTCAGCGTGAAAGAGGCGGTTCTGCCCTTCGCCCGTTTCCCCGGTGTCGATACCATTCTGGGGCCGGAAATGCGCTCAACTGGCGAAGTCATGGGCTGGGACCGGTCCTTCCCCCGTGCTTTCCTCAAAGCGCAGATGGGTGCAGGCACCAACCTGCCCACGACAGGCACCGTATTCATTTCGATCCGGGATGCCGACAAGACGGCAGATATGATTGATGCGTCAAAAATCCTCCTGACCCTTGGTTTCGATATCGTGGCCACACGCGGCACCGCTGCATGGCTGAGTGAAAACCAAATTGATTGCGAAGTGGTGAACAAAGTCTACGAAGGCGGGCTGACCATCGTCGACCGGCTCAAGGACGGGCACATCGCACTGGTCTTCAACACCACCGAAGGCGCGCAAGCGGTCGAAGACAGCCGCGACATCCGCGCCGTCGCCCTCTACGACAAAATCCCCTACTTCACGACAGCCGCCGCATCACACGCCGCCGTACTGGCGATGCAGACACGCGAAGAAGGGGATATCGGGGTGAGAAGCTTGCAGGGGTGATCCCACACAAAACACAGGGCAGCGCCCGGACCTTGGGGGGAGGTGCGGGCTGTGACTCACGGCAATTGAATGCTCTTTTGACCCCAGTCTCAAATACCCGTCACTTCCCCTTCAAATACCGCTCCCGTTTCTCCTCCAGTTCCGCCTCCATCTTCTGTAGACTCCCCCAACCCGGCCGCGGCTCCCACCCTGTTACCAACCGCTCGGGGTGCAGCACATAATCCGTCGTGTCCGGCCCCTCGATCATCCCCGCCAGCCGGTAGTGCATGAACGTCCGCAGCACGCGGTTGATGCGCGGCTGATACCCCTCGCCCATCGCCTTGAAGAATTTCACCACATCGGCATCCAGCCGGATTGTCACCGGCACCTTCTTGGGGTCGCGCCTGTCCGCGTCTTGCCAGATCTCGTCCCATTCCTTGGGCAGGCAGCGCAGTTTGTGCGCGACCGAGTGCAGATCATATTCCACCATGCGCAGCGCATCGGTGGCATAGCTCCAGTGGATGCGCTGGGTTTTGGTCATGTCTTTGGGTTTGCTCATCGCGGTCTCCTTTGCCCTAAATATGCAAGACAATGGTAAACGGGGCGATGACGCAGCGTACGTACAGGTTCTGTACGGCATCTGTACGCATTACATACAGGTCCGACGCCGCGTTCCGGTGGACATCCGCGCCCCGCGCACCATAGGGTAGCCGGACCAATCTGGGGGGCCTTCATGCACAACGTCGCCATTACGGGAACCGGTGTTTTCACCCCGACCGAGACCGTGACAAACGACGAACTTGTCACCGCATTCAACGCCTACACCGATCTGTGGAACGCCGAAAATGCCGCCGCGATCGCGGCTGGCACGGCAGAGGCCAAGCCCCATTCTTCCAGTGATTTCATCGTAGCGGCATCAGGGATCGAACGCCGCCATTTGCTTGATAAAACAGGTATTCTTGACCCCGCCCGCATGTTCCCACGTTTCACCCCACGCGCTGATGACCAGCCCGGGTTCATGGCCGAAATCGGCGTCGATGCCGCGCGAAAGGCGCTGTCTGCTGCAGACATAAAGACTGCTGACGTCGATTTGGTGATCTGCGCCGCCTCCAACATGGAACGCGCCTATCCTGCGGTTGCCGTGGAAATTCAACAACTTCTGGGCGCAGGTGGCTTTGCCTTCGACATGAACGTCGCCTGCTCCAGCGCCACCTTCGGCATCCAGACCGCCGCTGACATGATCCGCGCAGGCTCTATCCGGCGGGCACTGGTGATCAACCCCGAGATTTGTTCGGCGCATCTGGAATGGCGCGACCGTGACTGCCATTTCATCTTTGGAGATGTCGCCACCGCCACGCTTCTGGAGCGTGACGAAGGCCTTACAGCCCTGCGTTTCAAGGTCATTTCCACCCGCTGCGCGACCCAGTTCAGCAACAATATCCGCAACAATAACGGTTACTTGCGCCGCACGACCGACGCCATGGAAGACCGGCGCGACATGCAGTTCATGCAAAACGGCCGCAAGGTGTTCAAAGAGGTACTGCCGCTGGTCAGCAAACATATCGCCGACCATCTGGACGACGCGAATATCGCCGCGTCCAGCCTGCGCCGCCTGTGGTTGCATCAGGCCAACAAGACCATGAACGACTATATCGGCAAAAAGGTTCTGGGACGAACACCCGAACCCGGCGAGCAACCCAATATTCTGCATGACTACGCCAATACCTCTTCTGCGGGATCGATCATTGCCTTTTCCAAACATTCCAACGACATGGCGTCGGGCGACAAAGGTCTGATCTGTTCGTTTGGCGCCGGCTACTCCGTCGGCTCGGTCATTGTGGAGCGCGCCTAGAACAAGGGGAAAATCATGAAGAACATCGTCATCATCGGATTACTTCTTTCTTTGGCAGCCTGCGGCGTCCCTTTCGTACCGCTGATCTAGCCGCTGACGCGTCCGTGCAGGTCTTGCCAAGGTAGTGACGGCGGCGCTAATCACTTCCCATGGCAAAACTCTACTTCAATTATTCCACCATGAACGCAGGCAAATCGACCGTGCTCTTGCAGGCGTCCCACAACTATATCGAGCGCGGGATGCAGACCTATCTGATTACCGCGCAATTCGATAGCCGCGCAGGCGAAGGCCGGATCGGCAGCCGGATCGGGATCGGCGCGGATGCCGATACATTCGCTGCAGGTGAGGACCTTTTTGCCAAGATCGCAAACCGTCTGGCCGCAGCCCCATGCGCTTGCGTGTTTATCGATGAAGCACAGTTTCTCGAACCCGAGCAGGTCTGGCAACTGGCCCGTGCAGTCGATGATCTGCATGTGCCGGTCATGGCCTTCGGGCTGCGCGTGGATTTTCTGGGCGCGCTTTTCCCCGGTTCTGCCGCCCTGCTCGCGCTGGCCGATGAAATGCGCGAAGTCCGCACGATCTGCCATTGCGGCAAGAAGGCCACGATGGTGGTGCGCAAGGATGATCAGGGCAATGTGCTGTCTTCAGGCGATCAGGTGGTGATCGGCGGAAACGACCGTTACGTCTCGCTTTGTCGGCGGCACTGGCGCGTGGAAATGGGTGATCACGCGGGTCTCGACAAGGAGTGAGCCTCTGCCTTCGTCTTGGCTGGAAAACTCCCGCCGGAGGCTCCTGCGGTCCGCCAGAAGAACCGTCATGCGCTAATAAAAACTCTGCGGATCGATATCGATTGCCATGCGCAGGTTTGCTGGCAAGCGGAACTGCCCGGCCCATTTGACAAGTGCCTGTTGCAGAGGTGCCGCCTTGTCCGCCTTCACC
>NZ_JAWOAN010000219.1:0-19214 GCF_046498525.1 Yoonia sp.
AATGAGGACGGCTCACATATGCATATCGAGTTCAGACATCTGCGGACCATCAAGGCCATCCATGATGCCGGCGGCCTTGCACGCGCGGCAGATCAGTTGCACATCACGCAATCGGCCTTGTCGCATCAAATCAAGGGGATCGAAGATCAAGCCGGAGTCGAGTTGTTCGTCAGGCGATCCAAGCCACTGAAACTGTCTGCGGCCGGCATGAAGATGCTTGCTGCGGCGGAGCGGATTTTGCCACAGGTCGCAGCGTTGGAAGCGGAATTTTCCGGTCTGGTGGCAGGCAGCGCCGGTCGCCTGCATATCGCGATCGAGTGCCATGCCTGCTTTGAGTGGCTGTTTCCGGTGCTGGAGCAGTTCCGCAAAGCATGGCCGGAGGTGGATGTGGATATCCGTCCGGGGTTGGCCTTTGATGCTTTGCCTGCCTTGCGCAAGGAAGAGGTGGATCTGGTCATTTCTTCCGACCCCGAAGAGTTACCTGAAACGGATTTCACACCGCTGTTTGACTATGAACCTGTTTTCGTTGCGGCGGCCAGTCATCCGCTTGCGCAGAAGGACGTGATCGAAGCAGAGGATTTTCGCGGACAAACCCTCATCACATACCCGGTCGACCGGGTGCGCCTTGATGTTTTTTCGCAATTGCTGACACCGGCAAAAGTAGAACCGGCTGCCGTCCGGCAAGTAGAACTTACTGCCGTCATCCTGCTCTTGGTCGCGTCCAATCGCGGTGTTGCCGTACTTCCCGACTGGGTGGTGGGGCAGGTGCGCTACAGTTCTGACTATGTGACGCGCCCGCTGACTAAAGACGGGATCACGCGCAGGCTATATGCGGCGACACGGCAAGACGATACCAGCCGTCCCTACATGGCACATCTGATCAGGTTGGCACGACAGGAAGCGGTGAAATTGCAACGCGTCTGAGCCCTTGCTTCACGAGGGTTTGGAGCCTATACGCCGCGCTTGACCCAAACCAAGGACCCGCGACATGGCCGGCAGTGCAAACCTGAACGTAATGATGAAAACTGCCCGCAAGGCCGGGCGCGGTTTGCTGAAAGACTTTGGCGAGGTGGAAAACCTGCAGGTCAGTGCCAAAGGTCCGGGTGATTTTGTCAGCCGCGCCGACAAGGCAGCAGAGGCGCTCATCAAGGAAGAGTTGATGCACGCGCGTCCGACCTACGGATTTCTTGGCGAGGAAGGCAAGGAGATCGCAGGCGAGGATCCGACCCGCCGCTGGATCGTTGATCCGCTGGATGGGACCACCAATTTCCTGCACGGTCTGCCGCACTGGGCTGTCTCGATCGCCTTGGAACACAAGGGCCAGATCGTCGCAGGTGTGATCTATGACCCTGTAAAGGACGAAATGTTCTACGCCGAAAAAGGCGGTGGTGCCTGGTTGAACGAAAGCCGTCTGCGGGTCTCGGGTCGTCACCGCATGATTGAAAGCATCTTTGCGACGGGTCTACCCTTTGCCGGTCGTGCCGACTTGCCGGCCACCATTCAGGATCTTGCACGCCTGCTACCGACCTGTGCAGGGGTGCGCCGTTTTGGTGCCGCAGCGCTTGATTTGGCTTACGTTGCTGCAGGCCGTTACGATGGATATTGGGAACGGGGCTTGCATGCTTGGGATATCGCGGCGGGGATTGTGATTGTCCGCGAGGCAGGCGGTATTCTGGAGCCGCTGAATCCAGAAGGCGACATTCTTGCCGATGGCCAGCTGATTTGCGCAAACGAGCCGATCTTTGACACCTTCGCCAAGGTCATACGCCAGAGCTAACGCCTGACAATTGGAATGTTGCTGCGTCCGTAGGTTGTTTCCGGGTGCGGCGGGTGCCCATCTGTCTGTCGCCAGAACAATACTCCGCCAAGCCTGAACCAAAGCGGTAAGGTCAGCAACAGCCCGATCACGAATCCGCCTGCGTGCGCCCAGTAGGCGACCCCGCCGTTTGATGTGTCTACGTTTATTCCGCTGAATAGCTGCAAGGCAAACCAAAGACCCAGCATGATCCATGCCGGAATGGGCAGGACGCGGAAAAACACGATGAAGAAGATAAAAACATCCACCCGCGCCTTGGGAAACAGCAGCAGATAACCGCCCATCACTCCTGCAATGGCACCAGAGGCACCCACTATCGGAATGACCGATCTTGGATCGAATGCAAACTGCACCAATGAAGCGCCGATACCGCAGGCCAGATAAAAGAGTAGAAAGGGGATATGCCCCATTTCATCTTCGAGATTGTCCCCGAATATCCATAAAAACAGCATGTTACCGGCCAAATGCATGATGCCGCCATGCAAGAAGACCGACGTGACCAGCGCGGCAAAATTCTCGCCTTCCGACAAACGCGCTGGCAAAAGCGCATAGTCGAAATAAAACTGCGCCAGTGTGCGTTGATCCTGAAGCAAAGCCAGCCCAGCCAAAAAGATGGACACGTTGATGGCAATCAGGCTCAGTGTCACGTAGGGCGTGCGTGCGGATGGGTTATGGTCGCGGATCGGAAACATGCCCCGACCGTCCCCGAACCGGACGCAGTGGTCAAGTCAAAGCTGGGCCAGCAACCTCGGCCAGCAGTGCGGCGTTTCCGCCTGCTGCTGTCGTGTCGATACACACGTGGCGTTCGTGCAGCACATGGGCCTTGTCCGGCATGCCGGTGATCAACGCGATGATGAGTCCCTCACGCTGACTGAGCGCTGTTTCCAAGGCGCGTCCGGTTGCATCATCACCCCACCAGATTACGCCACCAAGCGCCGGAATTTCGGCAAGCTGGGCCGGCGTCAAATTACCGTCTGTGCTTACGGCGATCCCGCCAAGCTTTTTGACGGCGTCCATTTGGTCTTGCGCGGCTTTGGCCCCTGGCCCCATGCACAGAATTGGACCGCGAGGGTGTATGCTGTGGCGGTTGGATTCGCCTGTCGGCCCGGGCAAGTCAGTGGGTGGCTCGGGTACGGGTTTGTCGGCGTTTACAAGTCGGTTGTTCAATGCCTTGACGTCGGCGGCCCCTTCCCATGATCCATCGGACCTCGGCGCGGGTTGGGCTGTAAAGCGGGGCAAGTAGTGCGGGCCACCTGCTTTTGGGCCTGTGCCTGACAGTCCCTCGCCGCCGAAGGGCTGGCTGCCGACCACCGCGCCGATCTGGTCGCGGTTGACGTAGATATTACCTGCTTCCACTTTCTCGACAATCGTTTGCACACGGTCATCAATGCGTGTGTGCAACCCGAATGTCAGGCCGTAACCGGTGGCGTTGATGGATGCGATGACCTTGTCCAACTGTGACGCCTTGAAGGTTGCCACGTGCAGGACGGGACCAAAGATTTCCTTTGTCATCTCTTGGATGCCAGCGACCCGAATGGCGGTGGGCGGGATGAAATGCCCACCGGCCGGGGCGGCAATCTGGTGGATGATGCGCCCTTCGGTTTTGGCGTTGGCGATGTGATCTGCAATGCCTTTGTATGCGGCGGCGTCAATCACTGGCCCCACATCCGTTGAGAGATGCCAAGGGTCACCGACGCGCAATTCGTCCATCGCGCCTTTCAGCATTTTCAGCAGACGGTCTGCGATGTCTTCCTGCACATAAAGACAGCGCAAGGCAGAACAGCGCTGGCCTGCCGACTGAAACGCGCCGTTGATGATGTCTCTGACTGCGTGTTCGGGCAGCGCGGTGCTGTCCACGATCATTGCATTGAGACCACCAGTCTCGGCGATCAGGGGCGTGCCCGGTGCGCAATGCGCCGCCATGTTGCTGCGGATTTTCAGCGCCGTTGCGGTTGATCCGGTGAAGGCAACGCCATTGATCCTCGGATCAGCGGTAAGGGCCGCGCCAATGTCTCCGCCACCCGGCAGCAACTGCAGCGCGCTTACCGGAACACCTGCCGCATGCAAGAGCGCGACAGCACGCGTTGCGATCAGGGGCGTTTGTTCAGCAGGTTTCGCCAGAACCGCATTACCAGAGGCAAGTGCCGCTGCGATCTGCCCGGTGAAAATGGCAAGAGGAAAATTCCAAGGGCTGATGCAGGTCCAGATGCCGCGTGCCTTTTGGTCAGGGCGGGCTTGGGCGGCATAATAACGCAGGAAATCAACAGCTTCACGCAGTTCGGCTACGGCATCGGGCAGGCCTTTGCCCGCTTCGCGGGTCAGAATTGCGAAGAGTTCATTTGCATGGGCTTCATAAGCGTCCGCGGCAGCATTCAGTGCCTTTGCGCGGGTCTGGACGTCTGCATCCCAAGGTGCAGCACCGGCGATTGCATGGCCAACCGCGTCTCGGGTGGCATTTTGCACCTGTCCCACGGTGTCACCCGGCTTGGCGGGGTTGATCACGGGGATCGGGTCTTGGAGCTTCCGGCGGGAGTTTTCAGGGCAAGATGATAGGACGGGTGCCGCGTCCCAGTTGGCATTTTGGTGTGGGTCGCGCCCGTCCGAGATGCCGCCAAGCGTGGGGCGATGGGTGAGGTCCCAGCCACGTGAGTTGATCCGCTCTGGTTGGAACAGGTCTGGGCCCTTAGCCAAAGCAGGGGCTTGCCCCATGCTGTCAAAGGGGCAGGCGGCCACGACTTCGGGGGGCACATCCTCATCCACGATCTGGTTGACGAAGCTGGAGTTCGCGCCGTTCTCCAGCAGGCGTCGCACAAGATAGGCCAGCAGATCTTCATGTGCGCCCACGGGGGCGTAGATCCGGCACCGGGTCTTTTCTTTTTTGAGGACGATAGTGTGCAGCGTCTCTCCCATGCCATGCAGACGCTGGAATTCATAGGCATCCGTGCCGCAGCCCATCTGTGCTGCGATGTCCAGAACAGCGGCAACCGTATGGGCGTTATGTGTGGCGAACTGTGGGTAAATCCGGTCGGTTATGCCCAGCAATTTGCGGGCATTGCTGATATAGCTGATGTCGGTGTGTTGCTTGGCTGTGAAAACGGGGAAACCGTCGATCCCTTCGACCTGCGCGCGCTTGATTTCCGAATCCCAATAGGCGCCCTTCACGAGGCGGATCATGATTTTGCGGTCCAGACGGCAGGCCATGTCATACAGGCAGTCAATGACCAATGGGGCCCGCTGGCCATAAGCTTGAACCACGACACCAAAGCCCTCCCAGCCCGCTAGCGCCGGTTCAGACAGCACCGCGCCGATCACATCAAGTGAAAGAGACAGGCGGTCAGCCTCTTCGGCATCGATGTTGAAACCCATTCCCGCCGATTTGGCGAGCAGTGCAAGCGCACGCACACGCGGCACCAGTTCTTCCATCACGCGCGTCTCTTGCGCGACCTCGTAACGGGGGTGCAGAGCCGAGAGTTTCACCGAGATGCCGGGGTTTTCGGCAACGCTGTCACGGGTGCAATGTTCGGCAATTGCGCTGATGGCGCGGGAATAGGCAAGATGGTAGCCTCTCGCATCGGCATCCGTGCGCGCCGCTTCGCCAAGCATGTCGTAGCTGTAGGTGAAGCCTTTTGCCTGCATGCCGTCGGCGCGCTTCATTGCTTTGCCGATGTCCTCGCCCAAGACAAACTGACGGCCCATTTCGCGCATTGCGCGGGCAACGGCAGTGCGGATCACAGGTTCACCAAGGCGTTTGACGGCGCTGCGCAGATGGCGGGTCAGCCCCGGTTGCTCGTCATCCAGCACACGTCCGGTGAGCATCAGCGCCCAAGTCGAGGCATTCACCAGCGAGGACGCAGAGTGGCCCAGATGCTTACCCCAATCCGAAGGTGCGATCTTGTCTTCGATCAACTCATCCATCGTCTCAGCGTCAGGCACCCGCAACAACGCTTCGGCCAGACACATGAGTGCAATGCCTTCGTCGGTGGACAGCCCATATTCGGCCAGAAACACCTCCATCAGACCCGGATCAGAGCTGTTGCGGATCAGTGTGACCAGTTCGGCAGCGCGCGCAGAGATGCGTGTGCGATCGGCATCAGTCAGCTTTGCTGATGCAACAAGGGCGTCGACAGCGCTGTCTTCGTCCTTGTACATGGACAGGTCAATTTGGTGGCGGACATCCAAGTTGTAATCGCGTGGCATGGTGGGCTGCTCCATAAAGTTGACCCATGATAACCGATTACTGCTAGTCAATCCGACTGCATTATGCAATTTTAATGGGCAATACGACTGAATGATGGTGTGATTCATGGCCGAAACGCTCTCCGATCTTGATACATTTGACCGCAAGATTCTTGATATACTAACGGTCGAGGGGCGGATCAGTGTGACAGAACTTGCCCGCCGGATCGGGTTGTCAAAGTCGCCGACACAGGCGCGCCTGAAGCGGTTGGAAGATCAGGGTATCATTCGGGGCTATCGTGCGCTTTATGACCCGATCCGGCTGGGCCGGGACCATGTCGCCTTTGTGGAGGTAAAGCTGTCGGACACGCGTGAAAACGCGCTGGCTGCATTCAACGCTGCGGTTATGTTGGTTCCCGAAGTCGAACAGTGTCATTTGATCGCAGGGGCGTTTGATTACCTTTTGAAGGTGCGTACGGCTGGTATGACGGGGTATCGCGCTGTTTTAGCGGAAAAAATCTCGACTTTGCCGCATGTGTCGAACACTTCAACATATGTCGCCATGCAAGCGGTGAAGGAAGAGGGGATCACTCCGGTTGCGCCCGGCGCAGGCGGGTGACTTGACCCAAGGGACGGTCACCGCAATTATCGACATATGAAACTGATATCATCTCTTTGTCTTATCGGGACTCCTGCACTTGCTGAAGCCTGCCCAGCCGTCACCGACCAGAGTCAGCGGATTGCTGAAATAGTCGTTGAACTGGGTCAGGCGCGCGGCGAAGGCGAAGCACAAGTGCTGAACCGTGAATTATGGGAAATCTGGACAGATGCACCCGATGAAATCGCGCAATCAATGCTTGATGAGGGCATGTCGCGCCGGTCAAGCTATGATTTTATGGGGGCCCGCAATGCCTTCGACCGCTTGGTGGATTACTGCCCGCATTACGCCGAGGGGTATAACCAGCGCGCGTTTGTGAACTACCTCAACGGCAAATTTGACGAAGCACTGATTGATTTGGATCGTGCGCTGGACATTACGCCCAATCACATCGCCGCGCTTTCGGGCAAAGCGCTTACATTGATGGGTTTGGGGCGTAACGCAGAAGCGCAGGTCGTCTTGCGGGCCGCCTTGGAAATGAACCCGTGGCTGCACGAGCGAGCGCTTCTTGAGGAGCCAATGGAGACAGACCTCTGATCACGGCTTGCCGCAGCGCCCATGGGCGCTTAGGAATGGCAACGTGCCCGCGTGGTGGAATGGTAGACATCGGAGACTTAAAATCTCTTGGCCGCAAGGCCGTGCCGGTTCGAGTCCGGCCGCGGGCACCATTTGATGAGTTAAGCTATTGTTTCTCTTCAGTTTTCGCTATTGGATTCTGGAGCGTAGACCATGCTGGGGACCAAGGCTGCCCCGTTCACATTTGTAAGACAGGTCACGTGCTTTGCAGCAATCTCTCACGCCGTATTGTCACCACACAGCGCCTCAAGCGCTACCGTGGCCTTATCCGAAAAACTGCGTCTCTCGGTTATTTGCGTATCCTGTCGTAAAAGTTAGATACACCTCAGGACGCTGTCCGGTTTTGCGGACCACTTCAGTCGTTCATCGCGTCAAAATCGAATTCTGCGCCGCAGACGACATTTCCTTTCTTTTCTTGTCGTTGCAGCCCGCAAGGAAAGCCGGTCGAACAGAGGTGGTCCAGCCACAAGTGTGAAAACCAGAGTGTTTCAGCCCTCGCGCATGCATGATCTCGCATACGAAAAGAAAACGGACGACTGCATGTCGGGACCCTTCTTTAAACGGGGCGGAGCTGGCCGAAACGAGGCGACCAACGGGCAAAAAAGGCAAAACATCGCCGTGGGTCTGCTTTTTTCTTTACGAATTGAAACGTGAGACATTAACTTGTCGAGGCATCGCACACGGCGGTCGGCATTGGAAAACAACAGCAAATTTGGGGACATTCTCATGGGAAAAAGAGACGATTTGATTGCGAAGTATGCGGACGATTTAAAAAATAAGTGCGGCATGACCCCGGAGTTGGACCTTCTGACGAAGGTCACGATCGGCTGTGGTCCGGCAATTTACAATGCAGACGCCTCAACCGTTGCGGGCAGCCAGCCCGATGAGATTGAAACCGTGAAGAACAACTTTCTGATGAAAAAGCTTGGCCTGAAAGACGGCCCGGAACTGGATTCAGCGATCAGCTCTGTTCTGGACACATACGGCCAGTCCGAGCGCAACAAATACCGTGCTGTCGTCTATTACATGTTGACAAAGCACTTTGGCAAAGAGTCCGTCTACGGCTGAACCTTCCTGATAATTGTATGAAAACGCCCGCCTTTTCGGTGGGCGTACTGCGTTATTTGGTCGCGGATCAGGCTGATTTGAATAGCATTCGAGACACTTGATGTTTGCATGATCCGAAGAATTTCAGCTAAAGTTGGGCTTGGATCAGAACGGTCCGAACCAGAGATTCAGTTGCGTGTGGTGGAGTTGGAGCACGCGGGGGAAAGAGGGTTCGGCCATGGTCCGAACCCTCTTTTCTGTTATGTATTTAATCCCATGGTTTGATGGTGTGATCCTTTCTCAGGAATGGAAGGAAGCATGATGCGACAAGTTCGTCACAAGAGCGCCACGCATCGCTGCCGGTAGCGGTTTGCGCAGTAAACCATGAGAGGGGCTGCAGGCCTACAGAGCTGCAATACAGTAATCTGCGGGCGGGCAGGGTGATGACGCATGGTGGTCTCCGGTGTTCCGTGCTCGCAGCCCATCATAGCGTTCGACATTGGCCTTGGGTTTGTTGCGCAGGATCAGAGCCTGCGGCACTGCCACTCCAGTGGTCTTGCCGTCAATCGAGTACTGAACCAATTTTGACCAATTATGCATTTCATTGATTCGAAGATGCTTTTTAGATCAAGAAATGTGGCCATAATTTTTCGACCTGATTAAATTTTAAGCTCTTAAACGTACATATTTTTTGGATTTTGCTAAAAACTTTTATCCTGCTGCAAGTTTTCCTTGCCTTGTTCCCAGAATTGAGAATGTTTGAACCTATGTTAAATTGGTTCCCAAAGGTGCGGTATGACTGATCGCTATCGTGATAACTCGTCCCTTGCGCTGGAACGTCTGCGTGCGATGCTGCGCGATATTCCTGCAACCGGGCAAAGCCGGATCCCGACCGAGCGCCAGCTGGCGGAAACCCTAGGTATCAGTCGCCGCTCGGTGCGCCGCGCGCTGGAAGTGCTCGAGGCCGAGGGGCTGGTCTGGCGGCGTCAGGGGGCCGGCACCTTTGCGGGCCCACGTCCGGATACGCTGGGCGATTATCCTGACAGCCATCCCGATTTCTCCGAGGTGATGGAGGTGCGCCTGCGGCTGGAGCCGCAATTGGCACAGCTGGCGGCCCTGCGCGCGACCGCATCGGACGTGGCCCGTATGCGCGACATTCTGGGCCGTCTTGATGGCACCGATGATGCCGACGGACGCGAATTGTGGGATTCCGCCCTGCACCGCGAAATTGCGCGGACGGCTGGCAACAAGTTTTTTCTGGCGATCTTTGATTCCATGGACCAGGCCCGCCATGACGAGGCGTGGCGCGCCTTGCGTGAACGCGCACGCAGCAGTGCCAACCTGTCGGCGACGATGCGCCAGCACGGCGAACTTGTTGATGCCATTGCCGATCATGATCCGGTGAGAGCCGGCGCGGCGATGCGCGCGCACCTGATGGCACTGCACGAAGGCATCCTGCGGCTGACATCCCTGGAGGCACTTGAAGATGCATTCTGAACCAGTTCTTGACGTGCGCGACCTGTCGATTCGGTTTCGCGGCCAGCCTGTTGATCTGATCGATGGCGTCAGCTTTCAGATCGCGCGCGGCAAGACGCTGTGCCTTGTGGGTGAATCGGGCTGCGGAAAATCCGTCACTTCGCTGGCGATCATGGGGCTGTTGCCCAAGCGGTCCGCCACGGTCACACGCGGATCGGTCCGGTTCAACGGGCGCGATATGCTGGGGTTGCCGGATGCCGCAATAGAAGATCTGCGCGGAAACAGCATGGCGATGATCTTTCAGGAACCGATGACCAGCCTGAACCCCGCCTTTACCGTCGGTCATCAGGTGGCCGAGGCCGTGCGCCGCCACAAGCTTTGCAGCAAGTCCGAGGCCCGCGACCGCGCGCTGGAGATGTTTCGCAAAGTCAGGATGCCTGCGGCGGAAAAGCGGCTGGATGATTATCCGCACCAGATGTCGGGTGGGATGCGCCAGCGCGTGATGATCGCAATGGCATTGGCCAACGATCCGGCCCTGTTGATCGCGGATGAGCCGACGACTGCGCTGGATGTGACCATTCAGGCGCAGATTCTGGACCTGATGGGCGAATTGCAGGACGAAACCGGTGCCGCACTTTTGATGATTACCCATGATCTGGGTGTCGTGGCTGAAATCGCCGATGACGTGGCTGTCATGTATGCGGGCCGCGTCGTCGAAAGTGGCCCCGTGGCGGGTATTTTCGAAGAACCACAGCATCCTTATACGCTGGGCCTGATGGGATCGATGCCCGCCATCACTGGGCGGCAGGGCCGGTTGCTGACGGTGCCCGGGTCGGTGCCATCGCCCGATGCGATGCCGCCCGGTTGCCGCTTTGCGACGCGGTGCCCGTTTATGGTGGATGCCTGCCAGATGCAGCGCCCCGATCTGACCGCCGACGCGCAGGGCCATGCGGTGGCCTGTCTGCGCGCACCGCTGGAAACCATGGTGGCCGCACAATGAACGATATCATCCTCGAAACACGCGATCTGCACCGCCGCTTTGGCCAGGGCGGGGGGGTTTTTGCGAAAAACACAACGATCCACGCGGTCAATGGCGTGTCGATGCAGGTACGCCGGGGTGAAACTTTTGCCATCGTCGGGGAATCCGGCTGCGGAAAATCGACATTGGCGCGGCTGCTCTTACGCCTGATCGACCCCAGCGAAGGGCAAGTGTACTACGAAGGGCAGGATCTGACAGAGCTGGGTGGCGCACAGATGCGTGCGCTTCGGTCCGACCTGCAATTCATCTTTCAGGATCCGTTTTCATCGCTCAACCCGCGCATGAGCGTCGCATCCATCATTGCCGAACCGCTGCGGGTGCATACCGGACTGTCCGCAGCTGAACGGCGCACCAAGGTTGCCGAGCTGATGGCCCGTGTGGGGTTGCGACCGGACATGGCGGACCGCTATCCGCACGAGTTTTCGGGCGGCCAGCGGCAAAGGATCTGTATTGCACGCGCATTGGCCTCGGGGCCGAAGTTGTTGATCGGGGATGAACCCGTGTCGGCGCTGGACGTGTCGGTGCAGGCACAGATCGTGAACCTGCTGGAGGACCTCAAGCAGGAATTCGGCCTCACGCTGGTGGTCATCGCCCATGATCTGTCCGTGATCCGCCACATGAGCGACCGCATCGCCGTGATGTATCTGGGCGAAATCGTCGAACTGGCCGACACAGAGACGCTTTTTACCACGCCGCGCCATCCTTACACGCAGGCGCTCCTGTCGGCCATTCCGGTGCCGGTGCCTGGGGTAGTACGTTCGCGGACCGTGCTGGGCGGCGATATTCCGTCACCTGCCAACCCGCCGTCCGGCTGCAAGTTCCATACCCGCTGCCCCCATGCCACAGACCTGTGCCGCACCACCAATCCCGTCTTGCAAGGTGACGGCCACCAGATCGCCTGCCATCACCACCAGTCCCTGCCCAATCCGGTTCTTCCCGTGACCAGTTCCGGTTCCCGCAGTCCTGCCGCCGTGGCGCGCTTTGCGCTTTATCGTGCGGCCACTCAAAACAAAAACACCAGCAAGGAGACGACCCCATGAAAACAGCAAACCTCATGACAACGCTTCTGGCCACTGTCGCAATGACGACAACGGCCTTCGCCGCCGATCTTCGGATCGGCCTTCAGGAAGACCCCGATGCGCTCGACACTGATCAGGCGCGCACCTTTGTCGGTCGGATCGTATTTGAATCGCTCTGCGACAAACTGGTCAACATCACGCCGGAACTGGATTTCGTGCCGGAACTGGCCACATCGTGGGATTGGTCGGATGACGGCCGCACGTTGACGATGCAACTGCGTGAAGACGCGACGTTCCATGACGGCACGCCCTTTGATGCCGCCGCCGTCGTTGCCAACATCGAGCGGTCGAAAACCCTGACCGAAAGTCGCCGCAAATCCGAACTGACTTCGGTGGATACGGTGGTGGCCACTGGCCCGTTCGAGGTGACGTTCAATCTGGCCACACCGGATGCGACGCTGATCGCCCAGTTGTCGGACCGCGCGGGGATGATGATTTCCCCGACAGCCGCTGCCGAAAAGGGGCTGGAGCTTGCCAACAGCCCGGTCTGTTCCGGCCCCTACCAGTTCGTCGAGCGAATCCAGCAGGACCGCATCGTTCTGGAAAAATTCGCCGACTATTACGATGCTGATAACTACAGCTTTGACCGGCTGATCTTTTTGCCGATCCCCGATACCACGGTGCGCCTTGCCAACCTGCGTTCGGGCGATCTTGACATGCTGGAACGTCTGGCCCCGTCGGATGCCGCCAGCGTCAGGGCCGATGACAGCCTGCAATTCGCTGCGGCCACCAGTCTTGGCTATCAGGGGATTACCGTGAACGTGAACAACGGTCCGCGCTCTGAAACGACCTTTGGGCAGGACAAGCGCGTGCGTCAGGCTCTGTCACTGGCCATCGACCGCAATGTGATCAACGAGGTCGTGTTCGAAGGGGTCTATGCCGCAGGCAACCAGCCTTTCCCGCCAACTTCTCCTTGGTATAACCAGTCCTTCCCAGTGCAGGACCGCGATGTGGATGCGGCCAAAGCCTTGCTGGCCGAAGCAGGACTGCCCGACGGGATCGCGATTGAAATCCAGGCGCCCAACAACCCGGTCCAGCTGCAACTGATGCAGGTGGTGCAGGCCATGGCCACCGAAGCGGGTATCGATATTTCGATCACGGCGACGGAATTCGCCACGATGCTGCAACAGCAGGCGGCGGGCAACTATGATGCCTCGCAGGTGGGCTGGTCGGGGCGGACCGATCCCGATGGCAACATCCATTCCTTTGCCACTTGTGAAGGCGGGTTGAACGACAGCAAGTTCTGTTCCGAAGAGGTCAACACCCTTTTGAACGAGGCGCGTCTGTCCACTGACCCTGCCGACCGCAAAGCCAAGTATGATGCAGCCATCGCGATCCTGAACGAAGAGATGCCGATCGTCTATCTCTATCACCAGACATGGCTCTGGGCGATGTCGGACAAGGTGGAGGGCTTTACCGCCTATCCTGACGGCATGATCCGCCTGTCCGGCGTGACGATGGAATAACGCGCCAGCGTAACAATGCCCTGCCCCTTTCTCGGGGGCAGGGATGCATCAATCGCCCGGGGCCATCCGGCCTCCGGCGCCACCCGATATCCCGGACAGGCCCATGTTGTTGTTCATCCTCCGCCGTATCCTGATTGCAATCCCGACGCTGATCCTTGTCTCGATGTTCGTGTTCGCCCTGCAGAAGCTTCTGCCTGGCGATCCGATACTCGTGATGGCAGGTGAGGATCGCGACCCCGAGGTGATCGCGTTGTTGCGTGAAAAATACCGCATGAACGAACCGCTCGTGATGCAGTATCTGTATTGGGCGCGCGATGTTCTGCGCGGTGATCTGGGTGTTTCGCTGCGCACCAACGAACCGGTACTCAGCCTGATCGCGTCGAAACTGCCGGTCACGATCCAGTTGGCTGTCATGTCGATGCTGTTCGCCTTTCTGATCGGGATTCCCGCCGGTATCCTGTCGGCAGTGCGCAAGGGCACATGGGTAGACTGGCTGGCCAACCTGTTGGCTCTGTCGGGCCTTTCAATCCCGAATTTCTGGCTGGGGATCATGCTGATCCTGCTGGTTTCGGTCAATCTGGGCTGGTTGCCCGCGTCGGGATATGAAAGTTTCTGGGTCGATCCGGTCAAATCCCTGACCACGATGATCATGCCCGCCTTCGTTCTAGGCACGGCATTGGCCGCGACGCTGATGCGGCATACGCGGTCTGCAATGCTGGGAGTGTTACAGGCCGATTATGTGCGCACCGCACGTGCCAAAGGGTTGCGGGGGCGTGTCGTGATCCTGAAACACGCGTTCCGCAATGCCGTTTTACCAGTGGTCACGCTGTCGGCACTCTTGTTCGGCGAACTGCTCGCGGGGGCCGTTCTGACGGAACAGATTTTCACCATCCCCGGTTTCGGCAAGTTGATCGTGGATGCCGTTTTCAACCGCGATTACGCCGTCGTGCAGGGCGTGGTCCTGTGCACGGCGGTTGGCTTCATCTTCATGAACCTTGTGGCTGATGTGCTTTACGTGATCCTGAACCCCAGACTGAGGACAGCGCAATGACCGCTATCGCTGATCAACCCGCCAAAACCACCAGCCGGTCATGGCGCAAGCTGCGTTCCAACAAAAGTGCGCTTGTCGGGGTCACGTTGGTCACGTTCTTTGTGGCACTTGCGCTGCTTGCGCCGGTTTTGCCAATTGCCGACCCGATAGGTACCGATTGGGGCGCGATCCGCAAGCCGCCTACGGCAGCCGCGTGGATGGGAACCGACGAGATCGGGCGCGATGTGCTGTCGCGCATGATCTGGGGTGCGCGCGCGTCGCTTCTGGCGGGCGTCGTGTCGGTGCTGATCGCAGTGGCCATCGGCGTACCCTTTGGGCTGATATCTGGTTATTTCGGCGGTTGGACCGACAGTATCATCAGTCGCATCACCGACGCGCTGCTGGCGATGCCGTTCCTGATCATGGCGATCGCGCTGGCGGCTTTTCTGGGGCCATCGCTGACCAATGCGATGATTGCCATCGGCCTGTCGGCGGTGCCGATCTTTATCAGGCTGACACGCGGGCAGGTGCTTGCCGTCAAAACCGAAGATTACGTCGAAGGCGCGCGCGCCATCGGTTTGGGGCATGTCCCGATCATGACGCGCTATATCCTGCCCAATGTGTTTCCGCCGATCCTGGTGCAGGCAACGCTGACCATCGCCACGGCGATCATCGCCGAAGCCTCGCTGTCGTTTCTGGGCTTGGGCCAGCAACCGCCCGCGCCCAGCTGGGGATCGATGCTGAACACCGCCAAGAATTTCCTGTCGCAAGCGCCCTGGATGGCGATCTGGCCCGGGGCAGGAATATTTCTGGTCGTGATCGGGTTCAATCTTATGGGTGACGGGCTGCGCGATGCGCTTGATCCGCGCGAACACTGATTTATCGGAGGAACTGAATGTCTGCCTTTACTACGCGCCCCGAAATTCTGGGCCGGTTCGGGGTTGTCACCTCGACCCATTGGATCGCATCCGCAGTCGGGATGAAGATCCTCGAACAGGGCGGCAATGCCTTTGATGCGGCCGTCGCGACGGGCCTCGTGTTGCAGGTGCTGGAGCCGCATCTGAACGGGCCTGCGGGTGATCTGCCCGCGATCATCTATTCCAAGGCCAAGGATAAGGTCGAGGTGATCTGCGCCCAAGGGCCCGCTCCGGCGGGTGCCACGATCGATCACTATAAGGCCGAAGGCATGGATGTTATCCCCGGCGACGGGTTGCTGGCCACGGTCATCCCCGGCGCTTGGGACGGCTGGATGCTGATGCTGCGCGACTATGGCCGCCTGTCCCTGCGCGATGTGCTGGAACCCGCCATTTTCTATGCCGAAAAGGGTCACCCCGTGCTGCCGCGTGTTGCGGCCACCATCGCGGGGCTGGGCGATTTCTTTCGCACCGAATGGCCGACATCCTATGAAACATGGCTGCCGGATGGCGCCGCGCCGCAACCTTGGACCAATGTGACCAACCCCGCGCTGGCCGCGACATGGACACGCATCCTCTCCGAGGCCGAAGACAAACAGGGCCGCGAAGCGCAGATAGCCGCCGCGCGCGACGCCTTTTATCGCGGTTTCGTAGCCGAGGGGATCGCGGATTACCTTGCCAAGGCCGAGGTCATGGACGCCTCTGGCGCGCGGCACAAGGCGGTGCTGACAGCGGACGATCTGGCCGGTTATGCCGCGCATGTCGAAGACCCGCTGACCTATGACTACCACGGCTGGACGGTGACGAAATGCGGACCGTGGACGCAAGGGCCGGTGTTGTTGCAGGCACTGTCGCTGCTCAAGGGATTCGATCTTGGCGCGATGGACCCCAATGGCGCGGATTTCATCCACCATGTGGTCGAGGCCAAGAAGCTCGCCTATGCCGACCGCGAGGTTTATTATGGTGATCCCGATTTCGCCAATGTCCCCATGGATGCACTGCTGTCCGACAGCTATGCCGATGCACGGCGCAAGCTGATCGGCACCAGTGCCAGCATGGAGCTGCGCCCCGGTCACGTGCCGGGCTTTGCAGATCAGGCCGATAAGACGATGGCCCTGCTGGATGCGCTCAGCCGCACCGATCAGGCGGTCTATGAGCCGACGATGGCGCATCTGTCCGAAAAGAAAGGCGATACCGTCCATATCGACGTGATCGACAGCGACGGCAACATGGTGTCGGTCACGCCATCGGGCGGCTGGCTGCAATCGTCGCCCACCATTCCGGGGCTGGGGTTCTGCCTGAACAGCCGCGCACAGATGTTCTGGCTGGAACCGGGGCTGCCTACCTCGCTGGAGCCGGGCAAACGGCCGCGCACTACGCTGACACCGTCGCTGGCGCTGAAAAACGGGGTGCCGCAGCTGTCATTCGGCACGCCGGGGGGCGACCAGCAAGACCAGTGGCAGTTGGTGTTTTTCCTGCGTTACGTCCATCACCAGATGAACCTGCAAGAGGCGATCGACGCGCCGCTGTTTCATTCGGCGCATTTCCCGTCCAGCTTTTACCCACGCTCGCGCCAGCCGGGGATGATCATGGCCGAAAAGACCTTTGGCGCCGACGTGTTGAACGATCTACGCGTGCGCGGCCATATCGTAACCGAGGCTGAACCCTGGAGCGTGGGACGCATGACCGCAGCGCGGCGCGATCCCGACGGATTGCTGCGCGCAGCCGCCACCCCCCGCCTGATGCAGGCCTATGCTGTAGGACGTTAAGATATGACATATTCCATCGTTGGACGTGACCCCGCCACCGGCCATTTCGGCATTGCCGTTGCAAGCCGCTTCTTTGCCGTGGGGTGTGCTGTGCCCTTCTTGAAAGGGCGGGTCGGGGCTGTTGCCACGCAGGCCTTTGTAAACCCGACCTACGGGCCGGACGCCCTGCGCCTTTTAAAGGCGGGTGCGCCCCCTGATGCGATCATCCCGATCTTAATGGAGCGCGATGATGGGCATGCAAACCGCCAGTTCCATCTGATTGACGCGCAGGGGCGCAATGCTGCCTTTACCGGTGATAACTGCGTGGACTGGTGCGGGCATCTGGTGGCAGATGGGGTGTCTGTGGCGGGCAACATGCTGGAAGGCCCCGCCGTGATCGGCGATACGCTGGCGGCCTATAAGAATGCGATGGACAAGCCGCTGGCTGAACGGCTGCTGATCGCGATGCAGGCGGGCGAGGATGCGGGTGGCGACAAGCGCGGCAAGCAATCCGCCTGTCTGGTGACCTACCGCGATCAGGATTATCCGTGGCTGGATATCCGCGCCGATGACCACGCCGATCCTCTGGATGAATTGCGCCGTCTTTACGCCGTGGCGCAGGAACGGTTCCTGCATGTGGCCGAAACCATGCCGACACGAGAAAACCCCCACGGCATGGTCGACCGCCGTGCAATCGACGACACCATCGCAAGGCTCGAGGCCGAACGGATCGCCGCAGGGCGGCCCACCGCCTCACATATGGTGAACAAGGGCTAGTGGCGGTGCTGTCAGACCAATTCGAACCAGTCTCAGTTTGCCCCAGAATGCGTGAACTTATGCGGAACAAAGCTGACGCCACTCAGAGAGTGCGGCGGTTCGATTGAGCTTGAAATTGTCGCGTGAGGAAAGATGGCGTTCCTGATTGAAATGGTTATGGACGGAAGAATGGACGGATGCGAATTTCTGCAGACATCGCATTTGCCTGAAACGCAGCATCGCCCGCTCTCGTCGCCGAAACGGCAGGTGTGAGTTCTCGGCGCGATTGTTGAGCCAGCGACCAGTTTCCTGACGTTTGAGGTTGCCGATATCTTTCATTGCAGCGCCGTAGGACCTCAGTTTGTCCGTGACGATGATTTCTGGTTGGCCGTAGCGCCTCATGGATTTCTTGAGGAATTTCAACGCTGCTTTACGATCACGGCGCTTCGTCACATAGCTTTCCAGCACTTCTCCATCGTGATCTACCGCGCGCCACAGGTAATGCGTCTCGCCGCTGATTTTCACGAAAACCTCGTCGAGGTGCCACTGCCAGTTTGAATGGGATCGCAACCGACTGACCCGATTTCTGCGGATCTCGCCCGCGAACATCGGACCAAATCTATTCCACCAGAACCGGACTGTCTCATGGCTGATTTCAATCCCGCGCTCATGAAGGAGATCTTCGACATTCCGAAGCGAAAGCGGAAAACGGACGTAAAGCATCACGGCCAGGCGGATAATTTCAGGTGACGTTTTGAAGTAGCGAAAGGGAGAGCGTTTTGTCATCCAAAGAGGCTAGGGCGGTGTGCTGCCCGCCTCAAGGGGGTTTTGTCTGACAGTGCCGGTCCGCATGGTCATCGACGGGATCGGCACCTCCGTCAAGCGGATGATCTCAGGGGTTGGTTTTGAAGTACTTGAATGGAGAGCATTTTGTCATCCAAAGAGGCTAGGTCGGTGTCCTGCCCGCCTCAAGCGGGTTTTTGTTTGACAGTGCCTAAAATGCTGTTTGGTTGATATCACCCGGCGATGCACCGTAGGGCGCTGGCCGATAGCTGGGGGTAGGTTATTCTTTGGTGCGCTCACTATGGGACCGGGGTCGGGCCGTTTGCGTTCATAGCCACAAAATGGGGAGTTAGCCCAGCGCATCGACTGCGCGACCGCTAGCAGGGTTTGTGCCCAGAAACAAATAGGGCTTCCCCGATATCATCTGACCAAGACGCGGGCATTAATTCCCCCGACAAGCGTTTTTCTGATGTGGGGCTTTATGTGGGGTATGTCTTATTCACCGCCAGAAAATTCAATGATTTCAAAGGTGAATGGCGGGGCTGCCAGGCTACTTCGTACCAGTCTCAGTTTTCTGCAGCAGGCGTGAACTTATGCGGAGCAAAGCTGGCGCCACTCAGTGACAACGGCCGTTCGGTTGCGCTTGAAAT
>NZ_JAWOAN010000064.1:0-26009 GCF_046498525.1 Yoonia sp.
ACGTGAAGGGGTGGCCCTTCGCGCCGTTCGCGGGTAAATCTGTCCCCGTAGGTCAGGTCCGGGGACAAGATGGCACATTCGGTAAAAGAGATTGCAGCGGCGCTGGGGGCAGAGGCCTTCGGCGCCGTTGATCTTCTGGTAGAAAGTGCCGCCGAGCCGGCCTCGGCTGGTCCCGACGATCTCGCGCTTGCCATGACACCTGCCTATGGCGCAGCACTGGGGCAGGGGCGGGCACGTGCCGCCGTTGTCTGGCCCGGTGCCGACTGGCAGGCGCTCGGGCTGGAGGCCGCCATCATCGTGCCGCGCGCGCGCCTTGCGATGGCAGGTCTGACGCAGATGCTGGACCGGCCTTTGCCGGGTGGCGGGATCAGCCCGCAAGCCGCGATTGATCCGACCGCACAGATTGGTGCGAATGTGACGATCGGGGCTTTTACGGTTGTGGGCGCTGATGCCGTCATTGGCGCAAATAGCTGGATTGCCGATCAGGTCAGCATCTCGGAAGGGGTGAAAATCGGGACAGCTTGTCAAATTCATTCTGGGGTACGGCTGCGGCGTGGTGTTCAGCTTGGCGCACGCGTGATCCTGCAACCCAATGTGGTCATCGGTGGCGACGGATTTTCGTTTGTCACGGCAGAGCCGTCAAATGTCGAAAAGGCGCGTGAAACGCTGGGCGAGACCGCGACAGAGATACCGGCGGATCCGACATGGTACCGCATCCACTCGCTGGGCGGCGTGACGATTGGCGATGACGTCGAGGTCGGCGCAAACTCTTGCGTCGATGCAGGGACCATCCGTGCGACCCGCATCGGTGCGGGCACAAAGATCGACAGCCTCGTGCAGGTCGGTCACAACGTGATTGTCGGCGCGCATTGTCTGCTTTGCGCGCAGGCTGGTGTAGCGGGATCAACCGTGATCGGCGACCGCGTGGTGATCGGCGGCAAGGCCGGTGTCGCGGATAATCTGACGGTGGGCGATGATGTCGTGCTGGGTGGGGGCAGTGTGGTCCTGTCCAATGTACCCAAGGGCCGTGTCATGATGGGGTATCCTGCCACGAAAATGCAGACCCATATTGAAGGCTACAAGGCCTTGCGCCGCTTGCCGCGCACGCTACGTGGCCTCGCCAAGCGTTAATCCGCTGTTTCAAATCGCGGCCAGAGTGGCTACAGCCTCGCCAAACAACATGAGTATCAAAAGATGAGCATCAAAGATCAGGTCATCGCCATCATCGCCGAGCAGGCGATGCTGGAACCCGGCGACCTTGCCATGGACAACACCTTGGCAGACATCGGGATAGACAGTCTTGGCTTGATGGAGTGCATCTTTGCCATCGAAGAGGCTTTCGACATCGACGTGCCCTTCAACGCCAATGACCCGTCCGCAGGCGATTTTGACATTTCGTCCATCGCAGCCATCGTCGTGGCGGTTGAAAAACTGCAATCGGAACAGGCGGATATATGAACCGTGTGGTGATCACCGGCGCAGGGACGATCAACCCGCTTGGCTCTGATGTCCCCGCGACTTTTGCTGCAATGCAGGAAGGGCGCTGTGGCATCGGGCCGCTGGAAATCGAAGATGTGGAACGGTTGTCGATCCAGATCGGCGGGCAGATCAAGGGCTATGACGAAACCACGCATTTCAACCGCCAGCAGATCGCGCTTTATGACCGTTTCACCCAGTTCACCCTGCTCGCCGCCCGCGAGGCGATCGGGCAATCGGGTCTCGCGTTTTCGGGCGAACTGGCCGACCAGTCGGGGGTTGTGCTTGGCACCTCGGGTGGTGGTCTGAACACGCAGGATGAAAATTATCGCGCGGTCTATGAGGCGGGCAAGAACCGTGTTCATCCGTTTATCGTGCCTAAACTGATGAACAACGCCGCCGCCAGTCATGTGTCGATGGAATGGAACCTGCGAGGGCCGTCTTTCACTGTGGCAACCGCCTGTGCGTCTTCCAATCATGCGATGGGGCAGGCTTTCAACATGGTGCGCTGTGGCATGGCCAAAGTCATGGTCACCGGCGGATCAGAGGCGATGCTGTGCTTTGGCGGGATCAAGGCGTGGGAAGGTTTGCGCGTTATGTCGCGCGATGCCTGTCGCCCGTTTTCAGCCACGCGCAACGGGATGGTGCAGGGCGAAGGGGCGGGGGTGTTCGTCTTTGAAGACTACGCCCACGCCAAGGCGCGCGGGGCGGAAATTCTGTGCGAAGTCGTCGGCTTTGCGATGTCCTCGGATGCATCCGATATTGTGATGCCCTCCAAGCAGGGAGCCGCGCGCGCGATTGCCGGTGCCATCAAGGATGCCCGGCTTCCCAAAGAGGCGGTGGGCTATATCAACGCGCATGGCACTGGCACGGCCGCGAATGACAAGACCGAATGTGCGGCGGTTGCAGATGTTTTCGGCGCACATGCGGACAATCTGATGATCTCTTCGACCAAATCAATGCATGGCCATCTGATCGGGGGCACCGGCGCGGTCGAGGTTCTGGCCTGCATCATGGCGCTGAAGGACGGGATTATCGCACCCACGATCGGGTATCAGGAACCGGACCCGGAGTGCGCTTTGGATGTCGTGCCCAACGTCGCACGTGATGCGCATGTGGATGTGGCGCTTTCAAACGCTTTCGCCTTTGGCGGCTTCAATGCCGTGTTGGCGCTGCGCAAACACTAGGCGCAGCGCCAAGACGGTTATTCGCTTTCGGCTGCGGTCGTCGACGTGAAACCGGCGGTAAAACCGGTCAGGGACACATCCAGCACGACCTCTTCTGTCGGTGCGGCGGCAGGGACAAGGCGCACCGTCGCGGCCGTACCGCGCTTGAGTTCGTCGACTTCTTCCGGCGTAAAGCCAAGGCGGGCCACGCACCCGGCGCGATTGCAGAACGTAAACGGATAGCGGCGTGCGTTCTGGCCATCTACGGTGATCGTCAGTTGTTGGGTCAGCAGGGTTTCAAGTGGGACGACAATCGTGGCCCCCGCAGCCGCGCGCTGACCTTCGGGCAGCGGAAAGACATTCATTTCCGCAACGGCCACACCATCACTATTGACCAGCAATTGATAGAGGTTGCATGGATCAGGCTCTCCATCGTCTGTCTTGATGCATCGCAGCGCCCAGTCACCGAATGTTTCGCGCACGTAGGGTTCGCCGATTTGCGGGCCGACAGGCTCACCAAGCGCGAGGTCGTCACCGGACTGTGTTGGCTCGGTTTCGGTTTCTTGTGTTGTTTCTTGCGCCACGGCGATGCTGGTCTGGCTCAGCAGGGCGGCGAGAAAGAGTGTTTTCAGGATACTGCGCATAGGTGTTGTCCTTTTCGGTTTCGGCGGCACTTAACATGCAGAACGCGGGGTGTCAGTGCCAAAATCAAGGGCCTGCGCTGTCTTCCGCTCACGCTTTCGCGGGGGCCCGATAAAAGAAGAAGGGCCCCCTTAAGGACCCTTCTCGGTATTCTCCCTGCCGGACTTGCCGACTAATTGGAGTGAGGCTACGCAAAGCAAAACGCAGCGTCAACAGAAAATCTCTGACAGGTCAGTGATGAATGGCGTACTGGCTACATCGAAAAAGCCGTGCCCGAAGGCACGGCAAGTTCAACAAGGAGGAAGTGTGCCAATCCGCGGAAACGACTGCGGCGGGCGCGGTTTGTTGTGGCACGAAATGGTTAACAATGTATTTTGTTTGGACATTATCGGTAGGGAACGGTCTGTATGTCTGAGAACATCTTTATTGGCGGTGGGAGCGATGCCTACGCTTTGCCACAAAACCTGCTGCTGGATAAGGCGAACCGACACGGGCTGATTGCAGGGGCGACAGGTACCGGTAAGACGGTGACGCTGCAGATCATGGCCGAAGGGTTTTCGGCTGCCGGTGTGCCGGTTTTCCTATCTGATGTGAAGGGTGACCTGTCTGGTCTGGCGGTCAGTGGTTCCGCTGATTTCAAACTGCACGAGCCGTTCATGTCGCGGGCACAAACAATTGGTCTTGACTTGCAGTATGACGGTTTTCCCGTCACCTTCTGGGACCTCTTCGGTGAAAAGGGCCACCCGATCCGCGCCACCGTGGCCGAGATGGGCCCTTTGTTGCTTTCGCGCTTGATGGGCCTGACGGATGTGCAGGAGGGCGTGCTGAATGTGGCCTTCCGTGTGGCGGATGAAGAAGGTTTGCCGCTGCTGGACCTCAAGGATTTGCAGGCTTTGCTGGTCTGGGTGGGGCAGAACGCCAAGGACCTCTCGCTGCGGTATGGCAACGTTGCTTCTTCTTCGATCGGTGCGATCCAGCGGCAGCTTCTGGTGCTGGAAAATCAGGGTGGCACCGCTCTTTTTGGTGAGCCTGCGCTGGACCTTGCGGATATGATGCGCAGCCGCGACGGTCGGGGCGAGATCAATATTCTCGCCGCGGATCAGTTGATGGGCAGCCCCCGACTTTATGCGACATTCCTGCTCTGGCTTTTGTCGGAGCTGTTTGAAGAACTCCCCGAGGTCGGCAACCCCGACAGACCCAAGCTGGTGTTCTTTTTTGACGAAGCACACCTATTGTTTGATGATGCGCCCAAGGCACTGGTCGACAAAGTCGAGCAGGTGGCCCGCCTGATCCGGTCCAAAGGGGTGGGGGTCTATTTTGTGACGCAAAACCCTGGCGATATTCCCGACGATGTGCTGGGACAGTTGGGCAACCGTGTGCAACATGCGCTGCGCGCGTTTACTGCCAAGGACCGCAAAGAGTTGAAGACAGCTGCGGAGACTTACCGCGATAATCCGGCATTCGACACCGCCGAGGCGATTCAGCAGGTGGGTACCGGCGAGGCGGTCACGTCATTCCTTGACCGCAAGGGTATTCCGCAGATCGTCGAGCGCACGCTGATCCGGCCTCCGTCCTCGCAACTTGGCCCGATTGACGAGCCGACGCGCAAGGCGATTATGAGCGGGTCGGACATGGCGGGCAAATACGACAAGACGATGGATCGCGACAGTGCCTTTGAGATGCTGGCCAAGCGCGCCGAAGCTGCGGCCAAGGCAGCCGAGGATGCGGAAGCTGAAGAGGCCCGTTCGGAAGACAAGGAGCGCGAGTTCAAAGCGGCACGCCGTTATGACGGCGGGCGCAGTTCGGCCCGATCAACGCGGTCGCGCAATTCTTCGGGTGAAAGCTTTGGTGATGCACTTGCTTCTGTCGTGGTCAAGGAACTCAAAGGCACGACGGGGCGCCGTTTGGTGCGCGGTATTCTGGGCAGCCTGTTCAAGGGGCGCTAGGGTCGCGGGATCCCTTAAGTGCATGCCGCAAAGCGAGATGACGCCATCACAATGAGGCGTCATCAATGCGCGGCACTGACACGGATCAGCGGCTTTCGAAGTAGTTCAGCGGCACTTTGAGATAAGACCGGCCATTGCTTTCCGGCTCAGGCAGGCGGCCGCCGCGAATGTTGATCTGCAGCGCCGCCAGCATCAGTTTTGGGAGTGGCAGAGTCGCGTCGCGGGCATCGCGCACCGCTTGGTACTCTGCCTCTGTGGGGCTATCCTTCCAGTGGATATTCTCGGCGCGATGTTCTGCAACTGTCGCTTCGCATTGCGCTTCACGGTCTGGCGCGTAGTCATGGCCAACGAAAATGCGGGTCTCGTCGGGCAGGGCAAGGATTGCGGCAATACTTTCATAAAGCGCTGCGGAACTGCCACCGGGAAAATCCGCGCGTGAACTGCCGCTGTCGGGCATCATCAACGTGTCATGCACAAAGGCCGCATCACCCGCAACATAGGTGATCGATGCCATGGTATGCCCCGGAGAGAACATCACCTTGACCGGCACCTCGCCCACCATGAAGCTGTCCCCGTCCGCGAACAGTCGGTCCCATTGGCTGCCGTCGGTCGGGAAATCGGCCGGCAGGTTATAGATGTCCTGCCACAGCTTCTGGACGCCTGTGACCTTTTCCCCGATGGCTGTCGGTGCACCGGTCTGTTGCTTGAGCCACTGCGCGGCGGAGAAATGATCGGCGTGCGGGTGCGTGTCGAGAATCCATTCAAGATCGATTCCTGCATCACGGATATAGTCGAGCAGGCGTTGGGCGTTCTCGGTCGATGTCGCGCCTGCCAGCGGGTCGAAATCCAGAACGGGATCGACGATTGCGCCTTTCATCGTCACGGGATCATGGAAAACATATTGCCAGCTTCCGGTGGGTTCGTCCCAGAACGGCTTTACAATCGGATTGCTCATCGGGTTCTCCTTTTTTAGGTTCGGTTAAGCGTAAAGGGTAGGTGACAATCGCCGAGCCTGAACTGATATTCATCATACTGCGATCTTGTTTATGTCTGCCGAAGCGTTCGTGTTTTCGATTTTCGTTTGGGGTGTGATGGCTGTGATGCGACCCCGTTGCAATGGATACGACGAGGCGGACCGTTCGGGCCCGCCAGATCGCGTCACCGCATAAGAGTGGAAAATACAAGGCCGCTGTCTCGGAGCTTTCATCGCCACGAGCGTCGCTGCCTCTGGCGTTGCCGGCCTACAGGAAGTGAAAATGGTAAATTTGTACGGCAGGGATGGCCCCGCCTACAGCTGTCTGATTTTCAGCGTCGCGATGCGGTTTTCATCTTTTGACATGACCTCGAACCGGAACCCGTGGAACGAAAATACCTGTCCCTCGATAGGGATCATCTGCGCTTCATGTATGACAAGGCCCGCGATGGTGTTGGCCTCGTCGTCAGGCAGGTTCCAGTCGTGCGCGCGGTTCAGGTCGCGGATCGTCATGGCGCCATCCACGATGTAGGCACCGTCTGCGGTTACCGAAATCTGCTCTTCCTCATGCGTGTCGAACTCGTCCGCAATCTCGCCCACGATCTCTTCGAGGATGTCTTCCAATGTGATCAGCCCTTGCAACGCGCCATATTCATCGACCACCAGTGCAAAATGTGTCTTTAGCTTGAGAAAGTTGCGCATCTGGTCGTCAAGGGTCGTTGTATCGGGCACAAAGTAGGGGGGCATCGCAACTTTGGTCACGTCAAATGCGGCAAGGCCCTGCGCGTTTTCCTGTCCGCCGCCCAGCAGCTTGTACATTGCGCGCAGCAGGTCCTTTGAGTGGAGCATCCCGACGATGTTTTCCTGTTCCCCCCGGTAAATTGGCAGCCGGGTGTGGGGGCTTTGCAGGATTTGGGCCAGGATTTCATCGGGCGGCAGGTCGGCATCGACCATTTCAATGCCCGAACGATGCAGCATGATTTCTTCGACCGTCCGTTCGTTCAGGTCCAGTGCGCCAAGAATACGGTCGCGGTCCTCTTTTTCGACGATGCCTTCGGAATGGCCCAGTTGCAGCGCGCCTGCGATTTCCTCGCGGACGGCCAGAATGTTGCTGTCAGGGTCGGTGCGCACACCGAAGACAAACAGCACACCGCGCACCAGATAGCGCACAGCCGCCACCAAAGGCGAAAAGAGAACTACAATTACTCCGATCGGGCGCGCCACGCTGGAGGCGACGGTTTCAGGATAAGTGATGGCAAAGGTCTTGGGCAGCACCTCGGCGAAGATCAGCACCAGCAGGGTCATGATGAGGGTCGCGGCTGCCACCCCGTTCTGGCCGAAAACCTTGGTCAGAACAGCGGTGGCCAGCGATGTGGCAAGGATATTCACCACATTGTTGCCCAAGAGGACAGAGCCGATCAGCCGCTCGTTATCTTGTGTGATCTCAAGCGCACGTTCAGCCCCCTTGGAGCCTTTGCCGGCCGCTGACCGCAACTTGCCGCGCGAGGCTGCGGTCAATGCCGTTTCGGAGCCCGAAAAGAACGCCGAGAGGACAAGGAGTATTATGATAGCGCCGGCCGTAACCCAAAAGGCGGCGTCGAGAGTTGCGGTTTCCATCAGGTGCTTTCAAGCAAAATCATGCTCGTTATGTATTATCCTTGCGTCAGCTTCAAGGTTTTGCTGCTTTTGCAAGGGGATGATGGTCGAGCACAAGTTCTTTGAGCCGTTCATCCAGTACATGTGTATAGATTTCCGTCGTGGCAACATCGGCGTGGCCCAGCATCGTCTGGATCGACAGCAGATCAGCACCGCCAGCCAAAAGATGCGTCGCAAAAGCATGTCGCAAGGTGTGCGGTGTGACCTTGGCGGGGGAAACCCCGCCTGCAACGGCGAACTCCTTGATCAGACCGAAAAAACGGTGCCGTGTCAGATGCCCCGATTTGCCACGTGACGGGAACAGGAATTTCGACTTGGCGTTGCCCGCCTTGTGCGCGGCGTCTTCGGCGGTATCGCGGGCGGTCAGGTGGGCGGCCAAAGCGGCGCGTGCGGGCGAAGACAGTGGCACAAGACGTTCCTTGCCGCCCTTGCCGCGCACCAAAAGCATACGCGGATCGCCGCGCGCCGCCGACACAGGAAGGCTGACCAGTTCCGTCACCCGCATGCCGGTGGCGTAGAGCAATTCCATCAGGCAGGCATTGCGCAAGGCTTCGCGCGGGGTATTGCGCGCGGCCTCCAGCAGACGGTCGACTTCTTCTACCGAAAGCGTCTTGGGCAAGCGTTGTTCGCGGCCCGGTCCCTTGATCTGGATCGCGGGGTTTTCGTCGCGCCACCCTTCCTCGAAGGCAAAGCGGTAAAGTTGCTTGATCGCCGACAAGCGCCGCGCGCGGGTTGATTTTGCCAGCCCTTGGGCCTCGCAGTCGATCAGATAGTCTTCGATGTCATCGCGGTTGGCGTTGCTGAAATGCAAACCCTTGGGCGCGAGCCAGCCTGCAAAGTCCTGCAAGTCACGGGCATAGGCCAGTTGCGTATTGGTGGCAGCATCCAGTTCCGCCGCCTGCGCTTCCAGAAAGACCTGCACACAACGGGCCATTGGCTGATCCGCAAAGGTCATGTCCTGCGGTCCAGTAGCATAAGCTGCAAGGCGGCCCGCCGCGCCACGTCTTCAAGGCCGACGGCGCGAAACAGCAAAAGCGCATCGGTGACAGACCGCAAATCGCCTTCCGATCCGGCCTCGAACAACGCAAGCGCGAGCAACAGAGCCTCGCCCAGCTTGCCATCGTCCACCTTGCTTTGCAGTTGTGGCGGGGGCGGTCGGCTGTCGAATGCGTCCTGTATCGCCAGCGCACGCGCCGCATTGGCGGGCAGGTCTTGCAGTATGCCGTGCGCAATCCCGATCAGGAACGGATCAAACCCTGCATCGGCATTTTGTACGGCGATTGCCACGGCTTCGTAGTCTGGGGACAATAGACCCACCTTAAAGGCGATCACCGCCGCTTCGCCCGAAAGGGGCACCTCTTGCAGGGCAGCGCCATAAAGCTTGGCAAACTGGACCTCGGCGCGGGCCTGCTGCATCGCGGCCCAGGCATCGGGTAATGTGCGTCCCACTTCCACCGGATTGCGGCTCCTCATCGCCACATCAAATTGCTGGATCGCTGCGGCGCGGTCCCAGATGCCGCCCGACGCGGCAGGCGTGCGGGCCGTATAATGCTTGAGAAGGATGTTCTCGGATATTGCGCCATGGCGGGCCAGACGCTCGGTTGCTTCGAGCTGCGATTTCCACGCTGTCGTGGATTGCAGATCGGCATGTGAGAACGCAAGTGGCAGGTTGGCGGTAATCAGCGGTTCGCCAATGGCGGCGTGCATCCGGAATGTCAGAGGGCTGACGCGGGCAGGAGGCGTAAGAGGCGGTTCACCCTCGTAAAGTTCAGGATCGAGAAAGCGTGACAGAAGCGCCTCTTCCTGCGGGGTGATATCCCCCAGCACACGGCGGGTATTCAAAGTCAGCGCAGCGGCCGGCCAATCGCCATTGCGGGCAAGGCAGAAGATGCGGGCAGAAAATGTGGGCGCGATCGAGGGGGTTTCGCGCATGGCTTCGCAGGCGTTGTCTTCGGTGCCGGTCAAAAGTGCTACGTCGAACCACCGGCGAAACAGAGGTGCTGTATCAGGATCGGCCTGTTCGATCAGCGATTGGGCCGGTTCCAATGCGCCAAGATCCAACAGCTTGTCCACGCGCGCCAGAAATAGCGCGCCTTCGGCGTCGGCATCCAAAGGCGGGTCGGCTTCGGCCAACATCAGGATTTTCAGGAACTCTTGCAGCGCAGGCAGCGTATTCACCCGTTCGGCGCGCACCAGATCGACAAGCACCGCCTCTTTGCTGGCTGACCAGATGTCGCGGGGCAGGCCGGTCACATCCGGCGGCAGCAGGCCGATGGGGTCTTTTGATGTACGGTCCAGCGCCGTGACCGATACATCGGGCGACGTCGCGTTGGCGACCACAGGCGATTCAAACGCCGGGGCGGTTTCCACGCTGCGCGACAGCCAGTCGATGGCCGAGAGGGGCTCGCCCTGCGGATCACTTTGCGCCGACACCAGCGTGCCGGTCATGCAAGCAGCAGCCGCGAGCGCCTTAGTTTGTTTCCAGTGTAACAGGGCGCGTTACCTCTTGTGACGGGGGGGCAAAATCGGCAGGGAAAAACAACGGACCGACGTAGGCATAGGCCACCAAGCCCAGCCCGGCGAGTATGATCAAAAATAAAAGCGCCTTGATGAACCGCCACATGGCCTGCCCCAATCTTTCTATTCTGCCTCAATATGTGGGTTCTTCCCCACCTGTTGAAGGGATTGTATATGGCCTTTCACACAAGATCACGGCATTCATTCATTAAATTTCGCGTTCGGCGTAGGATGGCCGAAAAGAAAGGCAGGCGTTGCATGGCCCAAGGGCGGCAATATCACCTCAAACGAACCGTTGTGCTGGTTGGTATGATGGGGTCGGGCAAGACGGCTATCGGCCGTGCGTTGGCGGCTGCGCTGGATGTGCCTTTCGTGGATAGTGATGCCGCCATCGAAGAGGCGGCGGCGGCAACGATTGCCGAAATTTTCGAACGTGATGGTGAAGTGTTTTTCCGCAAGCGCGAGGCAGAAGTGCTGCGCAGGCTTCTGTCCGGTCCGCCCCGTGTCGTTTCGACCGGCGGGGGTGCATTTCTTGCGCAAGCGAACCGCGATGCGATTGCGCAGATGGGTGTTGCGGTGTGGCTGGATGCGGACCTTGAAATACTGTGGGAGCGTGTCCGCCATAAAGATACGCGCCCCTTATTACGGACAGCCGACCCCAAAGCGACGCTGGCCGCGATTTATCAGGAACGCACACCGATCTACAGTCTTGCGGGGCTGAAAATCACCGTCAAGGACAACGCAAGTATCGAACAAACCATGCGGTCGGTCCGCGACACACTTGCCAGCCGCCCCGATATTCTGGAGATCAGATAAATGACCGCCACAGTTCACGTTGATTTGCCGGGCCGCGCCTATGATATTTTGATCGGCCCGGGTGTGCTTGATCAGGCAGGCGCGCGGATCGCTGCGATGGGCGGGCGGCGGCATGTCTGTATCCTGACCGATGAAAACGTGGCCGCTTTGCATCTGGAGGCGCTTCAGACCGCATTTTCGGATGCTGGTTTGACGTCCGAGGCGCTGGCCCTCCCGCCCGGTGAAGCGACAAAATGCTGGGCGCAGTTGGAACGGTCGGTTGAATGGCTGTTGGCGCAGAAGGTCGAGCGCGGTGATATCGTCGTGGCCTTCGGCGGTGGTGTGATCGGTGATCTTGCGGGCTTTGCCGCTGCGATCCTGCGGCGCGGCGTGCGGTTTGTGCAAATCCCCACGTCACTGCTGGCGCAGGTCGACAGCTCTGTGGGGGGCAAGACAGGGATCAACTCACCCAGCGGGAAGAACCTGATCGGCGCGTTTCATCAGCCAAGCCTTGTGCTGGCAGACACGGCCCTGCTCGGCACACTGACCCCGCGCGACTTTCTGGCAGGCTATGGCGAGGTCGTGAAATACGGTCTTTTGGGGGATGCGGCTTTCTTTGACTGGCTCGAGGCCGAAGGACCGGCTCTTGCTGCCGGTGATATGGATGCAAGGGTGCGTGCGGTCACGCGGTCCTGCCAGATGAAAGCGGACATCGTGCAACGTGACGAGACCGAGCAGGGGGATCGCGCGCTGTTGAACCTTGGGCACACGTTCTGTCACGCACTGGAAGCGGCAACAGGCTATTCCGACCGCCTGTTGCATGGCGAGGGTGTGGCGATCGGCTGTGCGCTGGCGTTCGAGCTGTCCGCCCGCATGGGGCTGTGCAGTCAAGAAGACCCCAGCCGTCTGCGTGCGCATTTGCGCGACATGGGCATGAAGGTAGACATCCGCGATATTCCGGGCGACCTGCCGGATGCAGAGGGGCTGCTGGAGTTGATGGGGCAGGACAAGAAGGTGCTGGATGGCAAGCTGCGGTTCATCCTTGCACGCGGCATTGGTGATGCGTTCATCACCTCTGATGTGCCGCGCGACGCCGTGCTGCGCGTGCTCGACGATGCCTTGGCGCGGGTCTAGTCTCAGTTCGGCCCGTCATCGTCATTCCTGCCGTCCAGCCTGATGCCATGTCTCTTTGCAAAACGCAGGAACAGCGGGATTTCGATGATTGCGTAGCTGACGATCGTGAAGATTGCCCAATTTGTTTCAAAGAACAGCAATGTGAACTGCACGCCGCTGCCCCAGAACCAAGCCCCAGCGACGATCAGCGCAAGCACGTTCAGCCCAAGATCGATCACCATCAGCTTGTTAAGGGTCTTTTCCTCAAGCGTCGGGAAAATGCCCAGATAGGCGACCGCAAGGATCAGGGCGACGAGAATCAGCAGTTGTACTTCCGGTGACATGGCCATCAGGCTTAGAACGGGATTTCGTCGTCCATATCGCCGCCACCGCCGCCGCCGGATGCGCCACCCTCATTGCCGCCGCCATAACCGCCACCGGAGGATCCACCGCCATAACTGCCGCCAGATGCGCCACCGCCGTAACCGCCGCCCGATGCGCCGCCGCCGCCACCATAGTTCCCAGCTCCGCCGCCTTCGCTGCGGCTGTCGAGCATGGTCAGCGTACCATCATAGCCGTTCAAGACAACTTCGGTTGAGTACCGGTCCTGACCGGATTGATCCTGCCATTTGCGGGTCTGCAGCTTGCCCTCGATATAAACCTTCGAGCCCTTCTTGAGGTACTGTTCCGCGATGCGCACCAGACCTTCCTGAAAGATCGCCACGGTGTGCCATTCGGTTTTTTCCCGACGCTCGCCGGTGTTCTTGTCTTTCCAAGTCTCTGACGTTGCAATCCGCAGGTTGGCGACCTTGCCGCCGTTCTGGAATGTCCGCACTTCGGGGTCTGCCCCGAGATTGCCGATGAGGATAACTTTGTTCACTGATCCGGCCATGACGGCACCTCCACGATTCTTTGTTGCCGGTACTTTCGGCTCTCAAGACATGGCGTAACAAGGTTAACGGAAGGTTTCCAGTAGCAGGCTTGGCGGTTTGGCACAAAAGAAGTATGTTACAGGTTGCGTGATGAGTGAAAGCGGTGTGCCGTGACCCGATTGACCCTGACATTAGGACTGATTGCTGCGCTTGGCGCGCTGCCGGCTTTTGGGCAGGAGCAGCTTTCGACCATGTCACGGTCCGGCTTGCTGCAAAGCCAGACATCGGTTCTGGATGGGCGTGCGTCCACGCAGTACGAAAACTCGGTCCGCCTGCAGCCGCCACGCGCAGACGGCTTTACCATGACCCCCAGTTATGGCGGCAGCTATAGCGGGCCTTACATGCGTCTGGCGCAATCCGCAGCTGGGAAACACGGTGTACCTGTTGGATTGTTCCTGCGTCTGGTTGAACAGGAAAGCGGCTGGAACGTCTCGGCGCGGTCCATCAAAGGGGCTTTGGGGTTGGCGCAACTGATGCCGGGCACGGCGCGGGCCTTGGGCGTTGATCCGCTTGATCCGGTGCAAAACCTCGACGGCGGTGCGCGCTACCTGCGCGCCCAATACGAGGCCTTCGGTTCGTGGCCACTGGCGCTGGCCGCCTATAATGCAGGGCCGGGTGCGGTGACACGCTATGATGGGGTGCCACCCTATGCGGAGACCCGGAATTATGTGCAGGTGATTTGGGGGCAATGATTGCACCCCTTCGAAAGCCAGAGAACCTCGGGCGGGCGTTTTGGGCAAGATGATGCCTATTCTGCCGCGATCTGTATGACAGGTTCCATGTCGGCAAGATCAACGTCGCTGAGGTGGCATTTGATCTGATGACCATCCGCCAGCATCCGCACCGGCGGCACCTCTTTGTCGCATAATTCACCGGGAACCTTTGTTTTCCAGTTGCAGCGTGTCTGAAAAGGGCAACCGCTGGGCGGGTTCATCGCAGATGGGATATCGCCTTCCAGCACGATGTGCTTTTTCTTGATGCTGGTGTCCGCAATGGGAACCGCGGACAGCAGTGCTTCGGTATAGGGGTGATAAGGTGGCGAGAAAACCTGATCGGTGCTGCCCAGTTCCACCACATGACCCAGATACATGACCATGACACGGTCCGACAGATAGCGCACGATCGACAGGTCATGGCTGATGAACAGAAGCGTGGTTTTATGCTCGCGCTGGATTTCCATCAGCAGATCGGTCACGGCCGCCTGCACTGATACATCCAGCGCCGAGACCGGTTCGTCGGCCACAACGATACGCGCGTCACCGGCAAAGGCCCGTGCAATGCCGACGCGCTGCTTTTGGCCGCCCGAAAGCTGCCTTGGCATACGGTCTGCAAAGGCGCGTGGTAGTTTGACGAGGTCGAGCAGGTTGAGCATCCGTTCGCGCCGTTCTGCGTCGTTCTTGCCGATGCCGAAGATTTCCAGCGCACGGATGATCTGGCGCCCCACGGTCATCGAGGGGTTGAGCGTATCGAAAGGATTCTGGAACACCATCTGGATGTCGGCGATAGTCTTGGTATCGCGGTGTTCAATCGCGGTGTTGCCGATGGATTTGTTATCCAGCAAAATCTCGCCTTCGGTTGCCGTTTCCAGCCCCATCAGGACCTTGGCGAAGGTCGATTTCCCGCAGCCGGATTCGCCCACGATAGCAAGCGTTTCGCTCTCGCGTGCCTCAAAGCTGAGGGTTTCATTGGCCTTGACGACCTTCTTGTCGCCACCTCCGAAAAGCGCATTGGCCGCGACCTCGTAATACTTCTTGAGGTTGTCCATCTTCAGAACAACCGGCCCCGGCTCCGGTTTTGCGGTCTGCGGACCGACATCAATCGGGGCCTGCCAGTCGATCTCCTTGAATTTCAGGCAGCGCGTCTGATGACGGTCATTGTCGGGCACAGGTTCCATCGGGATGAATCCCGCGTCGCAACGGCCCGCTTCGAAGTAATCGCAGCGCGGGCCAAAGTTGCAGCCTTGCGGACGTTCATGTGGCAGGGGAAAGTTGCCGGGGATGGCCACAAGTGGCCGTGCGTTCTTATCGGCACCGGGCAGGGGGATCGAACGGAACAGCGCCTGTGTGTAAGGGTGCTGCATTTCGTCGAAGACATCCTCGATGCTGCCCCGTTCCACCGCTTCGCCGGAATACATCACGCAGATGCGGTCGCAGGTTTCCAGCACAAGGCCAAGGTTGTGGCTGATAAACAGCATCGAGGTGCCGTATTTCTTCCCAAGTTCCTTGACCAGTTCCACAACCGCAGCTTCAACGGTCACGTCAAGTGCGGTGGTGGGTTCATCGAGGATCAACAAGGAAGGTTTCGACATCAGCGCCATTGCGATGACGATGCGTTGCTGCTGACCACCCGAAAGCTGGTGCGGATAGCTTTGCAGTATCCGTTCGGGGTCGGGCAGTTTCACATCCGTGACAACTTCCAGTGCGCGGGCGTAGGCTTCTTTTTCGCCTAAACCTTCGTGGATCATCGGCACTTCCATCAACTGTTTGCCGATCCGCATGGCGGGATTGAGCGAGGCCATGGGCTCTTGATAGATCATCGCGATTTCAGAGCCGCGGATATCGCGGAGTTCTTCCGGCGTCATTTCGTTCAGCTCGCGTCCCTTGAATTTGATCGAGCCTCCGACGATGCGACCGTTCACGCCCAAATCCTGCATGACCCCCAGCGCCACGGTGGATTTGCCGCAACCGCTCTCTCCGACAAGGCCCAATGCCTCGCCCGGCATCACGGTGGCGGAAAAATCCATGACGGCAGGGATTTCGCGCAGGCGGGTGAAGAAAGAGATGGAAAGCTTGTCGATTTCGAGGATGGGTTGTTCGGTCATGGGTTAATCCTTCAGGCTTTCTTCACGCAGGCCGTCGGCCAGCAGATTGAGACCCAGAACAAGGCTCAACAATGCAGCCGCCGGTGGCAGGGCAGGGTGGGCGTAAATCAACAAGAGCTTGCGCCCTTCGTTGATGGTCGACCCCCAGTCGGGGCTTTCGGATGAAAGACCCAGACCAAAGAAGCCCAAGGTGCCCAACAGGATGGTCGTGTAACCGATCCGCAGGCAGAAATCGACGATCAGCGGGCCACGCGCATTGGGCAGGATTTCCCATAGCATGATGTACCATGCGCCTTCGCCACGTGTCTGTGCCGCCGCCACATAGTCACGCGTGCGCAAATCCAGCGTGAGGCCGCGGACGATACGAAAGACGGTCGGCGCGTTCACGAAGACAACCGACACAAAGACCACCAGGATCGAGATATCGAAAAGATCCATCCATGCCGGCAGGAAGTCGATGACCGTGCCTTTCTGGTTGATGATCGACAGATAGAGCCACCCCAGGATGCCGAGGACAGGAATCAGGATCGCGTTCCGCTTGGCCGGTTGCGTGTAGTAGCGCGAGTTCAGCAAGACCCCGAAAAAGATCAGCGGGAAGGCGAACAGGAACGCAGCCATATAGGATGGAATACCTGTCTCGACGATTTCCGGTGTAACCAGCAGATAAAACAGCAGGATTACGGGAAAGGCGAGGATCAGGTTGGCGACAAACGAAAGGAATGTATCAAGCTTTCCGCCGTAAAATCCCGCAGGCAGGCCCAGCGTGATGCCGACCATGAATGCAAAGATCGTGGCCAGCGGCGCAATCGCGATGACAAAGACAGAGCCCTGGACCACGCGGCTGAAGATATCGCGCGCCAGATTGTCGCCACCCAGCAGGTAGTGCGGGATCGCGCCATCGGTGCCTTCCGGTACCGGCACGCCGGGGGTCTTGTTCTTGAGGCCCGACACCTGAGACAGATAGTCATGCGTCGCAATCATGTCGAAGGCCCCGACAAAGAATGCAGTGAACACCCAGAACATCACAAGGCCGAAACCGATCATGCCCACGGTGCTGTCGAAAAGCTTGCCGTAAAGACCAAGCTTGCGCTTGTAGATGATTGAAACCGCGAAAAGCGCGATCAGTGAAATCCAGACGGGCAGGAACCGTTTGCTGATCTCGCCGACGATCCCGGCGGCCCCGTAAGGCATCACCTGTGGCACCACGATATAGGCGATGACAATCGCCAGTACGCCAAAAAACAGGTACTTCAGACCTGTTTCCACCAATCCCAAAGGACCGCCCGTCGCGGCAATGGTTCCGTCAGGGTTGGATTGCAGTGTTTGTGCAGGGGCAAAGAACCCTAACACGATCTGCGCCACGATGGCGACGGCCAACAGCGCCAGCAGCACCATGAGCACGGGGTTGAGGATGGTGCCGAGGCTACCTGTCCATGTCAGAGCGTTCATGTCCTGATCCTCCCTTCAAGAAATACGAATGCGTGGATTCAGGAACACGTAGCCGATGTCGGATATCAGCTGTGTCACAAGGACCACGAAGACAGAAACGATGGAAACACCCAGCAAAAGCTCGATGTCGTTGTTGCCGGCGGCTTGCACCAGTACCCAGCCGAACCCTTTGTAGTTGAACAGGGTTTCGACGATCACGACACCGTTCAGTAGCCAGGGGAACTGCAGCATGATCACGGTGAAAGGGGCGATCAACGCGTTGCGCATGGCGTGTTTCAGCACGATATTGGGAAAGCTGACACCCTTGAGCCGGGCCGTGCGAATGTATTGCGCCGTCATGACCTCGGTCATCGAAGCCCGCGTCATACGCGCGATGTAGCCCATACCGTAAAGCGCGATGGTGATCACCGGTAGAAAGAAATTCTCGAAGGTGGCGTTTTCCATGGCGGATGTTGCCGTCCCTTTGAACCATTGCATCCCGAAAGTGGCGGTTGCAAAAACGGAGATAAAGACAACGCCAGAAACATACTCAGGCGTTGCGGTGGACACGATGGAAACCGTGGAAAGGGTGCGGTCTGTCCGCGATCCTTCGCGCATCCCCGCCAGAACGCCGAGGATCAATGCACCGGGGACCATCACCATCATCACCCAGAACATCAGCTTGCCCGTCAGGCCAAGGCGGGTGGCCACGATTGCACCCACATCGTCCTTGAAAACGGTTGAACGGCCCCATTCACCCTGAAGGACCCCGCAGAATGTGGCGGCATCCGCGACGTCTACGCCCGGACCTGCGCAGCGGGCGCGCACCTGTCCGTCACGGCCTTCGATCACATAGCCCGGCAGGACGCCAAGCCATTGGCCGTATTTGACGGGCAGGGGTTGCGAATAGCCCCGGTTTTCCAGCCATGTCACAACGGCTTCGTCCGACATGCGGGCGTTGCCTTGGGTCTTGGCAAGTTTCTCAAGGTTCGGAGCAAGGTTCGTAAGCCAGAACACGATAAATGTCAGACAAAGCGCCGTGAGGAGCATGACCCCAAGGCGGCGCAGAATAAACAGTCCCATAAAGGCCCCCGTTGGTGAGCAGCGTCAGAGCTTTGCCTGACTATAAGTTATGCGGCGGCCACGGTTTTCCGGTGGTCCACGTCAGATCGAAGAAGGGCCGCCAATGATAGGCGACCCTGATGCGTTAGGCTGCGAAAGCAACCTTATACATCTGCGGCAGGTATGCGATGTGCATGTCCCAACCTACGATGCCCGGCTTGGCGTGGCGATAGAGCGAACGCCAGTAAGGCTGGATCGTGACGCCTTCGTCGGTCATGATCGCCTGCAATTTGGCCATCACCACGCGACGCGCATCTGCATCCGCGATCGCGTTGGCTTCGGCCAGCAATGCATCGAATTCGGCATTTGCAAAACCGCTTTCGTTCCACGCCTCACCAGAGCGATAGGCGATCCCGAGGGTCTGCGTATCCAGCGGGCGGTGGTTCCAGTTCGTGGAAGAGAACGGATATTTCGTCCAGTCGTTCCAGAAGGTCGACCCCGGGATGATTGTCCGCTTCACGTTGAACCCTGCATCACGCAACTGTGCGGCAACTGCGTCAGTCGTGTTCTTGCGCCAGTCATCGTCGATCGAGATGATTTCCATCTCGAAGTCCTGCATTCCGGCCTCTGTCAGCAAGGCAAGCGCGCCTTCGGGATCGTATGGCATGCCGGGAACGTCTGCCCATGCAGGGTGCATGGGGCCGACGTGCTGGTTGCGTGCCGTCTGGCCAAGGTTGGAATAGCCCAGTTCAAGGCAAACCGCATTGTCGACCGCCATTGCGATGGCCTGACGGACGCGTTTGTCGGCGTATGGCTTCATGCCATCGACTTCGGCCTGCTGGTTGGGGCGGATACAGATCGTCGCGCCGGATGCGACTTCGGAGCGTTCCCAACCGATGCTTTCGACGACTTCGACGAAATCACCGACGGTTTCATAGAACATATCGACTTCGTCAGCGGCCGCTGCAGCCACCCAAGCGGATGGGTCTGTGCCATAGTCGATATATTCGATCCGGTCGAGGTACGCGCCCTTGCCTTCGGCATAGCCCCACCATTCGAAACCTTCGTTGCGGACCAGTACGCCCTTGACGCCCACTTCAAGGCTCTCTGGCAGGTAAGGACCGGTGCCGACAGGGTTGCCGACCATATTCTCGGGGTCAAAATCAGCCGGAATAATCGGCGCAGGATAATCCGACATGCCCGCAATCAGCGAAATGTCAGAGCCCGGCAGGTTCAGACGCACGGTCAGGTCATCGACAACTTCGATGCCGCCCTCGACGGCCTTGCCCGTCGCCTCGTCGATCAGGATCGCAAAGCGTCCGGCCATGGAGTTGCCTTCGACGTTCTTGTCGCACCAACCTTCGATATTGCGCGCGACATCTGCAGCGGTGAAATCATCACCGTTGTTCCACTTGACGCCCGGACGCACGTTCAGTGTGTAAACTGTCGCGTCATCGTTGACTTCCCAGCTTTCCAGAAGCATCGGTGTGAAAGAACCATCGTTGTTGTATTCGACAAGGTATTCCAGCCAGCCGTGCGAGAAGAACGCGATCTGCGTCCAGTCATAGGTGCGCGGGTCCTTGAGAGCGCGTACCTCCATTTGCATCCGGATCGTGCCGCCCTGCTGGACATGGCCGGCGGCCTGTGCGGGCTGCGCGGCGCCGATCAGCGCGTAAGCTGCGCTGGCGGTCACACCAAGTGCAGTTGTGCGTGCGAGGAACTCGCGGCGGTCCATCTTGCCTGCTTTTGCTTCCTCAGCATACATCAGTGCCGCCGGGTGGATTGGTTTTTGCATCTGCGTCATTCTTTTCTCCCTGTGACACATTTCTTTTGTCTTTTGCCAGGGAGAGAATGCCATTCAACGTCTACCAGTCGACACGCCGCCCCAGTCCAGAGTCCATTCGGCACAATTTTCAGACTGAGGTCAACCGGACGATTAGCGAATACTATGACATTTGCGACATGACGAGATAACAAAAACGACATTAGCGTCGGTGTCACCAAAGGCCTTTGGTGCTGCATCGCAGAAAGATTGAACGCTCATATCCGCGAAATTGCCGCGCTTTTGCGCCTGAAAGTCCGCGGTGCCTGTCCCGATTTTTCCTGAAAACTCCGCGTGAAATATGCCGCTGAACCAAAACCGAGGCGCCGCGCGATATCCTGTATCGGCATGTCGGTGTCTTTGAGCAGCACACAGGCTTCAAAATAAATGCGTTCGTTCAGCAACGACAGGGCCGAGCGGTCACAGGTCCTGCGGCAGCTGCGTGCCAGATGGGTGGGTGTGACCCCAAGGGCATCGGCATAGCTTGCGACACTGCGATCCGACCGGAAATCCCGAGCGATCATCGTGGTATATTGCGCCACCAGTTTCGCGGCAGCGGTCTTGCGCCGCGCATCCACCTTCGCGGGATCACGCTTGCGCAGTTGCCGTTCGACAAAGATGCCCAGCAATCCGAAGTGACAATGCGCCGCACGCAGATCGCCGTTGGGATGCAATTCACGCTCGATCGCTTCGATTAGTGTGACCAGTTCCTTTTGCGGATCAACATCCAGAAGACGCAGATGGAAGGGTGCGTCAGGCCAGCTTGTAACGTCAGGGAGCGTCAGTATCTGACCGAAGACCGTTGGCCCGACTTCGATGCCATACATTGTGTCAGGGGGAATATAGACCAGATTGTTGGGGCCATAGCCGTTGGTCAACCCCGCCACAGTCATGCGGCCCTGGCCTTTGGTGATATGGATCAGCCGCCCGGAGGCATGACTGCGCATCGCCTCGTTGCGCCAGCGCGCGGCGGCTCCGGCAAAGCTGAGTGTGGCCAGCGCAAGCGCCGGGTTTTGCGTGCTCATCATGTTCATCAACCTGCCCCGATGTTGATTTTTGACAAGTCTGCGCAGAAATCCGTTTGGTTTCAATTCTCTGGCTGATCAGCGAATCGTAGTGTTGCAGATAAGTCAGGGCTGTCGGCGGTGATATGGTACCAGTTCTTGTGTCGCGAACGGAACCACGTGCGCTGCCGCTTGGCATATTGCCGCGATGCGATGATGGCGGCGTCTCGGGCCTCTTGCAGGGTTATGTCTCCCTTGAGATGCGCGATGAGTTCCGGCGCGCCGATGGCCCTGGAGGACAGATAATCGGGGTTCCAGCGGGGCAGCATGGCGCGCGCTTCATCCAGCGCACCCTGCGCCAGCATCAGGTCAAAGCGCCGTGCGATACGGTCGTTCAACCAGTCTTTTGGCGCATCCAGCGTGATGCATGTGGCCTGTGCCGCAGGCAACAAAGGCGGCGGGGTGCTGTCCTGCCACTGCGCAAGGCTTTGACCGGTGGTTTGTAGTACCTCCCATGCGCGCTGCACGCGCATTCGGTTTTGCGTGTCGATGCGTTTGATTGTTGCGGGATCGAGGGCGGCAAGCATTGCGTCCAGCGACAGCGCGTTTGCGGCGTCTCTGATCGCTGTCGGGGTTGGGGGGATGTCGGCAAGACCTTGGGTCAGTGCGTTGAAGTTCAGGCCTGTACCACCAACGATGATCGGGCGTTTCGGGCCGGTCAGAAAAGGGGCCACGTCCCGCAGCCAGTGGCCGACCGAGTAATCGGCATTAAATGCAACATGGCCGTATAACACATGTTCAGCCGCTGCCAGATCCGTATCATCGGGACGTGCGGTCAGAATACGCCAGCCGTCAAAGACCTGAAGTGCGTCGGCATTGACGATCACACCGCCCTGGGTTCGGGCAATACGCAAGGCCAACGCGGACTTGCCGGAAGCCGTTGGTCCGGCGATCAGGACAGGCATCGAGGGAGTAAGGGTCGGGAACATCAATTTACCTTGTGTGAACTCGGTTCAGTGTTACCGCGAAAAGGCGATGAGTGTAATTGATGAGGCATATGTAAATGGAACAATTTTGTGACGCCAAAGCCATTGAACCTGCCAGCCTTTTGCGACATTTTGCACGTCGTTTGGAAATAGATTGAGGTGCGCCATGAGCGAGACTGAGAAAACGGCATATACACGTGTGATGCTCAAGATCTCGGGTGAGGCGTTGATGGGCGATACCTCATTCGGGTTGCACCCGCCCACGGTACAGCGCATCGCCCGCGAAGTGAAATCGGTGCATGACCTCGGTGTCGAAATTTGCATGGTGATCGGCGGCGGCAATATCTTTCGTGGCCTGCAAGGGTCGGCGCAGGGAATGGAGCGGACGACAGCGGATTATATGGGGATGCTCGCGACCGTGATGAACGCGCTGGCTATGCAGTCCGCGCTGGAAGAGCAGGGCATACATACCCGCGTCATTTCGGCGATCACGATGAACGAAGTGGCCGAGCCTTATATCCGCCGCCGCGCCGTGCGCCACCTTGAAAAAAAGCGGGTTTGCATTTTTGCCGCCGGCACCGGCAACCCGTATTTCACGACCGATACCGCAGCGACCCTGCGTGCCAGCGAGATGAATTGCGAGGCGATCTTCAAGGGTACCAAGGTGGACGGTGTCTATGACAAGGACCCCGCCAAGCACGCGGATGCGGTGCGCTATGAGAATGTGTCTTACGATGAGGTCCTGCAAAAACATCTTGGCGTGATGGATGCCAGCGCGATTGCCTTGGCACGCGACAATGATTTGCCGATCATCGTCTTCTCGCTGGATGAACCCGGCGGCTTCAAGGGGATATTGGCCGGTGAGGGCACCTATACCATTGTGAAGGATTGAGCGGAGCGGCTGCGCCGCACGTGATGTAATGAATGAGGGGCGCTGCCCCTCAAACACCCCGAGGTATTTTTCAACATGAGAAGCATAACGTCTTAGAATCCGCACAAATAGTTAATATTTGCCTGACTATACTTTATACAGCCTATGGCCTAAAACGGGGAAAAGCCGTGGAAAACCCAGGCGAGGAAGAGCAAAGAGAAAATGTCTGACGATTTTGAACTTGATACCGATGATCTGACCCGCCGTATGGAAGGGGCCATTGCGAACCTGCGTGTTGAACTGGCGTCGCTGCGCACGGGCCGTGCGTCCGGTTCCATGCTGGAACCTGTGATGGTGGACGCCTATGGATCCATGACGCCGATCAATCAGGTGGGTACCGTGAACGTGCCCGAACCGCGTATGGTGACAATCAACGTCTGGGACAAAGGGTTGGTTGGCAAAGTGGAAAAAGCCATTCGGGAAAGTGGTTTGGGGATCAATCCTCAACTGAACGGCACGATCATCATGTTGCCTATTCCCGAGCTGAACGAAGAACGTCGACGCGAGCTGACGAAAGTTGCCGGTCAATACGGTGAAAGCGCGCGTGTCTCGATCCGTAACCTGCGCCGCGACGGTATGGACCAGATCAAGAAGGCCAAGGCCGAAGGAATGTCCGAGGACGACCAGAAGTTCTGGGAGGCTGCGGTGCAGGAAATCACCGACGCACATATCAAGATCGTCGACGAAACGGTCGAGACCAAACAAGCAGAGATCATGCAGGTCTAAGCCAAGCAAGAAGGGGCACAGATGCCCAAAGACGCAGACGCCAGGACCACACCGGCCCATGTTGCGATCATCATGGACGGCAACGGTCGTTGGGCACAACAGCGGGGCCGCCCACGGCTGTTCGGTCACCATGCCGGTGCGCGCCGGGTCCGGGATATTCTGTCGTCATGCCCGGAGTTGGGCGTGAAATACCTGACGATCTTTGCGTTTTCGACCGAAAACTGGAAGCGGACCCAGACCGAAGTGGCCGGGTTGATGAGCCTGTTCCGCAAATATCTGGAGCGCGAAGCGAACGAGCTTTTTGAAAAGGGCGTATGTGTCCGGTTTATCGGTGACCGGATTCGGCTTGATCACAAGCTCGTCTCACTGATGGACGAGTTGGAATTGCGCACGGCAGACAATGACCGCGTGCATCTGACGGTGGCGCTCAACTACGGGGGCCGCGACGAAGTGACACGCGCCGCAAAGCGTTTGGCCTTCGAGGTTGAGCAGGGGCGCTTGACCCATGACGAAGTCGATGCCGAAACACTTGCCGGTTTTCTGGACACCTACTTCTTGCCCGACCCCGATCTGGTGATCCGCACCAGTGGCGAGGCGCGCATTTCAAATTTCCTGCTCTGGCAGTCGGCATATGCGGAATATGAATTTGTCGATACGCTTTGGCCCGACTTCACGACCGAAGAGTTTGCAAAAATTCTGCAAAGCTATGGTCGCCGCGAACGGCGCTTTGGGGCCGTTCGAGCCTGACGATGACGCCCCCTGAACCCCAGTCCACCAAGTGGGATGATCTTACCGTTCGCCTGATTTCAAGTGCCGCGATGGTATTCGTCGGTGCGATCGGTGTGATTTTGGGCGGTGTCTGGTTCCAGATGCTCGTGGTTTTTGTGACCGCCGTGATGGTTTGGGAATTGTGGATGATGATCCGCCCCAAGGAGCCGACCAAGGGGATGTTGCTGGCCGCTTTGGTGGCGTCTGTGATGTCCGGGCAACTGGCCGAAGGTTCGTTTTGGGGGATGCTTTTGTTTCTGGTGGTGCCGGTCATCGGGGTCACCCAGCTCAAGACCGAGGCCAAGACGTTCTTTTTCTTTGCATTGGGAATCCAGATTGCAGGTTGGGGTCTTGTTCATTTCCGGATTGATTACGGATTCTTCTGGCTGCTGTGGCTGATGTCCGTCGTCATTGTGACCGATATCTTCGGGTATTTTGCGGGCAAGGCGTTTGGCGGTCCGAAATTCTGGCCGCGGATCAGCCCCAAAAAGACGTGGAGCGGGACGGTTGCCGGATGGGTCGGTGCGGCGATTGTCGGCTTTATTTTTATGCTTTTCACGGAAACCGGTCTGTGGTTCATGCTTGTTTCGGTAGCGCTGAGTTTTGCGGGCCAGATGGGTGATATCGCGGAAAGCGCCCTCAAGCGGCGGATGGGCGTGAAGGACAGTTCTACGCTGATTCCCGGCCACGGCGGGCTGTTTGACCGCTTTGATGCGTTGTTGGGTGCGTCGCTTTTCTTGATTTTCGTCGCCGATATCGTCGATGTGCCCGGAGTTGTCTGGTGAGGCGGATCACGATTTTCGGGGCGACCGGGTCGGTCGGGCAGAGCGCGCTTGATCTGGTGGTGCGCAACGCAGAGGCCTATGACGTCGTGGCGCTCACCGGGGGGCGCAATGTGGCGCAACTGGCAGCGGATGCGCGGCTGTTGCAGGCTGATCTGGCAGTGACCTGCTATCCTGAATGCTACAATGAATTAAAGGACTTGCTGTCCGGTACTGATGTCGAGGTCGCCGCTGGCCCCGATGCGATCGCGCAGGCGGCAGCGCGGCCTGTGGATTGGGCCTTGTCGGCAATTGTGGGCGCTGCAGGGTTGGTGCCGGGGCTGGAGGCGCTGTCGCACGGCACGACTTTGGCGTTGGCCAACAAGGAATCGCTTGTGACTGCGGGGCCGTTGCTTTTGGGACGGGCCAAGGCCCACGGAGCGACGGTTTTGCCGGTGGATAGCGAACATTCAGCGGTTTTTCA
>NZ_JAWOAN010000049.1:0-26008 GCF_046498525.1 Yoonia sp.
CCACGGCTATGCCAGAGCGGATACGCACGACACATCCATCATCAATGGTGTGATCGACATGCTTGACCTGCGCGGTTTGCAGAATCGTGATTTCGGGACACTTTCAGGCGGCGAACGCCAACGGGCCATGGTTGCGCGTGCGTTGGCGCAGGAACCGCAGATTCTGGTTCTGGATGAACCGACCAACCATCTGGATATCCGCCATCAACTCGAAGTGCTCGCATTGATCCGCGCGCTTGACCTGACCATAGTGGTATCCCTGCATGACCTGAACATGGCCGCCGATATCTGTGACGATATCCTTGTGCTCGAAGATGGCCGCCCTCGCGGATTTGGCTCCCCCGACACCTTGCTGACCGAGACGCTTGTCTCGAACACGTTCCGAGTGGACGCACGGCGTGAAATTCTTGCGCCCAGCGATACCAACCACCTGTCTTTTCACCTACCGCACTAAAGAAACAACATCATGAAACTGACCCTGACAACCGCATTTTTCACCCTTGCGGCAAGCACCGCTTTTGCCCAAACGACCATCCAGAGTTGCGAGCGCGAAGTCACTTTTGACGCACCGCCGCAGGCGGCGGTCTCCAACGACATCAACCTGACAGAGATGATGCTGGTCCTTGGCCTGACCGACCACATGGTAGGCTACACCGGCATTTCAGGTTGGAACAAACTGGATGCGCAAATGCGCGCCGGTGTCGATGAATTGCCGGAACTTTCTGAACAATACCCGTCCAGGGAAGTGCTGATAGGCGCGGGCACAGACTTCTTCTTCGCGGGGTGGAACTACGGCATGCGGGTGGGTGGGGAAGTCACACCCGAAACGCTCGCCCCTTTCGGTATTCAGGTCTATGAATTGACCGAAAGCTGTATCCAGATCGGCGAAAAAGACGCCGCCTCCATGGAGGATATGTACAACGACCTGCGCAATCTGGGTGCGATTTTTGACGTTGAGACACGGGCAGAGGCGCTGATCGCGGACTTTCAGGCAGACCTGTCCGGTTTCCTTGCCAGCCAACCCGCCCTGCCCGACGCCCCCCGCGTTTTCGTCTATGACAGCGGGGAGGATGCGCCCTTCACTGCGGGTCGTTTCGCGATGCCGAACGCGCTGATCGCAGCAGCGGGCGGCGTGAATATTATGGACGACTTCGAGAAAAGCTGGGCCACCGTCGGCTGGGAAGCCGTCGTGGAACGGAACCCGGAAATCATCGTGATTGTGAATTACGGCGAAGTCACTGCAGCGCAGAAGCGGGATTTCTTGATGACGAACCCCGCGTTCGCCGATATTGATGCGGTCAAGAACGACCGTTTCGTCGTGCTGGAATACGTCGAGGCCACCCCCGGTCCCCGCAATATCGCGGCGGTCAAAACCCTTGCTGCCGCCTTCCGCGACAATTGATCCGCATGGACCAGGCCGACAGACAGATCACGACCCTCAGCCCTCACAAGGCCCGACTGCCGCTGACCTTGGGGTTGGGATGTGTCGTACTTTTTCTGTCCCTATCCGTCGCGGTAAGTGTTGGTGCCGTCTCTGTGTCATTATCAACGGTCTGGGGTGTCCTGATCAACAAGATCAGCCCTGCCCTGATAACCCCTGACTGGTCGGCAGGCCGCGAGGCGATTGTCTGGGACATCCGCTTTCCCCGCGCGATCCTCGCCTGTCTGGTAGGGGCAGGTCTGGCCATTGTAGGCGCAAGCCTGCAGGCGGTGACACGCAATCCGCTTGCGGACCCACATTTGCTGGGCATCTCGGCAGGCGGTGCATTTGGCGCGATCCTCGCCCTTTTGCACACAGGGCTTTTCATCGGGTTGTTAACTGTCCCGTTTATGGCCTTCCTCGGCGCGCTGGGGGCCACGCTCATCGTGCTGGGCGTGTCGCAATTCGCAGCCGCCACCAGCGCCGACCGGTTGGTCCTTGCAGGTGTTGCGGTCTCTTTCATCGTCATGTCGGGCGCAAACGTCCTTATCTTCCTCGGCGATCCACGGGCTGTTCATACGGTCGTCTTCTGGATGCTGGGTGGCCTCGGCCTCGCACAGTGGAGCCAGTTGATCTATCCTCTTGCGATCCTTCTTGTCTGCGGGGCCTATCTATGGGCCAACGCCAGCAACCTCAATGCGATGACAGTGGGCGATGAGACGGCAGCGACCCTCGGCATTCCCGTCGGAAGGTTCCGGCTGACAGTTTTTGTCGTGGGGGCCATGATCACCGGTGTGATGGTCGCCTTCTCGGGTATCATCGGCTTCGTCGGTCTGATGATACCGCATATCGTGCGTTTGATCGTCGGTGGAGACTACAGACGCGTTCTTCCCGTCTCGGCGCTCTGCGGTGCGATCTTTCTGCTTTGGGCCGACATTTTCGCACGCACCGTCATGGCACCTGATGACATTCCCATCGGGATCGTTACCGGACTGATTGGCGGCGTCTTCTTTGTCTGGCTCCTGTCGCGACATCCAATAAATGATCGTTGAAGGCTGGGAAAACCCATACACCTTATCGTCCGCAGTCAATTTGGCGGCATACTTGGCCATTTTGGAACCGAAAAGTGGCCAACAAAGCGTCCAGCCCAAAATGTGAATCGGTGGGATTCCCACACTTGTGATTTTGTTATCACCCTGTTTGGGAGGATGGGTCATGCCAGCACTTTTGCCGGTCGCGCGTATGCGTCCGATCTCATCGCTGCAAGCGGCGACTGCCGGGCAGTGGGTGGAGCTACTTCACAGCTGCCGGATTTGTCGCAGGTTAAAGGCGGGGTGCTTTCCTGATGAGCTGACTGGATTACCGCAGGGTCCACCCACTCTGGACGCGCGGATGTATGATAGCCCCTTTGATGCAGCCAGGCGTCGCAAAAAGAATAGACGCGGGCGGGGCAACGCCTTTATGCGGGACGCATGAGCAATACTGCCTCTTACACGCCCTCTACAGACCGCATCCTTGCCGGTGTAGCCCTGATGTTGGGATTTTGCCTGACCGCTCCCTTGCTGGATGTGGCGGCAAAACTGGCATCGGACAGTATACCCGTGGGACAGATCACAGCTGCACGCTTTATCGTGCAGTGCGCGTTGATGGCGCCCTTTGTCTGGATGTTGGGGCTATCGTTACGGGTAGCGCGGGGGCAATGGCTGGCGTTGTTGTTGCGTGCGGTTCTTTTGCTTGCCTCGACGTTTTGCTTTATCGCCGCGATCCGCGTCATGCCTTTGGCGGATGCGCTTGCGATCGTGTTCGTGGCACCGTTTATCGTGCTGCTGGTGGGTAAATTCTACCTCGGTGAAGATGTCGGGCCGCGCCGCGTGGGGGCGGCGATGGTGGGCTTTGTCGGTGTCTTGTTCGTCATCCAGCCCAGTTTCGCGGCCTTTGGCGCGGTGGCATTGTTTCCGCTGGGCACGGCGGTGGGTTTCGCGTTCTACATACTTGTCACACGCGGGCTGTCGCGGCGGATGCATCCCGTCACCTTGCAATTCCACACCGGCCTGATCGCCAGCCTGCTGTGTCTGCCGGTGATGATACTGGCCCAAGACACCGGGGCCGAACTGCTTGACCCGGTCCGGCCCGAAGGGGTTGCATGGCTCTGGCTGCTGGGCGTCGGGTTCTTCGCCACGCTAAGCCATATGATGATGACCTATGCGCTGTCGCTGGCACCCTCGGCCACGCTGGCGCCATTGCAATACCTCGAACTGCCGGTAGCGACACTTCTAGGGTATCTCGTCTTCAGCGATTTCCCCAACGCGCTGACCCTGACGGGCATCGGCATCATCATCGGTGCGGGTCTCTATATGATACATCGCGAAAGGATCACCGCCCGCCACTTGATCACCGAGCGCGCCGCGCCACCGATCTGAGACGATCTTCAATCATGAAACCGCGGGTCAGCGGACCGTTCTCAACCGATTGTAGCAGGTCGCACCATCAGCAATCACTGGCGCAGCATCTGGCGCAAAAGGCGGAACTGGACGGTCGCTGCAAATGCTTGTTGCGTGCTTGGGCAAGGCGAAAGCAGCCATCCATCTATCAAAACAGCCTGATCGAGCTTTTTAGTTTGTATACGCACAGGAAATGATCATATAGCCTATTGTGCCCGTTACCCTGAAAACAGTTGCCCATTACGCCCGATACTTTCCTTTGTGGTCGGCGCTGACAGTTGTGCGATGGCGTTCTTTCGATCTGCGGTCGCGAGGGTTGGGAACGACGTTTGCAGCCGTCATGCGATGGTTTCCGCCAGCAAGGCTCCGCTTTGACCGTGAAGCCCAACGGGTTTTTCCAGATATGAAGCGCAGTGATCGCGCAAAGCTTGGTCAAGAGATGGGCCGACAGATGGGCCGGACCCTATTCGAGATTTATCACGATGCCGAGTTTCAGACCCAACACCGGAAATTCAGAGCCTCGGGCCCGGGTCTTGAAGCACTGAAAGAGGCACAGGCAGCTGGCAAAGGTGTCATCGTCGTCTCGGGCCATTTTGGGCAATGGGAAGCCGTGCGCGCCGCCATCAAGATGCACGGATTTGAAAGTGGAGCAGTATATCGCCCGCACAAGAACCGCCATTACGAACGCCGGATCAGGGCTGGCATCGAGGCTGGAGGGAAACCGATTTTGGCGACGGGCCACGTGGGGACACGGGCTCTAGTGCGGCACCTTCGGGACGGTGGTATCATCTCCATTCTGCTGGACGAAAAATATGCCGAAGGGGAGCCGCTTCCGTTTCTCGGGCATGACGCACTCACGTCTTTGTCAGCGGCACAACTTGCGCTCAAATACAATCTGCCCATGATCCCCGCCTATGGCCTTCGTATCGAAGACGGAAATGTATTTCGCGTCGATTTCGAAGCTCCGATCCCGCACACCGACAGCATCACGATGACCCGCGCCTTCAACGACAGCTTATCCGCTCGAATTATGGCCAACCCGGAACAATGGTATTGGATGTTGCGGCGCTGGGACGGTCAGTGATCCCTCACTTAACCCGCGCGACCGATTGATACGGGCAGCTTCACGTTGCACAGGGTGCGACGGGCAGACAGATGTGGCGGTCGTTTGCCGCAATGCAGATTCACTTATCGATCATCTCGAATAGCGGCCACTCAAACATCAATTCGACATCAAAACGTGACAATCAACAATTTGACTTTCAAATATGCAATCGTGACGATCTTCGGTGGGTCCGCTATGTAACTTTCGTCCTTTCAATCGTTCAGGTAGAAAACCGGTCGATGCTCATCAAAAAAACGACCTGCCCGCAGCTTCTTTATCCAAGAGGTTTCATAGGTGCCGTCAGGTTGATGCCTTCTCTCGGCAGTTTGCACAAAGCTTGGCTTTGATATCCGCCCCTCACTCCATTTTTGGCCCGGCTAGTCCCTTGCGTCATCGTTCGTTGTCATCCGCGTCCGGCAGGGTGCCCGTCATGTCGGGTCCCGTTGTCTCGAACATCCGGTTGACCGGGTCGCAAAACGGGAAAGGCACCGGTACCGTTTTGTAGTCCTCGACGGCCGCGAACTCTTCTTCTGGGATCTCAAATGCCTGTTGCGCCAATACCGAAATACCCGGCGAAAGAAAAGGTGAACGCTGAGCAAAGCGCGGCGCGTCACGTTGGGCCGTCTCTGATCAGTTGGAGTTTGGCGATACCGGCATGTCCGCCTCTTCCTCACCCAGAACTGTTTCAAATTGACCTGCGACCAAGATGCAAACTTCAGGGTCGGGGTCACCGCCCATCAAAGCCCGGATCGGGCAGAGGCTACCCTCGAACGAGCCAGCGGCGAACCCACCACCTTCAACGATTTCAAGTCGGTCAAAGGCCACGGTGGCCGCAGTACCCACATCATGCGATGATGCGTAGAAGCCCATTTCTTCATCTTCACCAAAATTCTTGTGGTAGGATATCTCGGCCTCATTTCTGCCGGTCAACAGTTCGTCCACCTCGTCAGCCGAAAACGGCGGCAGTTCGATGGTCAGGCCGCCTCGTACCAGGATACGTTCCGATTCGGGATCGACGCCGGTGATCCGCAACTGGATCTGTTCCCCTCCATCGCCTCCGAACATCTGGGCAAAGGGATTTTCCGCACCATCACCCAGCATCTCGGACATCATCTTCATGCGCTCTTGCATCTGTGCGCGCTGCTCATCGTTCATACCGGCAAGCGCGTCTCCCATTACGTCCGGCATCGAATAAGGCCGCCATGCGGCTGACGACATCTTACTGCCGTTGATCTCGCCCGCGATGGTCGACCAAGCGCGTTCGGTGCGATCTGCCATCCCTTCGATCGAGCCAAGTACCGTCATTGTGCGCATGTCCTGTGCCACGGATGGCTGCGCAATCAGGGCTGCTGCGAGGCTTGCAAGCAGTGCGCGAAGGGTCGGTGAAAAACGGACAGCCTGCATAGTGGGAACTCCTTGAAAGTAATTCTTATTCAACATCGCCAGAGGCGTCGTTCACCATGGCAATGGTATCTCTCTAACAGAGCAAAGGAGCGAAGTCTTGCTTTGTGGGTCGTTGCCTGCGGGTAGGCTCGGTGACGTTCGTAACTGCGGGCTTCCCGCAAGAAAGCTTCGATTCTGTCAACGTCAACAACCCGATAGCGGGAGAAAATTTGCGCAGTAGTCGCAAAAACGGCCGCTTGGGCTGGACATGGTATTGGGCGTTTCCGGTTTTAGCAGGCAGGCTCAGAATGGTTTGACGTGTCTGAGTGTTTTTGTCAGACTTAAATTACATGATCAGGTAGAGCATTCAACGTTGGCTGATTGCCAGATTGTATGCCTCACGGCGATAGAGACGGGCATGACAGAAGCAATTGAAAGCTATCTTTTTTACGAAATTGCTGCCCTCCTGGTGTTGGCGGCAGGTGTCGGCTTTATCGGTTTACTAATGCGCCAGCCTCTGATCGTCAGTTTCATCGCCGTTGGCATCCTGACTGGTCCTTCAGTGCTTGGGATCGCAAGGTCTGAAGCGCAAATTGACTTGCTGGCAGAACTTGGTATCGCAGTTTTGCTGTTCCTCGTTGGGCTGAAACTGGACTTCAACCTTGTGCGTACGTTGGGGCCGGTCGCGCTTGTCACCGGACTTGGTCAGGTGCTTTTCACTACCGTATTTGGATTTATCATCGGGCTGGCTCTCGGGCTGGATCCACGCACTGCGATTTACGTTGCTATTGCGCTGACGTTTTCGTCCACGATCATCATCGTCAAACTCCTATCGGACAAACGCGAGATCGACGCACTACATGGGCGGATCGCGCTTGGTTTCCTTATCGTGCAGGATGTGGTTGTTGTAATCGCTATGATCGCACTGTCTGCCATCGGTATAGGTGGCGGGCCTGACGGTGATGGTGCGGTGACTGACGTGCTGCGCGTGCTGGCCTACGGGCTGGCCATGCTGGCCTTCGTCGTGCTCTTCATCCGCTATATTGCCAACCCACTTGTCGAGCGGCTGTCGCGGGCACCAGAGCTTCTGGTATCATTTGCTATCGGCTGGGCTGCACTTCTGGCTGCTGTGGGTCACTATCTTGGGTTCGGGAAGGAATTGGGCGGGCTGCTGGCAGGCGTCTCGCTTGCCTCCACGCCATTCCGCGAAGCGATTGCGGCGCGTTTGGCGTCCTTACGCGATTTCCTGCTGTTATTCTTCTTTATCGCACTTGGGGCATCGCTTGACCTATCGGTTCTGGGAGCGAGTGTCGTACCGGCCATTGTGCTCTCGCTGTTTGTGCTAATCGGGAACCCGCTGATCGTTCTCGCGATTATGGGTGCCATGGGTTACCGGAAACGCACCGGATTTCTGGCAGGGCTGACCGTCGCACAGATTAGTGAGTTTTCGCTGATTTTCATGGCGATGGGCGTGACGATCGGCCATGTCAATGAAGAAGCGCTTGGCCTCGTGACGCTTGTCGGCCTAGTGACCATCGCTGCATCGACCTATATGATCACGTTTTCGCATCAGCTCTACGCGGTGTTCGAACCTGTGCTGGGACTATTCGAACGCCGCAATATCGATGCAGAACCGGATGCTGGTACTGATGCCGACCGTCCCCACGATGTGATACTCTTTGGCCTCGGCCGCTATGGCTTGGGCATTGCTGGTGCCTTGCAAGACAGGGGCATGCGTATTCTCGGAGTTGATTTCAGTCCCGAGGCGGTCCGCTATGCACGTGCGCAGGGCTATGATGTCGTTTTCGGCGATGTCACCGATCCCGAGTTTCTGGCACATTTGCCGCTGCAATATGTGCGCTGGCTGGTGCTGGCCGTGCCAGAACATGCCACAGGGCTGACCCACGACGACCCACGCAACGGACTTTTGAGCACCGCCCGCGACCTTGGGTTTCGAGGCAAGATTGCTGTGGCGGCGCATCATGACGCGGCTGCAGTGGCGCTGACAGCAGCGCAGGCTGACCTTGTGCTGATGCCATACCGGGATGCCGCCTTAGCTGCCGCTCGGATGATTGCCGATGATGCCCAGCCGCCTGATCGAGCCATGATTGACCCTGATGGGCAGAAAGAGTTGCTGGCATGACTGAAACGCTCGTACCACCACAAAAAATCCTTGCCGTGATGGACGACAGCAAGATGCAGACCGCCTTGCTGAGCGCGGCGGCCCTCGCAGAGCAGCACAACGCAGCTCTGCACGTTCTCGGATGTGTTGAACCACCCAACGATCTTAGCTTGATTGCGCGCCTGTCCGAACAAAAGCCCGACCGATTGCTCGACAGACTTTGTGCCGAAAAGAGAGATCGGATGGCGGCGCATCTTGCCACGCATCTACCCGGTCATAAGATTGTTCCGCAGGTCAAGATGGGCAAGGCCTTTATCGAGATCATCAAACATGTCATCGACACCGGTTGCGATTTCGTGGTGAAGCAGGCAGAGCCGCTTTCGGGTATCCATCGTTTGCTGTTTGCAAGCACAGATCAGCACCTTGTGCGTAAATGCCCCTGTCCGGTCTGGATGCAGCCGGTTGGAGCGTCCTGCAAAACCGAATGTGTGATAGCCGCAGTGGATGTTGATCTTACCGATGCCGCTGAACCGGACACATTAATGTCGCTTAACCAGCGGGTGATCCAGGCTGCATGCTTTGTCGCCGCACCAAAAGAAGCCCGAGTGCTTGTCATTCATGCTTGGGATGCGGTTGGTGAGGGGCTGGTCTGGGCGTTTTCTTCAGATACCAATTCGCGTGTGAACGCAGATCGTTACATCAACGAAATCCTGGATGATCGGCACCGGGCTATGCGCCATCTGCTGGAAACAGCAAAGTTGGACCTGCCAACCACATCCAACCCAACATTGATGCCACGTTTGATACGTGGCACTCCGGAAGCTGTCATCGAAGAACAAAGTCGAGAGCTTGCCGCAGACGTTGTCGTTATGGGCACGATCGCAAGAACCGGTTTAGGCGGTGTGTTTATCGGCAATACGGCCGAGAACATCATTAACAATCTTGAATGCCCGGTTCTTGCTATCAAACCTGACGGCTTTATCAGTCCGTTGGACAAAAGGTTTGGAACTAATGGTGCTTGAAGCTCGCTAAACTTTTTCTCAAGCGTGACTATCCAGTCGTGCAATCGCACAAGGACCTGCACCAGTGGGTTTATAAGGCCGCACTGGGGCGTGAGGCGATGTCACCGAGACCCTGAACCCAGTTTGCATTCAGCTAATAACCGGCCGCAATAGCAACCACTTCGGTAAACATAACGGCGCAGCAAAATTGGCAACGCTGGGCATGGATGGCGCTTCTACATGAGCAGTAGTCGCCCGGACAAAAAGCGGCTTTGTCCCGCGCTGCCGCCATCCGCTCATCGAAAAGGGCTCCGAACAAGCAACAGGATGCGAATTGGGCGGGAACGGCACGGTTCTTTTTCTGGAAGATACTATGAGGGTCCCCGTTGGCATGTACAGGCATCCTGATTGGCGAGTTGAGGCGCGTTCAGACCAGCCAGCGCACCAGCACCGGCACGATCAAGCTTGTGAGCAAAGCATTCAAGGCCATGGCGATGCCGGCATATGCACCCGCCACAGGATTTACCTGAAATGCGCGGGCTGCCCCAATACCGTGAGCCGCAACACCGACAGCAAAACCCCGCGCACGCCAATCTGAAATCCGAAGTAAATTCATTATGGGTGTCACCGTCACGGCCCCGATGATCCCTGTCAGGATGACTAGAACGGCTGTCAGCGACGGGATCCCACCAATCGTTTCAGAAATCCCGAGGGCTACCGGTGCAGTTGTGGATTTCGGCGCCAACGAAAGCAGAATTTCCATTGGCAGACCAAAGGCCCGGGCCAGCAGAATAGCCGAGCCTGCCGCCACGATCGAGCCTGCAAGCAAAGCCAGCATGATCGGCGCCGCTGCGGTCCGAATGGTGTGCCGATTGTCCCAAAGTGGCAAAGCCAATGCCACGGTCGCAGGACCCAGCAGAAAATGGATAAACTGGGCGCCCTCGAAATAGGTCGTGTAATCTGTCCGCGTCAGCCAGAGCACTGGTGCGATCAAAAGCACGGACAGAAGCACCGGATTGGCCCAAGGTGCATATCCCAGCTTTCGCGCCACCCCGTCGGCAAGGACGTAAGCGAGGATCGTTGTCGTAAGCCAAATGAGGGGTGTGGTGGCCAGATAACTCCAGAGGGTCGCGACATCTGTCATGCCTTTCGGCTTTCGATCAGGTGCCAGACCCCGACAAATGTACCGACAGTAGCCAGCATGGAAAGCACCGTAGAGAGGGTCAGGATAATCAGCAGAGCAACCGCGTCATCCGACAACACCGCGAAATTGCCGATCACACCCACACCCGCAGGCACGAAAAGGAACGACAGGTTTGCCAGAATGACCGAAGTGGTCGGCCTGAGCCGTTCAGCGAGCGCGGGGATCGCGGCAAGCACCAGCACAAGCAGAGCAAGACCAAGGACGGGGCCTGGCATGGCAAGCCCAAAGCCCCGTGCCGCCAGTTCTCCCACCAACTGGCAGCCCAAAAGAAGTCCAAGTGTCTGAAGCACGGCGGGTTTCTCCTAATCTCGGCGATTTGGTCATACTGAAGCCAAATGCTTTGCAGAACCAATGGAAAGTTTCTGCTCAGCAGAAGCAGGAGAGCGGATCGCCTTCACAACAGCTGTCGCTGGAAGAAATGCTGGGCTCTTGATCAACCATCGCCTTTGGTGAGGCTGCGCAGCAGCTTTGCGCTATCCGGCCAAAGTCAACTGTGGACCGGTCTTTTCCTGAAACCTGCCCCGTTTCTGAACTTTGCAAAGCGCGCTCCCTGCGCATTGCTGCCGCCAAAACGTCACGCCAACGACCCAAAACAGACATGCGGCGAACTGAGGACTTTCTGTCAGGTTGTCGAAATTAGACGTTCTGACCTCAGAAAGTGCGCCGCGCGAAGCTTTGTCCCGCAATCCAACCGACGATCCATCCGCCGAGATGCGCTTCCCACGCGAGACCGCCCGAAAGCATTACGAAGAAGATAATATTGGATATAACCAAACCCAGAAAGGCCATAACGACCGGTCGCACAGGAAGCGCAGATCGCCGCCGCATGCGGTAATCCATGACCTGCCACAGGCCGATGAGCCCAAAAACCGCCCCGGATGCACCGATCATCGGCGCGTTACTGGAGGATATCAGTCCGAAACATGCAGCACCCCCGATTGCCGACAAGAACAGCACCAACATCGTTTTGGTGGCCCCGATATGGATAGAGACAAACTTTCCCAAGGACAGCAGGATGACACTGTTTAGGGCCCAATGCATGAACCCGCCGTGCAGAAAGGCATGTGTAATGAACATCAGAGCGGTCTGGCCGGGATAGAGAGGCGCTGCTGCCCCGGATAAGATCGGTTGCCAGAATGCTCCTAGCATGAAGGCGGGCCATCGCAGGTTTACTGTACCAAATATGCCCGATGAGGAAAGGTTCAGAACCAGTTCTATCGCGGCCATGACGCCCACAATCATCCAAAGGAACAAAGGCGCTCCGGTCGGTGACGCCTGGCGAAGCTGTTTTGGGTCTCTTGCAGATGTTGGGTTCATGATTGGCAGTTAATCCTTAACTGGAGAATAGCCAAGGTCGAAGCGTCGAGTCTGATCAGGGGATTTTCAATCGGGGCTGTGTTATGACGCGGTCACGTTGGATGGTCACCCGCCTCTAAACAACACGCCCGCCGTTATCAAACCCCAGGCGATCGTCATGAGCCAAAACCCAGAGATCGGCAACGATACCACAGCGATACCAAACATAGGCAAAAGTGCGAAAACGCCACAGATAACGGAAGCCAAAAAGATAATAATCGAGGGTCGAGTCAGTCGCATGCGGCGATCCTTTCTAAGTAAAGTCGGTCCTACTTGCCGTTTTGGCGGCGAGATGACCAGACCCAACAAACCTGCCCTATCTTTGGATTGCTTGCTGTTCGAAAAAGGACAGCGTTCCGCCGGTCAGCGAGAGAGAACCCATCCAAGTGAAGGGACGACTTCAACCATCACCGCCCGCTGATCCGCGCCATGATCAAGGCCACCCGCCCGCAGGAAGGCGAAACGACCGCTGACGGGGCCTGCCGCTCTGCGTGTTCCCTGTGCGAGGCGTGGGACCACATCCGCGCCTTCCGCACCAAACTTGCGGCATCAGTTCCTGTGCTCGGGGTTGTCGTAATCGAACCGGCAACCTGCCGACCAAGCCTTGCGATCGTTGCCGTGGCTGGGGAGCCCGCCGGCATCCTTCAACATTCGCGCCATGTGCATCAGGTTCCAGGTCATGATCGTCGTGTTGCGCTGCGTGAATTCGTTGTCCAACCCCGCGCCGTCGTCGCCATAGCTCGGGCCTGGCCCGGCCTCGCCGATCCAACCGCAATCGGCCTGCGGCGGGATAACATAGCCCAGATGCGACAGTGAATAGAGCACATTCATCGCCACATGCTTGATCCCGTCCTCGTTGCCGGTGACTACAACGCCGCCTGTCTTGCCGTAGAAAATGGATTGCCCCTTGTCGTTCAGCATCCCGGACATGGCGTAGAGCCGTTCGATCAGCAGCCGGCAAACCGAGGATTGCTCGCCAAGCCAGATCGGCGTGCCGATAACCAGAATGTCCGCCGCATCTATCTGGCGCCACAGATCGGGCCAGTCGTCCTGCTCCCAGCCATGCTCGCGCATGTCGGGCTGCACGCCGAAGGCGACGGAATGCGCGGTCATGCGAATGTCGCGCACAGTAATGTCGCTCTTGCGCATGATCTCGGACGCGGCGTCCATCAGCAGCGACGTATGCGACGCCTGATCTGGGTGTTTCAGCGTGCAGTTGACGAACACGGCGTTGAGATCGGAAAAATCAGTGTTGTTTTCCGCGCACAGCGCGGCTTGCTTTTCGGTCAAAGCCATAGCTGGCCTCCTTCGGGTAAGTTGCAGAAAGCCGCTCCGGATCACTGCCCCATAAGTTCGCGCAGCTTGGCAAGGCCGAAATGCCACGCTTGGGACATGTCTATCGTCGGTGGCATGATCAGGGCGTCGGGATCGACGACCACCTCGACGACTGCCGGGCCGGTCTCGGCGAATGCCTCGGTCAGAATGGTTTCGAGCGCGTCAGGCTCTGTCACACGGAACCCCGCCGCCCCACAGGCTTTTGCCAGCGACACGAAATCGGGATTAAGGATATCGGTGCCCCAGTCCGGTAGCCCCTTGGCCTCCTGTTCCAGCGTAATGAAGCCGAGCTTGGCGTTGTTCAGCACCACGATGACGATGGGCAATTCATAGCGGACCGCAGTAACCAGATCGCCCGACAGCATGGAAAATGCCCCGTCGCCGACGATGGCAATGGCGCGGCAGTCGGGATAGGCCAGTTGCGCGCCGATCGCGCCAGGCAGACCGATGGCCATGGTGGCAAGGCCGCCTGAAAGGGTAAAGCGCTGCCCGGGGCGAACATGCAGATGTCGCGCGGCCCAGGCGGTCGAAGTGCCCGTGTCTGCGATGAAGACCGCATTATCCGGCGCCACCTTCGACACGGTCGACAGCAGCCGCGGCGGGCTGATCGGCGTGGCGTCCGACGCCTCGTCCTCGTCGCGGCCCTTGCGCCAGTCGGCCATGTGCGACTGAATATCGTTCAGGAACGTGCCCTCGGTGCGTGCGTCCAGCCCTTGGGTGAGCGCCGCGAGCGTCGGACCAGCGTGCCCTACCAGCCCGATATCGACAGGGTGCCGCCGCCCGATGTGTGTCGGATCAATGTCGATCTGGATGACCTTTGCGGATTTCGGATAGAAGTCGCGGTAGGGAAAGTCCGTGCCGACAAGGATCAGCAGGTCGCAGCCGTCCATGGCCTTCACGGCTGGCTTGCCGCCCAGCAGGCCGAGCCCCCCGGCGCAGAGCGGGTGATCGTCATCGACGATTTCCTTGGCCTTCAGGCTGCGCACGATGGGCGCCTGCACGGCCTTGGCGAAGGCCAACAATTCGTCACGGCTGCCCAGACAGCCGATGCCGGCGAGGATGGCGATGCGCTCGGACCGGCCGATCAGGTCCAGCGCCGCGCCACACTCTGCCGCCGTGGGCGAGATGCGGCCCGCTGTCGCCGCCTTCATGGGATGGTCGGAAGCAAGCGACACCTTGCGCCCGGACACATCCGACGGGATCGAGACATGCGCCACCCCGCGATGTGCGATGGCCGCTTGGCAGGCTTCGAGAAACACCTCTGGCACCTGCGCCTCGGTGGTGACGGTCTGGCTGTAGACGGCGACATCGGCAAACAGCCGGTCCAGCCGCACTTCCTGATGCGCCTCGGTGCCCAGGACGCCGGTCGCCACCTGTCCGGTGATGGCGATCACTGGCGCATGGTCCATACGCGCGTCGTAAAGCCCGTTCAGCAGATGAATGCCACCGGGGCCGGATGTGCCCATGCAGGCCGCAAGCCGCCCCGTCAACTTGGCCTGAACTGAGGCCGCCAGCGCGCCGGTTTCCTCGTGACGCACCCCGATGAAGCGAATCCTGTCCTGCCTGCGCAGCGCGTCGGTCACATCGTTGATTGCGTCGCCGGGGATGCCGAACAGATGTTCGACACCATGGGCGGAAAGGACTTCAAGCAGAACGTCTGATACGGTCATGTCATGTCCTTGCTGTTATAGCTCGGTGACCCCCGAAAATGTGTTATCTGGGCATATTCTGAAAGACACTTTCCCGTGATCCAGATTAAGATAGCTGGAACAGTGTCGCGTACTGCGACAGCCCCTCGCACGGCACCCTATGCGTCAATCCTGTGTGGCCACAGACGGGGCGGCCTGTTCGTCCAGCGGGACACCGTCCCAGACGCCAACTGCCAAGAGGACGAAGACGACGATCGCCAAAGCCGCTGCAATCCCCAGAATGGCGGGCCAATGACGGCGTTTCTGCTTTTCGATGTTCGTCTTTGGTGCGGACATTTATTTTGTTTTCCCTGACGATTTTCACGAGTTTTCGTACGATTTTTCCTATCATGCGAAAACTTCACCTGCACGGGGTATTAAGTTAATGGCGGGTCGATGTTGTGTAGATCCGGTGCGGCGCTGCGAAGAGCGACCAACTCGGCAGAGATCAATGGCGCTGCGTTCGCGCGGGCGATGGCCTCTTGCGACATCTCCGTGCAGGCGGGCGCGAACAGGTCAGGGGCGGCTCCGCACAGGGCGGAAAGCACCTTCTGCAATCTGACCTGAACCTCCAAGAAGGCCGCCCCGTCACGCGCGATCGGGCGGAAGGCATCCTTGACCATATCCTGCACAAGGATGGGGGGAACATGCACGCGGTCGAACCGCACCTCTGCATCCTCACGCGTGCGCCAGCGCAACAAAATCCGCGCATGTCGACCGAGGATGTCGATCGCGGTTCCCGGATCGTTGACGGCTGGCGACAGCGCCCGCGAGGCGATTTCGGTCAGGACGATGAGCCCGAAGCGTGGATCGTCCTCAAAGGTCCGTCGCGAGCCAATTGTAATGGCGCGTCGCAATTTTTGCATTTGTTCATCATCAAGATCTATGGCCGTTGCACCGAGCAAAGGCCTTCCCGGCGTGACAAAATTTCCCGGCAGACAGCGAAGGAAAACCTCTACCTCGAGGCTTTCGGCGCAAGACTGAAGCGCCTTCATGTCGATATTCTGGATGTAGCCGGTGTCCTCTGCCGCGATGCACGTACCTTGCGGGGGTGGCGCATTGGGCAACGGCCTGCCACCGAGGAAGGGGTTCTCCAGCCGCCGCATCAGCGCGTCCGAGGCTGCGCGCTCGACACGGTCGAGCGTGTCGCCCATCCGGCCGAACTGCATCAGGTGGCCGATCCACCGGATCAGCGCGACGACGACGAGACCGATCACCACGATGGTGAACAGGAACACCACCACCTTGCCGGATGCATCATAGAATTCGGCATGAAGCGCCACGAGGCCGACGAGCCCGAAGAGAAAGGCGCCAAGGAAGGTGGCCAGCACGTTTTGCGTCGTGCGGTCCTGTTGCAGTAGCACCGTCGCCCGCGGTGTCGCCGATCCTGCCGCTGCGGCGAAGGCGGACACAGCGATCGACAGCGAAAAGGTTGTCACCGCTAACATCGACGAAGTCAGGATGCCTAGCAACTGCGACACGGCCTCCGAGCCAGTTTGCAATGCCAGTTCGGGCGGCAGATACGGAGACAGGAGCCTTGCAAGTACGGCTGCCAGAACGGCCAAGATCGCAAAGCTGACGACGCGGACCCATACCTTCTTGAGGAACTCGCGCAAAAATAGGGCGTAGCGCGAAATCATGACCTGTTCTGACCCCTCATGTCCGCCGAAAGCCCACCAATCGATCGCATCATGGCCGATCACCGACAGCGCCGCAGCTATTATCCCAATGGCTGTCGTCCACCAGCGGGAAATCATCGATGTGGCGGCGCACCTCGCGCAGGGCGGTCGGCCCGGCGCTGTCTGCGCCCAACGTGACGGTATCGACCTTCACCTGCTCACTCGTCCGCGTCGGCTTCGGCCTTGGTGGCGTGCTCGGTGCCAGGTTCGTGCTCGGGCGGGCTATAGGTGGTAAAAAGTTTCAGCATCCCCGATCCGGTGTTGCGGAAATTGTGGAAGACGCCGGAGGGCACGATGCTGACGTCGCCATCCGCAATGTTGCATTCCGTCTCGCCGATCTTCGCCACGCCGGAGCCTGCAACGAAGTAAAGTAGCTGATCATGCCCCTCGTGCACCTCGCCACCGATCTCGCCGCCCTCGGGGATGGCCATAAGCACAAGCTGGGTCTTGTCGCCGGTCCACAGGACCTTGCGGAACTCGTCGTTCTCGCGGGCAAGGGTGACGACCGGCAATGTGAGTTTCTCGGTTTCCGACATGCTATAGGTCCTCGGTTCGGTGTCAGCTTTACATGGACCAGATCATGCTATCTTTAAAACTACCTCACAATGTCTTATTGGTCAAAATTCCTATTCAATATTCATCCTCAGAGTGGAAGGTTCCCCAAATGACTGACAAGAACGTCTATATCGAAAAAGCCAAGGCGCAGATCGATCAGTGGAACGCCGAGATCGACAAGATGAAGGCAAAGGTCGAAGAGTCCGAAGCCGACGCGAAGATTGAGGCCCAAAAGCAGCTTGACGAGGCGCGCAAGCAACGTGACGAAGCCGAAGCGAAGCTCAAGGAGATGCGCGAGGCCAGCGACGATGCTTGGGCCGATATGAAGGCGGGCTTCGACAAGGCTTGGGACAGCGTGTCTGACGCGTTCAACAGCGCCATGTCCCGCTTCAAGTAAAGAAAAAGGCGATGGCTTTTCTCAATACCCTGAGCGAGCGCTTCGGCGTGCTTGCGACACGCTGAAGACAGGGCACTCTGCCGCATGGGGCGCGCCTTTTCACAAGTGCGGCGTGTGGCAGAGAAGGATGCTTCCAGCAACTGATCGGCAGACTAAGCGTCCAGTCGGTGCCGCCTAAGCGCTGGCCGCGGGCTTTGCCGGGATGGCATTTTGCCTTAACTTCGGTGTATACTGGTGAGAGATCGGGCGACTCCTGTTCAAACCCGATCAAGTCCCACAGCGACCTCTGTATCAACGGTTCGGGGCGTGTTGAGCATCAAAGCACCAAGTTTTTTTTGCAAGGAGATCCAAATGACTTCTGATCAGAGCGCCAAGTCTGCGATCCTTTACCGGATGGTTATGCCCGACCATCTCTGCCCCTTTGGCCTCAAGTCGAAGGACCTGCTCGAGCGGCACGGCTACACGGTCGAGGATCATCGCCTCGAGACGCGTGAAGAAACCGAGGCGTTCATGAAGGAACATGGCGTAGATACGACGCCGCAGACCTTCATCGGCGGCGAGCGGATCGGCGGCTATGAGGACCTGCGCGCGCATTTCGGGCAGGAGGTCAGTGCCGAAGATGAAACCAGCTATCAACCTGTCATCGCGATCTTCTCGGTCGCCTTCCTGATGGCTCTGGCGGCCAGCTGGTACGCGCTCGGGACGGTCCTCAGTGTCCGGACCTTCGAATGGTTCATCGCGATCAGTATGTGCCTTCTCGCGGTTCAAAAGCTACAGGACGTCGAGAGCTTTTCGACCATGTTCCTGAATTACGATCTGCTGGCCCGGCGCTGGGTCCGGTACGGATACCTTTACCCTTTTGGCGAAGCGCTGGCGGGCATACTGATGATTGCGGGCGCCCTGATCTGGGTCGCGGCACCCGTCGCGCTCTTCATCGGCACGATTGGGGCGGTGTCGGTCTTCAAGGCCGTCTACATCGACAAGCGGGAACTGAAGTGCGCTTGCGTCGGCGGCGCCAGCAAGGTGCCTTTGGGCTTTGTCTCGCTGACCGAAAACCTGATGATGATCGCTATGGCGATCTGGATGCCGGTTCGCATTCTGTGGCTGGGATAGCTGCACGCCCATTGATCGAGGAGTTCCGATGCCCCCCACATTTTGCGCCTTCTACGACCTGCCCATCGTTAGCCTGCAATGTGTTTTCCATTGCCTGGACACGAAAAAGGCCGCCATCGGAGAAAAGGTGGCCAGCCTCCAGAACCTATGGAATGACCTCTCTCATCTGGGCGCGGGCGCACCCGCCGATGCGGCCCTGCCGCTGCTTGGGCACATGCTGGCCGCGCCTCAGCTGAATATCCCGGGCAGACACCTGGCCAACGCCGATGGGTACAGCTACCTGCGGATTCCGGTTGGAAAGTTCGATCCAAGATGAGCGATCCGGTCAAATCGGCCTTCAGCACGATCACCGGCGCAAAGACTGCAAAGATCGCAACGGGCGAGGCGCGCAACGGGGTCGTGCATGTCGTCGCGCTGACGCTGACCAAGACGGCGGACGCGCTGATCGATCCCAAGCTGGTGCTGTCCTGGCTGCTGACGGCGCTGTCGGCACCAGGCGCGATGATCGGGCTTTTGGTGCCCGTGCGCGAGGCAGGCGCGCTTCTGCCGCAGCTCGCCCTGTCCCGCCGGGTCGAGGCCAGCCCGCAGCGCAAGCGCTTCTGGGCCGCAGGCAGCGCGGTGCAGGGGATCGCAGCGCTCGGCATTGCGGTAGCTTCACTGCTTTTGTCGGGGGCGGCGGCAGGAGCCGTTATCGTGGCCTGTCTCGCGGTGCTGGCGGTCGCGCGCTCGGCCTCTTCGGTCAGCTACAAGGATGCGCTGGCCCGCACCATCGCCAAGCGGCGGCGCGGCGCGATCACTGGGCTGGCCGCCTCGGTTGCGTCGGTTTCAGTCTTCGGGGTGGGCCTCATGATGGCCTCGGGAGTGTTCGAGGTGGCCGTCGCGCCACTGGCGACGATTATCGCGCTGGCAGGTGCTGCCTTCCTACTCGCATCGGTTATCTTCTTATCCTTGCGTGAACCCGATGAAACACCTGATACCGGGGACGACGACGGCTCGCTCGCCGCATTGGTCGAACCGATCGTTACCGACAGTCAGTTGCGCCGGTTCGTGGCGGCGCGGGCGGCGCTGGCTGTCACGGCGCTGGCACCGCCTTTTATTGTCATGCTCTCGGCGGCGTCGGGCCGCAGTGCTCTGGATCAGCTGGGCCCGCTGGTGATGGCCTCGACTGCCGCCTCGGTGCTGGCATCTTACGTCTGGGGGCGGCTGTCGGACAGCTCCAGCCGACAGACGCTGATGGTCGCAGGGGCGCTTGGGGCCGTGGTCTTTGCCGTGGTGGGCGGCGTCGGTCTTGTGCTTGGCGGACTTGGCGGGGCGCTTGGTGCGGCGGTGGCGATCTTTGCCGCGCAGATCGCCTACGAGGGCGTGCGCGCGGGCCGCAAGCTTCACCTGACCGACATGGCCGAGGACGCCTTCCGCGCCCGCTACACGGCGCTCTCGAACACGCTGATCGGCGCGGCCCTTCTGGCGGGCGGGCTGTTTGGGATCGCGGCGGACCGGTTCGGCCCGGCACCGGTGCTTATCGGCTTCGCTGTCATCGCAGCCTTAGGCGCAGCTCTCGCGCGGGGGCTCAACGAGGTGCAGAAGGACTGAAGGTCCTCAGATCTCCTCGCGCACCTGCGCGTAGGTCAGCGCCGAAAAGATGCCCGTGCCGCCCAGCACGTTACCCGCAAGCGCCGGAAGGATACCGCCGAAGACTGCAGGCGCGACGCCGAGCTCTCCGTTCACGACCAGCACGAACAATTCGGTTGAGCCCGCAACCACGTGCGACATGCCGCCAAGCCCGATGATGTAGGTGATGATCACGATCATCAGCACCTCCCCGGCGTCTTCCATTCGCGGCAGTATCCAGACCAGAGCGGCGATCAGAAACCCCGCCGGGATACCCCAGGCGAAATGCTCGAACGGCGTCGCCTCGGCATAGTGGCGCGAGACGGTCAGGATGCCTTCGAACCGGGGCTCGGGCAGGATATGCCCGTGGACCAGTACAACCGCCGCAGCCAGACAGCCAACCAGATTGGCCGCGAAGACAATACCCCAGAGCCGTGCGGTCTGCGCGACCTTGGCCCTTGTCGATTCAAGGAGCAACGGCAGGATCGGCGTGATCGTGTTTTCGGTGAACAACTGCATCCGTCCGAGGATCACGATAAGAAAGCCCACCGTGTAGCCAAGATTGGTGATGCCGGCCGCCCAGTCGGCATGGGGCAGGATCGAGGTCAGAAATCCCTTGGCCAGCACCGAAGTGCTGATCGCAAGTCCCGCCGCGACGCCCGACCACCAGAGCGCGCTTGCGGGGCGTGATAGTTCGTGTTCACCTTCCCTTCGGATTGCTTCGAAGATGACCGACGTGGGGACGTTTTCGTAGGCGTCCACCTGTTGTTTCTCGTCTTGGTCGAGATCGGCTTCCTTGGGCATGTATTTTTTCCTCTCAGGTCCCGGTCGCGCCTTCCGTCTCGATTTTCAGCGGTTCGCCACAATGCTTGCAGTGGACCGCATCCGGTTCATGACGGTTGAGGCCACATTGCGGACATTTATGTTTGATCTTCGACGGCTGGAAGATCGCGCGCGCAAGCTGCACGAAAAGCGCCACACCTACGACCATAATGAACACCGATAACAGCTTGCCGCCAGGCGTGGTCATGGTGATGTCGCCGAAACCCGTGGTCGTCAGCGTCGCCACCGTGAAATAGAGCGCGTCGATATACCCGGCGACGCCCTCCGCTTCATCGAAGGCCAGCAAAAAGACGAATGACGTGGTCACGAAGATGAAGACGAACAGGTTGACCGCGGCGAGGATCGCATCCTCATGGCGGCCGAAGAACAAGCTCTCGCGCCGCAGATCGCGCAGCAGGTGATAGGCATGGATCAGCCGAAGCCCCCGCAGCACGCGTAGGAAAGCGAGGTTTTCCGTCAGGAAGGGCGCAAGTAGCAAAGATGCCACAACGACCAGATCCGCCAGTGTGTAGATGCGAGTGAGCTCTCGACGCAAGTTCTCGGAGATCCAGCAACGGGCCGCAAGGTCCAAAAGTATGAGTACGCCAAGCCCGGTGTTCAGCACGGCCAGAATCGGCGCGACCGGCAGCGCCGCAGTCGCAATGAAATAAACGATGGTCAGCGCGTCGAAGGCAATCAAGCCGTAGCGGAAACGCCGGGCGTACTTGCTCTGGCCTGTATAGAGCAGCCGGATATTGCGGTGCAGGTCTTTCATGAATGAAATATGCCGCATATCGAAACCGAAAGCCATGCACCGCAATACCAGCGTGCGCATGGGCGGGATCGCGGCTGATCAGATAAAAATACGCGCATTGCGCATTCCCCAATCCGCGTAGAGATCGGCCATGATCGTGCAAAACTGCTGTTCAGTCGCAGCGAGTGACCCTTTGGTGTTTTCGATGCCACCGAATGCGATAGCCTCGTCCCCGATCTGGATGCCGTCAACATCGGTAACGTCAACCGCCAGCGTATTCATCGAGATCTTGCCCAATACTGGAGCGAGACCTCCGCCAAGCACGACGGCAGCACCGGGGCCAGCGTCCCTTCGGAACCCGTTTGCATAGCCAATCGAAAGGCACGCCAGCTTCCGGTCCTTGTCCAGACGGCACGCACGGTCATAGCCGACTGTTGCCCCCTTTGGATAATCCCCAACGCTGACCACGCGCGCCTTCAGATCCATTGTAGTCTGAAACCCCAGTTCAGGCTTCAAAATCCCGTAGAGGATCGCACCACACCTATACATATCCGTCTCGACAGGTTCGTCTGATACCAACGTCAGCGAACTGCCCGCATGAACCAGAATATCCGACCGTTCCAGTGAGCTGTTCTCGATGATCCAGGATACATGGTCTTGAAACAGCTTCGCACTAGCGCACAGGTTTTCCGGCGCATTGCACGGAAAATGCGTGCATATACCTACGATATCCCCAGCCAGCAAATTCAGGATCGATCTGCATGTCGACCGCCCCTCGTCTGTCGAAATCTCAAGCCCGTCGCGCGACATGCCCAAGGCATTCAACGCCAGATGCGCACGCACTTCGTGGCCTGCGATTTTGAGTGCCCTCAATTTTTCGGCGATCGCGAGAGAGCTAACTTGTTCTTCGACCCGTGCTTCCAGCCCATTTTCTATTTCGTCGGGAGTGGCAGCGCGCACGCGAATTATGACACCATCAAACCCTGCATCGCGCACGGCACACGCCTCAGCATTCGACGTTATGCCAATACAGGTGACGCCCTGTGCTTTTATCAAGGGCACGACCTGCGCAATCCCATGGCCGTAGGCATCGGCCTTGAGCACAGCGCAAAGCCTGCGCCCCGGCGGGACAAGTCCCAGCGACAGCTTCAGGTTTTGGGAAATCCGATCAAGATGAATTTCGCACCAGGAGCCGGGGTAGCTGTCCGAGGTCATGGCCCAAGCGGCCCCAACAGGCTTTCGACGATGCCACAGAATTGGTCGATCACGAAAGGAAGCAATGCATCGGGGAAATCATAGTCGGGATTGTGCAGCTGAGGCTGGGTTTCACCGGATCCGATGTACAGCATAGTGGCCTTGGGACCATCATCTCCAATGCGCCCGAAATCCTCAGACCAGCGCATTGGCAGCGCCATTTCGTGAATTGCATGCCCCAGTTTCTTTGCGACCTCTCGGGCGATGGCCGTTGCATCAGTATCGTTCACCACGGACGGGAATATGTCGTGCCACTGGACATCCACCCTAAGCGCGCCCTTGGTGCGTTCCACCTCGGCCAGCGCATCAGCGATCAAGGATTCCATGCGTGCGTTCGACATGGTGCGCAGGGTCACCCGCAGCTCACCCTCTGCCGGTAAAATGCCAAAGGTGGGCTCTCCCAGATTGGCGTGGGTCAGCGTGGATAGCGCAAAGGTATCCTCTCCAATCTTTCCGCCACCCAAGCCCGGCAGAGAGGCCATCAGTGTGGCCATCGTATGTGCGGGCGAAAGTCCGTCCTCCGGAGCGGCCGCATGAGAACTCTTTCCCTCGAAAAGGATCTGCATGCCACGCGACGCACAATTGCCGGGTCCGGATCGCAGACCTATTTCCCCCAAGGGCCGCCCGGGCACGTTATGGTAAGCAAAGGCATAATCAGGGCGAATTTCCGGCCATCTGTCATCTTCGATAACCGCCTTCGCCCCAGCGCCGGTTTCCTCGGCGGGTTGGAATAGCAGGATCACCCGACCCGACGGCGGCCGTATCGCCAGCCGCATACCGACGCCCAGCATGGACACCATATGGCCATCATGGCCGCAAAGGTGCCCCTTGCCATCGATCAGGGATTTATACGGCAAGTCAGACAGTTCACGGATTGGCAACCCGTCAAGTTCACACCGCAGCAATACGGTTGGCCCGGGGCCTGTCCCCTTGAATTCCGCCGCAACGCCGTGCCCACCCAGACCTTGCCAAATACGGTCGGCACCAAGCGCCCTGAGCTCGGCGCTGATACGCTGGGCTGTTGCGATCTCTTCGCCAGAGACTTCAGGGTTGCGGTGCAAGTCACGACGAAGCGCCATCAATTGCGAAAGTTGGTTTGGAGCGAGCGTTTTCATGGTCATAACCTCAGAACACTTCGAACAATCCGGCCGCACCTTGTCCGCCACCAACACACATGGAAACGACGCCCCATTTCGCGCCTCGGCGACGTCCTTCCAGCAGGATATGACCCGCCATGCGCGCGCCGGACATGCCATAAGGGTGGCCGATGGAAATGGCGCCACCATTCACGTTCAAACGTGCGTCAGGGATCGACAATTTATCGCGGCAATAAAGAAGCTGGGCCGCAAAGGCCTCGTTGATTTCCCACAGATCGATGTCGTCCATGGTCAGGCCTGCACGCTTCAGGAGGCGCGGGATGGCCACCACAGGGCCAATGCCCATTTCTTCGGGCGCGACCCCGGCCACGGCAAAGCCACGCAACGCCCCAAGCGGCGCGAGCCTGCGTCGCTGTGCCTCTGTCTCGTCCATAACGACCAAGGCCGCGGCCCCGTCGGACAATTGGCTGGCATTGCCTGCCGTGACTGTCATGCCTTCACCTTTCACGGCGCCAAGGCCACACAGGGCCTCGGCGGTCGTGCCTGGGCGGTTGCACTCGTCCCGTTCAAGGCGCACCGCCTCGTCAAAGGTCTCTCCAGTCGCCTTGTCCGTAGCAAGCTTGACCGCGTCGACTGGAACGATCTCGTCCACGAATAGCCCTGCTTCCTGCGCCTTGGCCGTGCGCATCTGGCTTTGCAGCGCATAGGCATCCTGATCCGCGCGGCTGACGCCATAGCGTTCGGCGACCACCTCGGCTGTGTCGAGCATACCAAGGTAATATTCTTCGCGGACCGTGGGGTCATGGTAGCGGTAGCTATTCCAATGCGCGTTCTGCACCAGCGAAATGCTGTCCACGCCCCCGGCCAAAGTCACGTCTACACCTTCGCAGCGCACCATGTGCGAAGCTATGGCAATCGCATTAAGGCCTGACGCACATTGAAGGTCGATTGTCGCGCCAGCCACACTGTCGGGCAAGCCCGCGGCCTGAACGATATGCCGCGCCACGTTGATACCAGCGGAGCCTTGGGTCAGGGCCGAACCGAAAACAGCCTCTTCCACCTCGCCGCCGCTTAATCCGGCGCGGGCCAAAGCCGCCTTGACCGCAGGGGCGGCAAGAATTGGAACCGCTAGGTTATTAAACGCCCCACGGTAGGCTTTGCCGATCGGTGTGCGGGCAGTTGAAACTATGACAGCATCGCGCATGACTTATACCTCTTCTGTGCCGCACCAATCGGCGATGAAAAGTGCAGTTGCCTTGGTGATGCGACGCATGCTTTCAAGATCGACACGTTCGTTGAAACCGTGAATCGCTTCGGCACGTGGGCCATAGACCAATGCAGGTATGTCCGCATAAAGCCCGAAGAAGCGTGCATCGGTGGTGGCCGTGATGGCCTCGCGCTGCAAGGCCTCTCCGCTGACTTTGTGGTGCGCCTTGTCCAGCGCCGCAATGGCTGAAGCAGCGTTCGCCGAACTATCGCGGGACAGTGCATAACCTTCTGTCCCAGGCTTTGTCCCTCGCCGCAGGCGATATCAGCCCCCTGGCTGCCTGGAGAGGGGAGCAGTCCGTAGGCCAAAGGCTCGGTAAAGGCAGTGATGAACAGGGCCTGGCTGGAATGAGCGGCCCGGGCACATTCAGCCAAATCCTCAATGCAGCCGAAGAAGTTGGGGGACTG